>ONSX01000166.1 GCA_900320615.1 uncultured Eubacteriales bacterium
CTCCGCTGCCGCGAGGTAGCACGCGGGGTCCGGCTTTCCGGCCCCGGCCTCGTCGCACGAAACGATGGCGTCGAAATACCGGAGAATGTCATGCGCGCCGAGAGCCCCCTCGATCATCGCGCGGCTGCTCGACGAGGCAACCCCGATGGACAGTCCGTTCTGCTTGAGATAAGCAAGGATCTCCCGGACGCCGGCCTTTAAGGGCACCTCGTGCTCGTACTTCTCAAGCGCCATATCGAGCCACTCGCGTCCGATCTCCTCCGGCTCCTTTTTGATCCCGAGCACGTCCCGGAAGTAGAGCTCGCATTCCTCCCAGGTCAGCGGATCGATGGCCTTCTGGAGATCAGGCGGCATCGGAATGCCGTATTTCTCAAGATATTCCCGGTCGATGTCGCTCCACATCGACATCGAGTCGACGAGCGTCCCGTCCATATCAAATATGGCGGCGGAAAATGTACTGATGTCTCTCTTCAAAGCTTCCTCCATCCCGGCGCAAGCCCGTTCTTAAGGCGCGGCCCGTTTCTCTTTCCAAAGCCGAGCGGGAATCCGTCGACCGTAATGAGTGTCATATCCTGTTTTCCTTTGCCGGCTTTCTTTTCCGGCCTTCCCGCCCTGCCGGCAGCGCCTGCCTTCTTCTTTTTCTTTGCAGGTTCCCTCACGGGAGCGGCCTTCATTTCCTCATCGGTGAGGAGCAGCGTCTCGCCGCGAAGGTACTTCATCGCGCGGACGTCATCTGCGGAGAGATCGATCACGTCCTTCCAGGAGGCGGCGCTTCTCGTCATGGCGTAGCTCTGCGACGGGATCAGCTCGCCCTCGCGCTCTGTTCCCTTGTGCACGCCTGTCAGGAGGTAGTGAAGACCGGGCGACGGCCTGTAGCCGTCCGGCAGAAGATGGACCTCGCCGCCGCTTGTAAATTCATGGAAATCCGCGCACGGGTCGACAGACATCTCCGCATTCTCAGCAGTGGGCGGTTCCTCAGATATCTTCCTGTCTCATTCTGTCATCCGAATTCTTCTGCAGATTTGAAGTCTGCCTGTCCGCCGGACTTTCAGTCAGCATTATGGCCCTTTCCGTATTCGGAGCTTCTGTCAGCTCCAGGGATTTTCCATCAGCCATACTGTCTGCCGTTTCCGAGCCCCCCAACAATTCTGTAGAGGTCCCTGCCAATGCATTGTTTTCGTCTTCATTTTTCTTCCGGATCAGCGCCGCGAACTGTCCCTCGCCGCGCACGCGGTGCGGGTACAGCCTGACATAGGGGAGTTCCTTCTCCATGGATCCGTATCTCTCTGTGAGGACCTCCTCCGTGAGGCCCCAGGCCCTCGCGCGGTCCTTTCCGAGGCAGGCCATGAGCTTTCCCGCGCTGATATGGGCAAAGCCGCTGTATTCCCGCATGGGCTCCGCCGCAAGGTCCGCGTGGCGCGAAAGCATCCGCTCGACCATGGCCTCGTCCTCGATGACGGCCTCGTCCTCGATGACGGAGTAGGTGCACGTCGAGTAGAGGATCTTGCCTCCCGGCGCGAGCATGCGGTAGGCCTCTTCAAGAATGGTCTCCTGAAGCTCTGCATAATACGCCGGCCCCTCTTCCTCCCAGTGCTTCATCATCGCCGGTTGTGTCCGGAACATTCCCTCCCCTGAGCACGGGGCGTCGATCAGAATCTTGTCAAAATATCCCGGAAAATGAACCGCCAGCCTCTCCGGCGTCTCCGCTGTGACGAACACGCGCGTCCCGCCCATGCGCTCGATATTTTTCCTGAGCGCCCGGGCACGGCTCGCGGAGACATCGTTCGCATAGAGGATGCCGCTCTTCCTGCCGCTCCCGCGCTCCGCCGTCTCGAGCCTTGCGAGGAGCTCCGTCGCCTTTCCTTGCGAGGAGCTCCGTCGCCTTTCCTCCGGGGGCCGCGCACAGATCAAGAATCTTGTCTCCGGCCCGAACCGGCAGATTTTCGGCCGGCGTCATCGCAGACGGGTCCTGCAGGTAGTAGAGCCCGGCGTAATAAAACGGACTTCCCGCGGCGTCCTCTCCGTCCGGCACGTAGAACCCGTCATGGACCCACGGAATCCGCTCAAGGTCCGGCAGACCGTATTTTTTCCTGAGCGCAAGAAATCCCGCCACGGAGATCTTCATTTCATTGACGCGAAGACCGCGGGCGGGACTATGGAAGAGGCTATCCGCATACAGCGGATAGTCCCCATCAAGTAAAATTTTCATTTCTGCTTCAAATGCCGACGGAAGCTTCATTCATTTTCCTCTCTTGCGGGTCGAGTTCATCGATATTGTGCAGTGAATAGATGCGGTAGAATTCGTCCTGAATCTTCCTCACCTCGCGCTCACTCTCGACCCGGTAGAGGTTCTCGATGCTCGTCAGGATGCTCTGCACGAGCTCGACCTCCGTCTGCCGGAAGCGTTGCGCGTCCATAATCTCATCGCGCACGAGAGACATGCCCTCATCGAGCGCGACAATCGCATCGGCGGACGCTGCGAGCCGCTCCGCGACATGCTCCGGGATCTGGCCCCTGTACTTATACTGCAGGGAGTGCTCCGTCGTCGCCCAGAAATTCATCGCCATCGTGCGAATCTGAATCTCAACCTGCAGGCGCTTCGGCCCCGAGACCGTCTGCACCGTGTACCACACGATCAGATGGAAGCTCCGGTAGCCGCTCGCCTTCTTATTTGTGAGATAGTCCTTCTTGCTGCGGACCTCCATGTCCGTCCGCTTGTAAATGAGATTCGCGACCGTCTCGATGTCTTCCACGAACTGACAGATGATCCGTACGCCGGCGATATCCTCCACTTCCTCCTCCATGTCCTCGAAGGAAATGTTCTTGCGCTGCATCTTATCGAGAATCGACGCGACGGACTTCACGCGGCCGCATACACTCTCAATCGGGGAGTACAGATTTTTCTTCCTGTGCTCCTCCTTCAGGTTCCGGAACTTGACCAAAAGCTCCGAGACCGCCTGCTCGTACGGATCGAGCAGCTCTTTCCACATCTGTATTTCCATCGTTTATTTCAGTGCTTC
>ONSX01000163.1 GCA_900320615.1 uncultured Eubacteriales bacterium
TCCCGTATCGAGCTTTACCTTAAGGCCCGTCTCCTCGCGAATCTCCCGGAGCGCGGTCTCCTCCTCTGTCTCGTGGTCCTCGACATGTCCCTTCGGGAGCGACGTGTGTCCGAGCGTCATATGCTCGACCAGAATCAGAATCTGACCGTCATGGACCGTATAGACGACCGCTCCGCAGCTTTTTTCATGCTTCATTTTTTAAAATGAGGGACCGCCGCATAACGGCAGTCCCTGCATCCTTTCTCCCGCACACGCGGGTTTATTTTTTCTTCTTTGCGTTCTTGCGCGCAAGAGCAGCGAGCTGCTGCTTCATTCTCTTCTCAGTTGCCTTCTTGCTGTCCTTGTTCTTTCCGCCAAGTTTACTCATTTCATTCACCTCCCTGTCTGAAAGCCTGCTTCGGGCAGGCGTGGCTGCACTCCGTGCAAAGCTTACCTATTATAGCACGGAATGCGCGATGGCGCATATAGGAAGAAACCCTGTGCGGCAATTCTTCCTGCATGCGCCATTGAGTATTCTATGTGAAGGTTGGTTTGACATCCAAAGCTGCCGCATCCATTGGTGCGACAACACCTTTCCCGACCTGAGATGTGTAAGACAGATGCTGCTCACTGCATCGAAAGGAGCGCTTCCTTCAGCCTGCGGTAGATCCTCTCATTTCCCGCGTCATTCGGATGAAGGCCGTCCGGATTGTAGCGCTCGCGCAGCATCGGGACCTCCGGCTGGAGACCCGACGTGCGGTAGAGATCAAGAACCGGGATCGCGTAATAGGCCGCGACCTCCTCGATGATGTTGACATACGTCTCAAGATCAGCCTCTGTCGGCTTTCCCATCTCGTTGATGTGCGCCTTCTCTCCGACCCTGTGAAGCGGCGTCATGACGAGGAGCCGCGCATCCGGATATTTTTTAAGAAGATCGAGATACAGGAGATGAAGCGCCCCATAGAAGGTGTCGTCGGTCCGGTCGTCCATCGTGCCGAGCGGCGCGTCCCCATGTCCGTAATCGTTCGTTCCGCCGAAAATGACAACAACGTCTGCGTCATTTTCCATGTCCGCGACGCGGCTCCGGAAGTACTTGTCCCACTGCGGGTCCGGAGATACAGACTGCTGGCGCGCAATGCGCGTGCCGCCGATGCCGTAGCCGCGCGCGACGACGCCGTCCCGCTCCGCAAGAAGGTTCCAGTAGACCTTGCTGATGTCAGATGTGCCGCAGCCTTCGGTGATGCTGTCACCGAGGAAATTGATTTTCAGATTCTTAAGATTCATAATCGTTTCCTCCTTTGATGTGATTCATACTGCGAAATATCCGGTCAGAACTCTATACGTAGACCAGTGAGTCAGTACTTGCGATCAAGGCTCAGCTTTGTATGGCTTCGTCTTCTCTGAGAAATCGTTGCACTTTAACCTGCTTTATATTGTAAAATGATTTAGCTAATATTCAATCGTCAGTTCTTGTAAAATAGCGCAATTATGAGCGACTATCTCCGCCCGGCTTGCATCAATCTGCCGATGGGTGCTGAATCGTTCTCCTTGGGAATGGTCGTTTGCACTTGCCTCTGTATAGGCGAGAGCATATACTCGAAGAAAAGGAGGATGCGCTCGATTGCTTCGGGCGCGACAAGCATATGAGCGATATGATTGATCTGATCAAAACAAGACGCAGCGTGCGCAAATACAAAGCCGACATGGTTCCTCAGGATAAGATTGACGAGATTATTGAGGCCGGCAGAAGACGATTATCGTTGAAGTGAGAAATAAAGAAGTGCGGGATAAGTTGTCTGCACTCAATTGCAAAATCGGTGGATGGAAGCCGGAGTTTGATCCGTTCTATGGGGCACCGGTCATTTTGATCGTTCTCAGTCCAAGGGATTGGCCGAATCGTGAGTATGACGGCAGCCTCGTCATGGGAAATATGATGCTCGAGGCACATTCGATCGGACTCGGAAGCGTATGGATCCACCGCGCGAAGGAGGAGTTCGAGCTGGAGGAAGGAAAGGAGCTGCTCCGCTCGCTTGGGATCGAAGGCGAGTATGAGGGTATCGGCCATCTCGCAGTCGGATTCCCGGATGGTGAGGCGGAGAAGGCCGCGCCGAGACGGGAGGGACGGGTGTACCACGTTGACTGAGAAATCGATTCAGAGAGGAGGCTTTCATACAGACTGAGCAAAGCCATCGGTCTGTGTTTGACTTGGTTATGCCATGTGTGGCGAATTTTCTGCTGATTAGCTGA
>ONSX01000162.1 GCA_900320615.1 uncultured Eubacteriales bacterium
CGCGACAACCAGTGTGCAGTTGTCGCAAATCTTTTGCGGCTCCCGCCAGGTATCAAAGTCAAATAAAGAATCCGCACCGATGATAAAATAGATCTCCGCGTCGGGATACTCCTTCCGCATATGCTCCAGCGTGCGGTAAGTGTAAGTGAATCCGTCCTCGTTCATCTCGAAGTCCGACACGATAAAATGAGGATTCTCCGCCGTCGCGAGCTGGACCATGTCCATACGCTGTCTGTCCGTCGCGCGCCCCTCGCGGTGCTGCTTGTGCGGCGGATTGCCGGCCGGCAGATAAATCACGTAGTCAAGGCCGAGCTGCTGCCAGGCACTCTCCCCGAGAATCAGATGCCCGATATGGATGGGATCAAAGGTCCCTCCCATAATCCCTATCTTCAAAATGAACGCTCCTCCCTCAAAACCCTTGTGTCTTACCGCGGCAGCTCGATCTTCTTCTTGTCGTCCTTGCCCTCGCGGTACAGAACGATCTTCTTGCCGATGACCTGCACGATCTCCGCGTGCGTCCGTCCGGCAGCGGCCTCCGCAATCGCCTTCGGATCATCCGCGCAGTTTTTCAGCACGCCGATCTTGATCAGCTCGCGAGCCGCCAGCGCCTCGTCGATATTCTTTGTATTTTCTGGTGTGAGAGACGCCTTGCCGAGCCAGATGATCGGGTTCTCGTTCATCGCAAGGCTCTTTAAGTACGCCCTCTGTTTACTTGTCAGCATGTATCTCATCTCCTTCAATATCAGCCGTCTTATTATTTATTCCGACCAGGGACGTCCGGACTTATTCAGCGTCGTCCTCGTTTCCGATATCAGCCGTCTCGTCATAATACTCGAACTGCTGGCCGTACATCTTCACGGTGTCGCCGTCCTTCGCGCCGGCCTTCTTCAGGGCCTCGTTGATGCCGTGGCGCTTCAGGAACTGTCCGAAATAGACGAAGCCGCGCTCCGTATCGAGATTCGTGTAGTCGAGCATCTTCTCGATCAGCGGTCCCTCAACACGATAAAACTGTTCGTGTGTGTGTGAATCCTCATCCTTTGTTACAGTGTACGGAAGATTCTGCTTCATCAGCTCGTCCTCCGGGAAATATTCCTGCTCATAGTATACCTGCTTCGGCGCAGACGTAGCAAGAAGATTTCGGACATCGTTCAGAAGTGCCTTCACGCCCTGCCCTGTGGCCGCGGAAATCGGATAGACCTTCCATCCCTTCGGCTCATAGGCGTCCTTCAGGCGCTGCACCGGATCCTGCCAGTGGGGATCGTCCGGATCCTTGAAAATGCAGTCCACTTTGTTTGCCGCGATGACCATCGGCTTCTTCATGATGTCCGGGTTGAACTTCTCAAGCTCCTCATTGATCTTCACGACATCGTCGACCGGGTCACGGCCATCGAAGGAAGCGGCGTCGACCAGGTGGATCAGCACGCGCGTCCGCTCAATGTGCTTTAAGAACTTGTGACCGAGACCGACGCCCTCGGAAGCGCCCTCAATGAGCCCCGGCATGTCGGCGATGACGAAGCCGCCGCCGTCACCGAAATCAACGACGCCGAGATTCGGATCAATCGTTGTGAACGGATAGCTTGCGATCTTCGGGTCTGCATTTGTCACGCGGGAAAGGAAGGTTGACTTTCCGGCATTCGGGAAGCCGACGAGCGCGACGTCAGCCACCATTTTCAGCTCAAGCGTCACATCAAGCTCGAGCGCCGGTTTGCCCGGCTCGCCGTACTGCGGCGCCTGGTTCGTCGATGTCGCGAAATTCATATTTCCGCGTCCGCCGCGTCCGCCGCGAAGGACCGTGACGCGCTGTGTGTCGCCGGAGAGGTCCGCGATGACCTTGCCCGTGTGCTCCTCGCGCACAATCGTGCCCTCCGGGACCTTGAGGACAATATCAGCGCCATTTGCGCCGTGACAGCGGCGCTTGCCGCCCTGCTCGCCGTCCTGCGCGCGGAACTGATATCTGTGTCTGTAGTAAAAGAGCGTGTTCATGGCCTTGTCGACCTCGAAAATC
>ONSX01000161.1 GCA_900320615.1 uncultured Eubacteriales bacterium
GAAGGTCTGCGCCTTCATTATGCTGGTGCCGAGCGCGTTCATGCAGTCGATGGCCGCATTTGTCTCGCAGAACTACGGGGCGGGACGGATGGACCGCGCCAAGCGGGGGCTTGTGTACGCGATCGCGACATCATTTGCGATCGGCGTTTTCATGTGTATTCTCAGCTTCTTCCACGGAGGCACGCTCACAGCGCTGTTCAGCCGTGATCCGGCCGTCGTGCAGGCCGGCTGGGACTACCTCAAGGCCTACGCGATTGACTGCCTGCTGACGCCGGTCTTCTTCTGCTTCATCGGATTTTTCAATGGCATCGGGAAGACAAGATTCGTCATGGTGCAGGGCATTATCGGATCGTTTCTCGTCCGAATTCCGGTCTCTTTCTTCATGAGCAGACAGAGACCGGTGTCGCTGTTCCACATCGGACTTGCGACGCCGGCCTCCTCCACACTGCAGATTATCCTGTGTGTGTCATATTTTGTATGGCTCAGGAAGAAAGGCGCGATGCGCAGACAGAGCTGAGGAATATCTCGTATCCGGCAGTTTCTTCTGCGCAGCTGCACCGATCTTTGAGCACTGTCGAATTTTGCGCTATCTCGTTTATTTGAGCCCGATCAGCGTCCCCGAGAAGATACCGTAGTAATTCCCAAGCACGTACCCGAGTGTGCCGACCAGAATTGACGGCACGATCAGCTCTCCCCAGCCGCGGGCAACGGCCATCGCGGCGGCTGTCGTCGGCCCGCCGATGTTGGCATTAGAGGCGATCGCAATTTCCTCATTGTTGAAATGAAGAAGCCTGCCGCTGATGAAGCTGAAGAGCATATTCATTGTGACGATCATCAGGCAGAAAATGAGAAGCAGCGGCGCTTTCTTTACGATCAGGCTGATCGTAAAGTAAGCGCCGATGACCGCGAAGAAAATGTGAATCAGGTATGTGCCGATTTCCTGTGCGCCGTCCAGCTTTCCGACCTTCCTCGGGAAGAGTGTGGCGAGCAGCATCGTGATCGTCGTGATGAGGAGGTACTCATTTCCAAGAAGGCCGTTCAGCAGCGTGAGAAGAAAGCCCGACTTTGGGATGACAGCAGACAGATAGTCGGCTGCTGTCGATGAGACCGCAACGATGAAGACAGACAGCGCGAAAATTGCGGCGACGCTTTGTAGGGAGACCTTCTTCGGGCGCCAGTAGGAGGCGGACTGCGAATCGGCCTCTTCCTGTCCGGTCTTTCCGGAAACGGTCGGGTTGGATTGTAAGCTTCTTATATTTTCTGAAGAAGTGCTTTCAGCGGCCTGACCGGATGCATGAGCTCCCTGTTTTTTTGAAGAAGTGCCTGCAGAAAGTGAATCCTGTTCAAGGCTGGCTGACCGTAAAACAGTTCTTTCCTGTCGCGACACTTTCTTTTCCTGACTGCTGCGCCTGTTCAGATAGAAGGTCCCCTCCGGCACTGCCATCAGAATAAAGAGATAGACGACCATTACGAGATCATCCGCGACGACGGCCGCGGAGACGAGCTCTGAGCTTGCGTGGTAGTTGTCTGCCATGGCCACGAGATTGATTGTGCCGCCGGTGTAGGTGCCGATCATCATCGGGACCGCCTTGGCAAGCCCCGGGATCACGGAGCGCAGGAGCCGGTAAGCCAGAAGCCCGCCCACGATCGTTCCGAGGCCGCCGATCAGGAAGACGATCATGAGACGGCCGGAGCGCCTGCCGATCTTCCGGATATCCGCCTGAAAGAGCAGCATCGGGATCGAGAGCGGCACGATGTAATCCCAGACAAAGTCATAGGTTTTTGCCTCCGTCGGGATGATGTGGAGGTTCGTCAGCAGCATGGATCCGAGCAGTGCCAGCACGCAGCCGGTCATTTTCGCGGCCCAGCGGTAATGCTGCTCGAGATAAATCGCGGCAGCGGCCACGCAGGCGAGAATAGCAAACAGCGCCCAGCTGTTGTCTGCGGAGATCAAAGTGCCGCTCATCCGATTTCGCCCTCCCGGATCATCTGTGCCAGCTCCTTTGCGTAGTAGGTGAGATAGAGGT
>ONSX01000160.1 GCA_900320615.1 uncultured Eubacteriales bacterium
TCTGAGTTCAGTGCCTTATCGTAGAAAGGCAGTCCGCTGTCCTAAAGACAGCATGACACGAACTTCATCGTGTCGTTGGAAGCACCCGACTTTAGTCGGGTGAGGGTTCACGAGTGCCCCGCATTTTCTGTATGTGGAGGGCGTGCAGGACTCGTTCCGCAAAGAGCTTGACAAGGCGGCATGTATATGAGAATAATGAATAGTTATTGTGAAATATCAACTTGTTTCCGGTCAACCGGAAGGAGGAATGACTATGTGTGGTATTGTCGGTTATGTGGGCACGAAGCAGGCGGCACCGATTCTGCTGGACAGCCTCACAAAGCTTGAATATAGGGGATATGACTCCGCGGGCATTGCGGTCCGCGACGGAGACGGAGAGACGGTTATTGTCAAAGCGAAAGGCAGACTGCAGAATCTCCGAAACAAGACGAACGACGGCATGTCGGTCAGAGGAACCTGCGGCATCGGCCACACGCGCTGGGCAACACACGGAGAGCCGTCCGAGAACAACGCGCATCCGCACTGCAGCGACGACATGAATGTCATCGGCGTCCACAACGGCATTATTGAGAACTACGCGGAGCTCAAGGCAAAGCTTCTCCGCCACAATTATAAATTTTACTCGGAGACAGACACGGAGGTCGCGGTCAAGCTGATCGACTACTACTATAAGAAATACCAGCACACGCCGATCGATGCGATCAACCACGCGCAGGTCCGGATCCGCGGCTCCTACGCGTTTGTCCTGCTCTTCAAGGACTATCCGGATGAAATCTACGTCGTGCGGAAGGACAGCCCGATGATCCTCGGCGTTGCGGATGACGGGACCTATATCGGGTCCGATGTCCCGGCGATCCTGAGCCACACGCGCAAGGTTTACTACATCGGAAACTTTGAGCTCGGAAGACTCACGCGCGACGGCATTACATTTTACAATCTGGACGGAGATGAGATCAAGAAGGAACTCAAGACGATCGAGTGGGACGCATCGGCGGCGGAGAAGGGTGGCTATGAGCACTTCATGATGAAGGAGATTCATGAGCAGCCGAAGGCCGTTCAGGATACGATCAACGCATATGTGAAGGACGGCGGAGAGAAGAACCCGCAGTCTTTCATCGATCTTTCCATGCTGAAAATGGACGAGGCGAAGTTCAGCGGCCTGAAGAGAATATACATTGTTGCGTGTGGCTCCGCGTACCATGTCGGTGTGGTCGGTAAGTATGCGATCGAGAAACTGGCGAGAATTCCGGTCGAGGTGGATTTTGCCTCCGAGTTCCGGTACAGAGACCCGATTCTCGAGTCCGACTCCATGGTTGTCATTATTTCACAGTCGGGAGAGACGGCCGATTCCCTGGCAGCTCTTCGTCTCGCGAAAGAGCGCTGCGTTCCGACGCTCGCGGTCGTCAATGTGCTCGGCTCATCGATCGCGCGCGAAGCGGATCACGTCATGTATACCTACGCGGGTCCGGAGATCGCCGTCGCGACGACCAAGGCCTACAGCTGCCAGCTGATCGCGATGTATATCCTCGCGATCGCGCTCGGCAAAAACCACGGAAAGCTTGATGATGCGCGGGAGGCGGAGCTTCTCGGCGCGATGAAGAAGCTTCCGCGGCAGATCGACCGCGTCATCGAGGACAAGGAGCGGATTCAGTGGTTCGCAGCGAAGTATGCGAACGCGCACGATGTCTTTTTCATCGGCCGTGGCATGGACTACGCGATCACGCTCGAGGGAAGTCTGAAAATGAAGGAAGTTTCATACATCCACTCGGAGGCGTATGCTGCCGGCGAGCTGAAGCACGGGACGATCAGTCTGATCGAGCAGGGAACGCTTGTGATCGGCGTCATGACGCAGGATGATCTCTACGAGAAGACGCGCAGCAACATGGTCGAAGTCAAGAGCCGCGGAGGCTATCTCATGGGACTTACGACGGACGGCCACTACGGGATCGAGGACACCGTGGATTTTGCGGTCTATGTCCCGCGGACGGAACAGGTCTTCACGCCGAGCCTCGCGGTTGTGCCACTCCAG
>ONSX01000157.1 GCA_900320615.1 uncultured Eubacteriales bacterium
ATAACATTCGTCTTGAAAATTGGGCTATCGCCAAATGGTAAGGCAACGGACTCTGACTCCGTCATTTGAAGGTTCGAATCCTCCTAGCCCAGCGAACAGGAAGCTCCAGACGAAATGTCTGGAGCTTTTCTTTTTACTGCATAAGTCCCGGTCGAAGGGCAGCACAGCCATCCGTCGGACTTATCTGTAATTGTTGAGAGTATATAATCTGGAGGAAGGAAAAACCATGTACGAATTTACTTCAAAGGTGCGCTACTCGGAGATCGGTCCGGACGCGCGCATGACGCTCCGCGGCATTGTGACCCGGATGCAGGATGCCGCCGTCTTTCACTCGGACATGATCGGTCAGGGGCCGGCTGTGTGGGAGAAACACCAGAAAATCTGGATGATCATTTCCTGGCAGATTCTCGTCCATGAGCGTCCGCTCTTCGGAACGAATGTGACGACGCGTACATGGACCTATGCATTCCGCGGCTTCAACGGCTTCCGGAATTTCGTCATGGAAGATGAGAGTGGAAAGAGACTTGCGGAGGCGAACACGCAGTGGGTCTACTTTGACGCGAGGGAGCAGCGCCCCGCGCGGATTCCGAAGGAGCAGATCGCGGAGTATGGAATCGAAGAGGAACTCTTCATCCCGGATAAGGCGCCGAGGCGGATTCCGATCCCGGAGGACGGTGCGGAGGGCGTTGTCCGCGAGGAGATGCAGCCGTTCGAGATTCAGATCAGCAGCATTGACACAAATCGCCACGTCAACAATCTCGCCTACATCGATATGGCCGATAATTGTCTGCCGCTCGGAACGAAGGTGAAGGAGCTCCGCGTCGAGTATATGAAGCAGGCACGGCTCGGGGACACGATCACGCCGGTGACGTATCGGACAGACCGGTATTTTATGGTATGTCTCAATGACGCGCAGGGAAGCCCGTGCGCGATCATCCAGTTTATGATATGATAATTATTCAGCACCCCTTGGAGAATTGAAAAGATGGAGGGAGAGCTTGCTCGCCCGAAATCTTTTTAATTCTCCGAGGGGCGGGCAAGCGGCGAAGCCGCTCTGCCCGCCCACAACGAGGAACGCGAAGCGTTCCGAGTCTGGGGGTGCTGAATAGCTACGATTGTGATATGGTATTATTATCCATATTAATTAGCTGAGCACTCCGGGAGAGGCCGGAGAGAATGGATTGTATATGGAAATAGGTGTAAGAAAAACATTCGTGATCGTCAGTGTCAGGGACCACGGCGCATATCTCGGCGAGTCGAGGGATGCGGGGCCGGAGGACCGCGTGCTGCTGCCGGCCAGGCAGGTGCCGGAGGGAGCAAAGCCGGGCGATGAAGTAGAGGCCTTTATTTACCGGGACTCCTCGGACCGCTTGATCGCGACGACGGCGGAGCCGAAGATCAGACTTCATGAGACAGCGGACCTTACCGTCCGCGAGACGACGAGAATCGGCGCATTTCTCGACTGGGGACTTGAGAAGGATCTGCTTCTTCCGTTCCATGAACAGACAAGGCGGGTCAGCGCAGGGGACAGCGTACTTGTGGCCCTCTACGTCGACAAGACGGGGCGCCTCGCGGCAACTATGAAGGTCTACCCGTATCTTCGTTGCGACTCTCCGTACAAGAAGGGAGATATGGTCAGTGGAGTTGTCTACCAGATCGCGGATAATTTCGGTGCCTTTGTCGCCGTGGATCACAAGTACTCTGGGATGATTCCGAAGAGAGAGAATCCGCATGTTTCGATTGGCGATGAGCCGGAGCTCCATGTGACGGGAGTCAAGCCGGACGGGAAGCTCGACCTCTCGCTCCGGGGCAAGGCGTATGAGCAGATCAACCCGGACGCGGAGGCTGTCCTTCGCATTATTGAAAATGAATACAGCGGGCATCTCCCGTTTGATGACAAGGCCGATCCGGACAGGATCCGTGAGGTCTTCGGCATCTCGAAGGCGGCATTCAAGCGCGCCGCCGGGCATCTCTACAAGATGCGGAAGATCAGTATCTCCGGCGGGAAAATCACAGTCACAGAGTCAGACAACAGGTAACGGAGGATTAAGAACATGGGTTCAATGCTTACTCAGCTCGGCAGTCTGGAGACGGCACTGACAGGTCTG
>ONSX01000156.1 GCA_900320615.1 uncultured Eubacteriales bacterium
GGTCGCGATCGCAAGGGCCCTCGCGATGGAGCCGGAGGCGCTGCTCTTCGACGAGCCGACATCGGCTCTCGATCCGGAGCTTGTCGGCGAGGTCCTGTCCGTCATGAAGGAGCTTGCGGCCGAGGGTATGACGATGGTCATCGTCACGCACGAAATGGCATTTGCCAGGGATGTGTCGGACAGAGTCATTTTCATGGCGGACGGCTATGTCGTTGAGGAAGGAGCGCCGGCGGACGTCTTCGGACATCCGAGGGAGGAGCGCACGAAGAGCTTTCTGTCCAGATTTCTGGGAGGCTGAGCATGAAGAAATTTGTGATTACAATCAACAGAGATTTCGGAAGCCTCGGGCGGCAGGAGGCCGCGAAAAAGCTGAACCTGCCCGTGTCGGTCATATCGGAGGAGGAAGAAAAGAAAGCCTCGGGCTTCTTCGGAATGCTGTTTCCGCTCGGGCGTGACACCGCAGAGCATCAGAAGGCTGTGTTCAACGCGCAGGCCGACTTCATCCGGAAGGCAGCGGCGAAGGAATCGTGCATTATTGTCGGCCGCTGCGCGGATTACCTGCTGCAGGATGAGCCGGACGCCATGCATGTCTACATCTACGCGCCGTACGCGGACAGGCTCGCCAACTGTGTCGGGCCGCTGCACATGGACAAGGCGGTGGCCAAGAAAATGATCGCCGGCGTCGACAAGGCAAGAAGCGCCTACCACAGGTACTGGGCCGGCTATGAGGCCAACGATCCCGATCACGTGCACATCATTATCAACAGCGCGCTGCTTGAGGTCGAGGGCACTGCGCAGGCGCTGGCCGCCGTGGCAAGAGTCAGATTCAGCGATCCGTCAGACGAAAAGGGGTGAACGATATGAAGGGCTTACCGCATCTCTTATCTTACAAATACGAGCTGAAGACGATTGACTCGCACACGGAGGGTGAGCCGACAAGAATCGTCTACGACGGATTTCCGGAGCTTCGCGGCAGCACCATGATGGAGAGAAAGCAGGATCTGATGAATCGCTACGATTTCCTCCGGAAGGCGCTGATGCTCGAGCCGCGCGGCCACAGGGACATGTTCGGCGCCGTGCTGACGCCGCCGGTTCATTCGGGGGCAGATACGGGTGTCATTTTCCTGGACAGCGGCGGGTGTCTCAACATGTGCGGACACGGCAGCATCGGCTGCGCGTCCATGCTGGTTGAGACGGGCATGGTCCGTGTGACGGAGCCGGTGACATATGTGACGCTCGATGCGCCGTCGGGACTCATTCGCGTCGAGGTGCAGGTGAAGGACGGACACGCAGTCCGCGCGAGCATCTACAATGTGCCGGCATTTCTCTACCGGGAGCACCTGTCCGTGAGGACGGAGCAGTTCGGGGAGGTCCCGTTCGACATCTCATTCGGGGGTTCATTTTTCGCGCTGGTCGATGCGGACAGAATCCACCTGCCGCTCACAATCGACAATATCAGCACGATCACAGAGCTCGGCATGGCGCTGAGAAATGAAATCAACCGCGCATTTCCGGTGCAGCATCCGATCCTTCCGATCCACACCGTTGATCTCGTGGAGTTCTATTCGAAGGACTGCGACGCAAATGCAGACATGAAGAACTGTGTGATTTTCGGCGACGCGCAGGTGGACCGCTCCCCGTGCGGGACGGGAACCAGCGCGAAGCTCGCGGCCCTGTACGCGAGGGGCGAGCTCAGAGCGCGGCAGCCGTTCCGCTACGAGAGTATCACAGGCTCGGTTTTTGAGGGACAGGTCGTCGGAGAGCAGCGGGTCGGACCGTACACGGGTGTGGTCCCGAAGATCACAGGCTCCGCCCATATCACGGGTCTCAATACCTGGATCGTGGATGACACCGATTCGCTGAAGGACGGGTTCCTGCTCGAGAAGGAGAGCGGCGGTCTGACGTGCGCGGACACGGTCAGCGCGTGAGTCAGGCGGTTAAGCAGAACCAGGGCCGGGATGCACTTTACGTCGGCGGCTGAGTACAGCTGAGCATAGAAGAAGGCAGCGATTCAGCAGTTTAGAATTATTGTATGGCTCTGAATCACGACAGGAAGGGAGCATTTATGCCAGAATATATATTTCCTCTCAGGCAGGGAGTCGGTGCTCCGTCCGTTCCCTGCGTAAAAGAAGGAGAGACGGTCAGACGGGGACAGCGGATCGCGGATATTCCGGAGGGAAAGCTCGGAAGCTTCATCCATACGTCCGTGAGCGGCACGGTTCTGGCCGTGACGGATGAGGCGGTTCGGATCGAGGCGGCCGCGGAGCAGACGAAGGCATACGTGCCGCTCGAAAATGCGGATCCGCTCTCTATGATCCGCGCGTCCGGACTCGTCGGGCTCGGAGCCGGAGGAGAAGGGCTGCGTCATCATTAACGCCGCCGAGTGTGAGCCGATTCTCTCCCACAATATCGATTCGGTCGAGAAAAGGCCGGAGGACGTGCTCCGGGGCCTTGCGATCGAGATGGATGTGATGCGCGCCTCCCGCGGCTTTATCGCCATCAAGAAAAAACACACAAGGGCCGTCGCCGCGCTTTATAGGGCACTTGAGTCTTACACAGGGAAGAGACCCATTGAAGTCCATCTCCTGCCGGACATGTACCCGATGGGAGAGGAGCGGGCGATTGTCCGCGAGGTGCTCGGCGAGCTTCTTCCGCCGGACGCGATTCCGCTTGCGGCCGGGGCCGTCGTCTCCAATGTGGAGACCGCGGTCCGCATTCACGAGGCGGTCGATCTCGGAAAGCCGATGATCGACAAGGACCTGACGGTCGCTGGCAAGCTGAAGACGCACCCCGGAGAGACAATCGTCATGCATGACGTTCCGGTCGGCATATCGGTTGGGGACATTTTTCAAATGAACGGCGGCCTTGATGAGTACGGGGAGCTTCTCATGGGCGGCCCGTTTACGGGACACAGGACGGAATTGGCTGCCCCGGTCATTAAGACGACAGGCGGTCTGATCGCTTCCGAGTGCTTCCCGAAGGGGCCTGAGAAAATCGGCCTTCTCGTCTGTGCCTGCGGCGCGTCGGAGGAGCGCATGAGGGAGCTCGCCGCGTCCTATGGCTCCGAGGTCGTGGACATCGAATACTGCAAGCAGGCGATGCCTGTCAGAAATACCCGCAAGTGCTTGAATCCCGGGAAATGTCCGGGCCAGGTCGCGAAGGTGCTCGCGATCCGGAAGGCAGGGGCCGGAGCCATTCTCATCGGCAACTGCACAGACTGCACCAACACGGTCATGAGCTGCGCGCCGCAGCTCGGACTGCCCGTCTATCACAGTACGGACCTGGCTCTTCGGGCCGTTAATCATAAGCTTATC
>ONSX01000155.1 GCA_900320615.1 uncultured Eubacteriales bacterium
GGGAGCTGTGTTAATTTGACTGAAATTGTTCGGACTGCTAGGATAAGAACAGGAAGGAATGGATGGAAAGGAAGGTTTCTTATGACACATGAACGGCGCACGACGATTCTCTGGCTCGTCGCGGGAACATTTGTGATGGCAGCGGCGACAAATCTCTTCTTCGTGCCGGCTGACGTCGTGGCGGGAGGCTTTACGGGCCTTGCGATGTTTATCCGGCATCTGACGAAGCCGCTTGTCAGGGGCGGCATCCCGGTCTGGGTCAGTAATATTGTCCTCAATATTCCGCTGATGATTGCCTCCGTGAAAATGAGAGGCTGGCGCTATATCCGGCGGACGCTCTTTGCGTCTGCATTTTTCTCACTCTGGCTCGCGGTTATCCCGGACTTTGCGATTTCGGGGAGCGATCTCTTTCTCGCCGCGATTCTGGGCGGACTGCTTATGGGCGTCGGCTGCGGCATGGTCTTCCTCGGCCGCGCGACGACGGGCGGAACGGATACGCTCGCCGCGCTGATTCAGAGGAAGGTTCCGCATCTGCCGGTCGCGAAAATCCTGCCGGCAGTCGACGGCGTCATCATTCTGATGTCGGTGTTCATTTTCGGCGTGGAAAAATCCGGCTATGCAATTGTATCGGTTATTCTCTCGGGAATTGTGGCGGACCGCTTCGTCAGCGGTCACAGAAATGCTTGTCTTGCGTATATCATTTCCGACAAGTACCTGACGATCGGAAATGAAATCATGAAGGAGCTCGACCGCGGTGCGACTGTTGTGCCGGTGAAGGGCATGTACACGTCCGAGGACCGGAACATGCTGATCTGCGCGGTTTCGATCAAGGAGAGCGTGATCCTGAAGGACATTGTGGCGGATATCGACCCGACCGCCTTCTGCATTATCACGGACGCGGAGGAAATCCGAGGCGAGGGGTTCCTCCGCTATACGCATGATGAGCTGTGAAAATCAGATACCCTTTGTCAGCTTTTCATATTCCTCCGGCGTGATCTCCGGACCTCCCTCGGTCGGCTTCGTCTCATTCAGAATCATGCCGACATGCGAGAACCATTTGCCGGGAGCAGCGCCGTGCCAGTGCTCAACACCGGGCTTGACCACGACGACATCGCCCTTCTTAAGCTTCCGGACAGGGCCGCCCTTCTCCTGATAGCAGCCCTCCCCGTCTGTGACCAGAAGCACCTGGTATCCGAAATGCGTGTGCCAGTTGTTGTGCGCGCCCGGGCCCAGCGTCACGGCGCCGACAGAGCAGTGGCTCGGATGATTGAAGCCGAGAATCATATTGAGATAGGCCTTGCCGTGGAATTTGTCCTCCGGAGCAGGTTCACCCGGACCGAACAGAGCTGCCTCCGGCGATATGAAGGTATCGCCGGAGGCTCCGTTCGTGGCTGGTGTATCCTCAGCCTCCGGTGTCTTATCGGTGTCGCTCGCCCAGGTGTTGTGAGCAGGCTGACTCCGCACCGTTTTAAGGAGTGTGCCCGGGAGCTCCTTTGCAAGCTCCTCGATGGTCCAGTGACCCTCGTCCTTTTCGATCCGGTCGATGACGCGGGAGTCCGAGTAAAATTCGATGCGGCCGCCTGCGGTCACGCCGAAGACCTGCCCGGTGATATCGCTGCAGTCCTTCGTGCAGAGGTAGCCGAGGAACGGCGCGAGATAAATCGGATCTCCGTGCTGGCGGTTAATCGACGCGAGCTTCTTCGGGTCGAGCGTCTCGCCGGTTGCCTTCGTCAGCGTGTTGACAGTCTTTGTGAATTCCACCTCGTGGCCCGGCGATGCGGCCTGCGGACAGTAGGCGTTCACCGTGATGTTGTACTGCAGTAGCTCCTCGGCGGCAGACTTCGTCAGTCCGACGATCCCTGCATTTCCCGCGCTGTACGCACAGAGATTGGAAATGCCGACCCACGCGTCTGAGGCGCTGTTTAAAATGGTGCCGCCGCCCTGCTTAATCATATAGGGGACCGCATTGTGCATCGTGAGGAAGGCGCCCTTCATTTTTGCCTGCGTCATCATGTCCCACTGCGCCTCAGTCGTGGAGAGGACGGTGCCCTGGCCGAGACCGGCCGCGTTATTGACAAGAATATCGATCCGGCCGAAGGCGGAGATCGCGGTATCGATCAGGCGCTTTGCGTCGTCCTGTCCGCCCTCCTTCCGGATCTGGTCCGCCGTCGTCTGCGCGTCACCGCGCATTGCAATCAGCTTCTCCTGCTCTGCCTCCGGGAGATCAGCGTAGGATGCGCGCACCTTATTCATATCGAGCGGCTTCCGGTTATTTGTGACGATAGCCGCGCCATTTCTTGCAAAATACAGGGCGATGCCGCGGCCGATGCCCTGGCCTGAGCCGGTTACGACGACGACCTTACCTTCAAAACGTTTCATGATATTCCTTCTTTCTGTCTTTAGTCATTCCTGGTGGTTTTTCTGTCCCTTGGTCACTGCAGAAGCTTATGCAATCACTGAGTCTTCCACAGAAAAGTAAGCATACTTACAATGCGATGACACGATTATGGAAACTTCCGGCACGAAGCCCTGTGTGCTCTCGGCTTATTCCTGTCTGGAATAAGCCCGGTTCGAGAAGTCTCTGTGTGCGTTCGGGATGTTTATTTTCGAATATTGCGCTCCATCCTGTCCAGAATATCCGAGAAGATCTGCAGCTCCTCACTGCTGATGCCCCTCAGCATGAGCTCGTCATATTCCTTCAGGCGATCCGTCATCCGTTCGCTGGCATTTCTTCCCTTTTCGGTAATGATGAGCTGCTTCGCTCTCGCGTCGTCCGGGTCGTCCTCCCGGCGGATATAGCCGTTTTTCTCCATGGTCATCAGCATGGTATTTGCGGTTGAGCGGCGAATCGAGAAAATCTGCTCAATCTCCTTCTGGCGGACGGCGTGGTCCGTATGCTCCGTCAGATACTGCAGAATCCAGCACTGATGGATCGTGAGCGCGCCCTCCGTCCGGCTGATATCCTGATTAATCCGGCGCTGGTACTGGTTCACGACGACGCCCATGTTGAGACTGATATACGGTGTGCGCAAGCGGTGCTCCTTTCATTTGTAAGCATACTTACATATTAGCCGAGATGCTGTCAAGTCCCGGACGAAATCCGCTCTGATATTCAAGGCTGTCTGCATTTCAGGGTGGCATGTGTGCGGCAACCGGGTCACCTTCGTCCGCCCCTCAGGTAGAAGACCGCAAGCTGCGTGCGGTCGCGGAGCTCGAGCTTGTCCAGGATCACGCTGAGGTAGTTCCGCACCGTGCCCTCGGATAAGTGCAGGCTTTCCGCGATTTCGTGGTTTGAGAGTCCGTCCGCGACGCACGCGATGACTGCCTTCTCCCGGTCGCTGAGAGGAAATTGCTCAAGGCCGGCCTCCGGCTTCCTGCTCATAAGCTCCGGGATCTTGTCGCTGATGTCCTTCCCGAATACGGTCTGGCCGGAGGCGACGGCCTTCAGTGCGGGCACGATGCTTGCGTAGTCCTGCTTGAGCAGGTACCCGCGGGCCCCGGCGCGGATCGCCCGGACAATATACTCGTCGTCGAGAAATGTCGTGAGCAGAAGAATCTTCGCGGACGGATCCTCGCGGAGGATTTCTTCAGCTGCAGTGAGGCCGTCCATGTCCTTCATCCGGATGTCCATGAGAAGAATATCGGGCTTTTGTTCGCGGAAAATGCGGACCGCGTCTTCGCCGTTTCCGCCGGATGCGCAGACGGACACCTCCGAATCGGCCTCCAGAATGGTTTTAAGAGCGACTGTGATGAGCGGGTCATCGTCGATCACTGCGATATTCATGTCTTCATTCTCCCTTGCGTATGTATCCTTTATACCTGATGATTAGCTTCAATGGAAGCACCTGTCATTTCTTTCTGTGTTCTAGGGACCATCGCAAAGATGCGGAACCCATTTTCATGAGAAATAAAGATTGTGCCGCCGAGCTGCCGGAACCGCTCCTCAAGCTCCGATTCGTTCCTTCTTTGAAGCTTGTCTCTCTCGGAACGGTAAGCGTCACCATCGCTCTGCACGACGATCTGGTACATGC
>ONSX01000151.1 GCA_900320615.1 uncultured Eubacteriales bacterium
GGCTAATATGTAAGTATGCTTACAAATGAAAGGAGCACCGCTTGCGCACACCGTATATCAGTCTCAACATGGGCGTCGTCGTGAACCAGTACCAGCGCCAGATTAATCAGGACATCAGCCGGACGGAGGGCGCGCTCACGATTCATCAGTGCTGGATCCTGCAGTATCTGACGGAGCACATGGACCACCCCGTCCGCCAGAAGGAGATCGAGCAGATCTTCTCGATCCGCCGCTCGACAGCAAATACCATGCTGAAAACCATGGAGAAAAACGGCTATATCCGCCGGGAGGACGACCCCGAGGACGCGAGGGCAAAACAGCTCATCATCACCGAGAAGGGAAGAGACGCCAGCGTGCGGATGACGGACCGCCTGAAGGAATACGACGAGCTCATGCTGAAGGGGATCAGCAGCGAGGAGCTGCAGGTTTTCTCGAACATTCTGGAGCGGATGGAGAAGAATATCCGCAGGTAACATCATGGGAGCACACAGAGGGCCTCACGGATCGGCCTAACGAGCCGTAACCAGGCAGATTTCATAACGATGCAGTACAAATATTCTATGAAATTTGCGTTTTCATATTGTAAGTATACTTACGTTTGTAGGAAGTTCATTGATTGCCCGAACGCCTGCAAAAGTCGCAGGGACAAGAAGGCCACCAGAAATGAACAAAGACAGAAAGAAGGAATAGCATGAAACGATTTGAAGGTAAGGTTGTCGTCGTGACCGGCTCAGGCCAGGGCATCGGCCGCGGCATCGCCCTGTATTTTGCAAGAAATGGCGCCGCTATCGTCACAAATAACCGGAAGCCGCTCGATATGAAGAAGGTGCGCGCATCCTACACCGATCTCCCGGAGGCGGAGCAGGAGAAGCTCATCGCGATGCGCGGCGACGCAAGGAGGGCGGGCAGGCCGTCCCCTGCTACGCGGACGTCAGCAGGGCGGACGACGCGAAGCGCCTGATCGACACCGCGATCTCCGCCTTCGGCCGGATCGATATTCTTGTCAATAATGCGGCCGGTCTCGGCCAGGGCACCGTCCTCTCCACAACCGAGGCGCAGTGGGACATGATGACGCAGGCAAAAATGAAGGGTGCCTTTCTCACGATGCACAACGCCGTTCCCTACATGATCAAGCAGGGCGGCGGCACCATTTTAAACAGCGCGTCCGACGCGTGGGTCGGCATTTCCAACCTCTGTGCGTACAGCGCGGGAAATGCAGGGATCGTCGGACTGACGAAGTCCGCCGCCGAGGAACTCCTGCAGTACAACATCACGGTGAATGCCTACTGCCCGCAGGCCGCCTCACCGGGCCACGAGGTGGAATTCACGAAAACCGTGAATACTCTGACAAAAGCAACCGGCGAGACGCTCGACCCGAAGAAGCTCGCATCGATCAATCATCAGCACGGAGACCCCATTTATCTCGCGCCGTTTCTCGGCTACCTCTGCACAAAGGACTGCAGCGATATCACCGGTCAGGTCTTCGGCGTGACTGCGGGCGGCCGCATCGAATTTTACTCAGATTCCCGCGTTATCGACCGGATTGAGAAAACAGAGGGCCACTGGACCATCGAGGAGCTCGCAAAAAAGCTCCCGGACACACTCCTTAAGACGGTGCGGAGTCAGCCTGCCCACAACACCTGGGCGAGTGACACCGACAAGACACCGGAGGCAGAGGATACACCTTCTGTCTCAGCCAGGGACTCCGGCGATACCTTCACATCGCCGGAGGCAGCCCTGTTCGGTCCGGGTGAACCTGCTCCTGAGGATAAATTCCACGGCAAGGCCTATCTCAACATGATTCTCGGCTTCAACCATCCGAGCCACTGCTCTGTCGGTGCTGTGACCCTCGGCCCCGGTGCCCACAACAACTGGCACACGCATTTCGGATATCAGGTCCTGCTGGTCACAGATGGAGAGGGCTGCTATCAGGAGAAGGGCAGTCCCGTCCGGAAGCTGAAGAAGGGCGATGTCGTCGTGGTCAAGCCTGGCGTTGAGCACTGGCACGGCGCCGCTCCCGGCAAATGGTTCTCGCATGTCGGCTTGATCCTGAATGAGACAAAGCCGACCGAGGGAGGTTCGGAAATCACACCGGAGGAATATGAAAAGCTGACAAAGGGTATCTGACAATTCATGACAGGAAGAGGGTCACGCAACGCGCGACCCTCTTTTGGTCTTTTTCACAGCTCATCATGCGTATAGCGGAGAAACCCCTCGCCGCGTATTTCCTCCGCGTCCGTGATGATGCAGAAGGCAGTCGGATCGATGTCCGCCACGATATCCTTCAAAATCACGCTCTCCTTGATCGAGACCGCGCAGATCAGCATGTTCCGGTCCTCGGACGTGTACATGCCCTTTGCCGGCACGACAGTCGCGCCGCGGTCAAGCTCCTTCATGATCTCATTTCCAATGGTCAGGTACTTGTCGGAAATGATATACGCAAGGCATGCGTTTCTGTGACCGCTGACGAAGCGGTCCGCCACAATTCCCGAGAGAATAACCGAGACGATCGCATAGCCCGATTTCTCCACGCCGAAAATGAACACCGACATCAGAATGACGATGCCGTCGACAGCCGGCAGGATTTTCGCGACCGGCAGATGCGGAACCTTCTTCTGGATCAGCGCAGCGAGGGTGTCCGTTCCGCCCGTCGTCGCGCGGCCGAGAAAGACCATGCCGCAGCCGACTCCCATAAGAAGCCCGCCCAGAATCGCGGCGAGGAAGAGATCCGAGCCCGAGATCGCAAAGTCCGGAATGACCGCGAGCCATACCGAGAAAAATGCGGACGCAAAAAGCGTCCGGCGAATATAGCGCCAGCCTCTCATTTTCACGGAGGCAATCATCAGCGGAATATTGAGGACGACGTTGCTGACCCAGACCGGAATGCCTCCGGGAACCATCGGCTCCGTCAGATGCCGGATAAACATCGCGAGGCCCGTGAAGCCTCCCGCCACGACGTCGGCCGGCACGAAGAAGAGATTTGTCGCCGCTGCCATCACAAATGTTCCCGCGACGAGCCAGAGAATCGTCGCGCGCCGTTCATGTGTCATATCGTGTGCAGTAACGCTGCTGTCTTCTACGCGTATGCAGTTCCCACCCGTTCGCTCACCTGGCCATAATTAGTTTACAGATCTTTCACATAGTTTTCAAAACTACATGTTGACATAGTTGATGTTCTGGTGTATGGTATATGTAGTTTTAAAAACCACATCGTACATTCTTACTGCCGGATGGTGTTTCA
>ONSX01000150.1 GCA_900320615.1 uncultured Eubacteriales bacterium
CAGACCGCGCTCGTCGCGGTAAATAAAGCGTCAAGAAAACTGACAGGCGCGCCTCTTCTTGCGAATGGAAGGCACAGAAGAAACGCACCGGTCAGAATAGCTCCCGCAAAGGATAACAGAATAATCCGGAACGTGGATAACCGGTACAAATATTTGTTTCTGAACATTGGATGGCTCCCTTCCATCCTGATATTGTACCTTATTGCGATGAAAAGGAAACAGGGTATCCATGCTGCAATGTTAAGATTGTATTAAGATGAAGAGGCTTGTTTTGCGTGCTTACCTTAAAGAGGCCGAAAGAGCCTGCAGCTGCTCCGATAGCTTCAGATTCTCGCGGTAATCCACAGGGCAGTCGATAACAGACGGTACCTTCTGCCGAAACGCATCCGCAAGCACCGGAAGAAGATCCTCCGTACGGCTGATCCGGTAACCCTTGCAGCCGAAGCTTTCCGCAAGCTTTACAAAATCCGGGTTGCCGAAATCGACATCGTAGCTTTCATGATAGCGGTTTTCCTGCTTCCACTTGATGAGACCGTAGCTGCCGTCATGGAAAATCAGCGTGACAAAATTTGTGCCGATGCGCACGGCGGTTTCCAGTTCCTGACAGTTCATCAGAAAACCGCCGTCTCCTGTGACCGCGAGAATCTTTTTGTCAGGGTAGATCAGTTTTGCCGCGACAGCGCCCGGAACCGCAATGCCCATCGTCGCAAAACCATTCGAGATGATACAGGTTTTCGGCTCTTCACAGGGGTAATCCCGCGCAACCCACATCTTATGCGCGCCGACGTCGCAGAGCAGAATGTCATCATCCGCGAGAACGCGGCGGATATCGGAGATGACCTTCTGCGGCTTCACGGGATAGGAGACATCGTCTGTAAAACGCCCTGCGTCTTCAAGTCTTTCCCTCCGGATGTTGTAAGCCCAGAGAGGCTCCGGACAGGGACTGCACTGCTCCGCGATCTTTTCAAGACAGGCGCTGATATCCCCGATGACTTCGATTTCGGGCTGATAAAGTTTATTCACATGCGTGGCGCGTTCATCGATGTGGATAATTCTGTGAGAGGAATCCCCGTTCCACTTGCGCGGCGCGAATTCTACGATATCGTATCCTACGGCGATCACAAGATCTGCCTGCACGAGCGCCTTATCCGGATAATCCGTCTCCGGGATGCCGATCGTGCCGACGCAGTTCTGATCGGAGTCCGGAACGACGCCCTTAGCCATCATCGTCGTTACGACAGGGACAGAGAGCTTATCCGCAAACATGCGGAGCGCTCCGGACGCGTTGTTGCGGACCGCCGAGTGACCGGCGAGGATCAGAGGATGCTTTGCCTCCCGGATCATGGATGCCGCCTGCGCGACACTGTCTTCATCCGGAAGTTCCAGAGCCGCGCGGTGGTGTGTCAGCATGAGACGCCCCGGCCCTTCCGGCACTTCCATCGCCGCGATATCACAGGGGAGGTCAATATAACTGGCGCCGGGCTTTTCCGACTCCGCGTATTTAAAAGCGATCCGGACGATTTCGTTCGTCGTATCCGGGCGGACGATCTGCTTGCTCCTTTTTGTAATCGGCTCGAACATGCCGACAAGATCAAGATACTGGTGACTGGTCAGGTGCATCCGTTCGGTACCGACCTGTCCCGTGATTGCAATGAGAGGCGCTCCGTCGCTGTTCGCGTCAGCAACGCCGGTCACCAGATTTGTGGCGCCGGGACCGAGGGTGGAAAGGCAGACACCTGCTTTTCCGGTCAGCCGTCCGTAAACGTCGGCCATAAAAGCCGCTCCCTGCTCATGCCTTGTCGTGATGAACCGGATCTTCGAGTGGTGCAGAGCTTTCATGATTTCCAGATTTTCTTCTCCCGGAATTCCGAAGACAAAACGGACGCCTTCATTTTCCAGACACCTTACAAGTAATTCCGCTGTATTCATTGCTGTTTGTTCCTCCCCGGCGGCTGCGGCCCTGCGGAAGCTGCAAAACAGACGCTGCCAATTGAAAAAGGCGCTCCGGTAAAATGCATTACCGAAACGCCTTTGCTTCCGCGAATATTTAAAAAAGAGAATAATCTCATCGGGATAAAAAATCAAGTCCCGGGCAGAATTGTTTTACCGGAAATAAACCGTCGTGTTAGCGATTGTCATCACCGTCATGAGCATCGAATTCAGAAATGCCGGCAGCCAGACATTACCGGTTCGCTTATAAAGCGCCCGGCTGAAGCAGGCCGCAATCGACAGTGTCGGCACCATGGCAATCAGCACAATGCCGGAGAGAGAAGCACCCGGATGAGCCTTGATTCCCTGCAGCTTTTCCGTGTTCGTATTCACGAAGACAGCCGCGCTGGAGATCAGATAGTATACAAAGAACGTCGGCCAGTACCTGAACACCGCACGCAGAATGTTAGCGTCAAAGGTCTTGAAGGCAAAAGTCCAGATACGGAAATCCGTGAGAAGGAGCTTGTCTACAAGGAACAGGACTGCATAGCTGACCACTACGGTCAGAAGTGCTGCCGCAAATGAGGAAACGATCACGGCCGGGCGGAAAGTGATTCCGTAGGCATCGAAGCCGGTACCGTTTTTCGCCTTACTGCTGACATAGATCACACTCATACCGAGAAGAGAAATGAGCGCGCAGGCAATGGTCCAGTACGCGATATTATTTACGGCCGGTGCCGTCCATTTTGTCAGATCCTGATACATCGGCGTCCTTATTACCAGTGAAAGTAAGGCACCGGAAACTGCGACGAAGATTCCGCCGGTCCGGAAATTCTTCTGATACGCGGTTTCTTTGCGCGATAATATGACCGCATAGATACCGCTGACGCAGAAAATTATACCGGCAAAGAAGAGAATATTCATGCCGGTTTCTGTATGATCCGCATCCCAGAGGGATGTGAAAAACAGCGCCGGAAGCAGAATCATAAATACCAGAGAAGCAAATCCCGCGAATTTCGTACCGGTTCCTGCTTCCTGCCGCTGCGGAACAGGCTCACCCGTAACAGACTTCGAGAAGAAAGGCAGTTTCAGTACAAGCCCTGCGAGCGGAACAATCAGAAGTACAAATCCGATCAGAGCAAGACATTCCAGTGCTTCCTTCCACATCCATGTCTGAGAAGAGGACGGAATATTTGAGATGCCATCTGTATAACCGGAGAAAGCGGTCTGGTAGAAGTCAATGGCATCGGCTGTCGTTGTTTTGGAGAAATGATTCCAGGGATGCGTCTGCGAAGGCTCATAGATTATTCTCTTTCCGCCGTCGCTGGTGTCATACCAGGTATCCGCAGCCGGGGACTCCTGCTCAAGGAAAGTTTTCGCGTCCGGCGTCGCCACATAGTCTTTGCGGCGTACTGTGCCGCCCGTGGTTTCGGGATCATTGAAGAAAAATTCATCATACCTTGCCGCGACCTTGCCCATAATCCGGCCGCCGCCTGCCTTGTCTGCCGCTTCTGCGGTTACACCGACGATACCGGAATACGAGAAATCAGAGCCTTCGGAAAGGCCGCAGCTGATCTTTCTGAATCCGTTCGACGCGTAGTCTGCTTCGTCCTTCGCAAGAGCGACGGTTGTCGAGAAGCCGCCCATCGAATGTCCTGTTACGCCGATGATACCGTTGCCGTCCGCGTCTTTCAAAACATACGGCTGCTCATAGATATACTGCACGGCATCATAGATTGAATTTGTCCAGAACGCACTCCACAGGCTGAAGAAATCCGTACCCGAATACTTGTCGCGATTGATCCTGGAATGTCCGTGGTCATACATATCGATGTCGAGTACGACGTACCCTCTCCGTGAGAGTTCGATTGCGTTGGCATCCTGCATTTCCGCGGAATTCAGATATCCGTGCGTCAAAACAACAGCCGGCCGCGGACTGCTCTGCGACGCACCTTTGGGAAGGTACAGCAGACCGCTGAGTTTACCTTTCTCTGTGTCGAAGGCTATGCGCGATACCTTCACCGTGCCGCCGGATGTATTGACGAAATGCGCGCCAATGCTGCCTGCCAGTATCATGACGATTGCAATCAGCAAAGCCATGACCCTGCGTTTTGAATGTTTCATACAAACTCCTCCATAATACATCTTACGGAAACTCCGGCCGCCGGTTTCCGCCCCCTGTCTCCCCAAATTGTGCGTCTGTGTTCCTGTTTCCCCGGCCGCAGGAAGCAGAATACAAAGTTATTGTTTCCAATGGAAACAATAACTAAAGTATACTTAAATATTTACGCGGCAGTTTATAAAACCGAAAAAATGGAATATGAAGGAATAACCTACTCTTACGCGCAGATTCAGGTTGTGGAATACCTGCTCGAGAACGAAGAGCGCAGGGATAATATGACGGCTATCGCGAAGCGCCTCGGTATTACCAGAAGTAACTTTACCAAGATTGTCAAGCGGCTCGAAGAGAAAGGACTGGTCGAGAAAA
>ONSX01000149.1 GCA_900320615.1 uncultured Eubacteriales bacterium
CGCGCCATGCCGCATCTTATGCGGGACATCTCACCGGATGACGACCGGCTTCCGGTCATCGCAGGCGACCGCCTTGATCTCGAACAGGTTCTTCGCCAGACGGTCGAAGACCGCCGGCGTCAGCGACTGCGCGCCATCGCATTTTGCATGCGGCGGATCGTTGTGAACCTCAATGATGAGGCCGTCCGCTCCTGCCGCGACCGCCGCGCGGGCCATAGAAGGAACAAGCGCCGATTTGCCCGTCGCGTGAGACGGATCAATAATAACCGGGAGATGTGTCAGTATCTTTAAGGACGGAATGCACGCCAGATCCAGCGTATTCCGCGTATAGGTCTCAAAGGTGCGGATGCCGCGCTCACAGAGAATAACGTTCGGATTGCCGCCGGCCAGAATATACTCCGCGCTCATCAGGAGATCCTGATAGCTCGCCGCCATGCCGCGCTTTAAAAGGATCGGCTTTCTCGTCTTGCCGAGCGCCTTGAGAAGAGAGAAATTCTGCATATTGCGCGCGCCTACCTGAAGGATATCAATGTCCTCGAAGAGAGGGAGCTGCGACGCATCCATGATCTCCGTGCAGATCGGAAGACCGGTCGCCTCCTTTGCCTTCAGCAGGAGACGGATGCCATCGATCTGCATCCCCTGGAAGGAATAGGGCGATGTGCGCGGCTTGAATGCGCCGCCGCGGAGAACAGTCGCTCCCGAGGCCTTGACAGCCTTCGCGATTCCGACGATCTGTTCCTCGGACTCGACCGAGCACGGCCCCGCGATCAGCGTCAGATTCCCGCCGCCGATTGTGACGTCGCCGACCTTCACGACCGTGTCATCGGGATGAAATTTGCGGTTTGCATTCTTGTACGGCTCCTGCACGCGCTTGACATCCTCAACAATATCGAGCGACGCAATCAGGTCCATATCGAGCGACGACGTGTCGCCGATCAGTCCCAGAATGGTCTGCCTTGAGCCGACTGTCGGATGCACGTCGATGTTCTGCTCTTTGAGCCACTTCATCAGTCCATCTAACTGTTCCTTGTCCGGGTTGTCCTTTAATATTACGATCATTCCTCTTCTCCTCTCCGATTGTGCGGTCCTGATCCGAAAAAAAAGCCCTGCAGTCGATGGACTGCAGGGCTTGCATATGTCTCCTCTTCCCTTTTTCAGTCACACCGACAAGACCTTACCGTGCAAAAGGTAAAGCCTGTAAATGCGAAAAAGAAAAAGTTGAAGAAACGGTTCTGTGTCAATGGATGTTCTCCCGCTCTGAATAATATCTAAAACTTATCACCGCCATATCTCATTGTCAAGGCACTCCGCACAACAAAGGCTTGAAATGAAGTTTCTCAAAGTGTACAATCTCCTTGTACTAGAATTACTGGAAAGTAGTACGCATATGGAGGAAGCTATGAACAAAGGAGTAAAAATCAGTGTTATCGGTGCAGGAAGAGTAGGATCTGCTGTTGCCCATACAATTGCAGTCCAGTCTCTGGCATCCAAGATTGTCATTGTTGATATCTTCAAGGAGAAGGCACAGGGCGAGGCGCTTGATATCCGTCAGGGTACATCCGTCCTTGAATTTGCAACAGAATGCGTCGCCGGCGAGTACGCGGACACAGCGGATTCAGACATCATCATCTTCACACTCGGTGCTGCCCGCAAGCCCGGTCAGTCCCGTCTTGATCTCGCGAAGGGCAATGTCTCCATCATCGAGAGCGTTATCCCGCAGATCGCTTCTCTGTCCCCGAACGCGAAGTACGTCATCGTATCGAACCCGGTCGATATCGTCACATACACAATCATGAAACTTTCCGGCATCCCGGAGAACCAGATCATCGGCACAGGCTGCCTGCTTGACACAGCACGTCTGAGAGACGAGGTCTCCACATTCGCCGGTGTCAGCCCGAAGAACATTCACATGAACGTCTTCGGCGAGCACGGTGCGACAGCAATGATTCCGTGGTCTCTCTGCTCTATCTACGGTGAGAACTTCGACAAGTACATTGCGGCTCGTCCGGAGCTCCACATGCCGTCTCACGAGGAGATTCTCTCCGACGTTCACGGCGCCGGCGGCAAAGTCATCAAGCTGAAGGGCGCGACATTCTATGCCGTATCCATTGTGACAGCTTATGTCTGCAGCTGCATCCTCCATGACGCGAAGGCGGTTCTTCCGCTCTCGACCATGATGCACGGCCAGTTCGGACTTGAAGATGTCTGTCTGTCTCTTCCGTGCGTACTTGGCGCGGACGGCATCGAGCGTGTCAACCAGCCGGCTATGACGGATGAGGAAATCGCAGAATTTGTCAAGAGCGGCAACTCCCTCAAGGAGATCACAGCCGGTCTTGAA
>ONSX01000146.1 GCA_900320615.1 uncultured Eubacteriales bacterium
GCTCCAAAGCTGGGCTAGTTGGATTTGAACCAACGGTGCAGCAGTCAAAGTGCTGTGCCTTAACCCCTTGGCGATAGCCCAAGGTAAATGCCGGACTGCTGCGGCCTCGCCGACCGGCTGATCGCATGTCCGACCGGACAGCGTTTACAACTGCAAAGGGTGAATGCTGGGACTCGAACCCAGGATCTCCAGAGCCACAATCTGGCGCGCTAACCAACTGCGCCACACCCACCATAACGTGCCTGAAAGGATTCGAACCTTCGACCCACGGCTTAGAAGGCCGTTGCTCTATCCAGCTGAGCTACAAGCACATAGAATTACGACTCTGACCGGTTTTACTGTGGCTGAACCGGCAAGAACGGACGCTTTTACAAGCGAAGCGGGTGATGGGAATCGAACCCACGTATCCAGCTTGGAAGGCTGGTGTTCTACCGTTGAACTACACCCGCGCATCGGATCTACGGAAAATCGGGGTGACAGGATTCGAACCTGCGACTTCCTGCTCCCAAAGCAGGCGCTCTAGCCAAACTGAGCCACACCCCGTAGGTGCTTCCTGTTTAAGAGCGCGGGCTCACCACAGAAACGACCGATGCGTCCTCTGTCCCCGACCGAGATAGTTGATGGTCACAAGAACCTGTTTCCTGGGTGTGATCTCGATAACGGCGTAGCTCGGAAGGTGGTTCTCCTGCCTTGGCAGGGTGATCGATCCCGGATTGATGACGGTAACCGTGGGATCCGACTCATCGAGCATCGGGCGGTGCGTGTGCCCGAACAATGCAATGTCACAGCCAAGCTCCTTCGCGCGCTCCTTTAAGTCACCTGTTCCCCAGTATACGCCGTGGCGGTGACCATGGACGATGAGAAAGCGGTGCCCTCCGAGCTCCACGACCTCCTCATAATTGAGATCATTGTCGAAGTCATTGTTGCCCCGCACAAAGGCACAGGGCACGCCCGCGAGGCGGCGGATCAGATCAGCCTGGCCCTCCACATCGCCGCAGTGAAACAGATAGTCAATCGGCTTCACCTTTGCGAGCGCCTTCCTGAAATTCGTGATCTCTCCATGTGTATCACTCACCGCCAGTATCTTCATTGTCTGCCTATCCTTTCTGCTTTGTATTCCTGTCCCGCCACTCCAGCAGGGTGCCCGCCTGATCACGCCTGCAGGTATTCTCAGATCTCACCTCTCGCGCGAAGTGCCCGGAGCTGCGCCTCCATGTCACGCAGCGCCTTTCCGCGGTGGCTCCTCGCATTTTTCTCCTCAGGCGTAAGCTCCGCGGAATACTTCTTCAGATCGGGCAGATAGAAAATCGGATCATAGCCGAATCCGTTCTCTCCCGTCTCTTTCCAGCCTATCCATCCCTCAAAGGTCTTCTCGGAAGTCAGCTCTCTCCCATCCGGGAGGACGCAGGCGATTGCGCACACAAACCGCGCGGACCGCTCATCTCCCTCAAGTCCCTCGAGGCGGTCGATAATCGCCTGGTTCTTGATGTGATAGGACGTGTCCCTTCCCATCCAGCGGGCCGAATAAATACCCGGCTCACCGTTCATCGCATCGACGACAAGGCCGGAGTCATCAGCCATCGTCATCTCTCCGGAGGCCGCAGCCACCGCTCTCGCCTTGATCAGTGCATTTTCAAGAAATGTACTGCCATTCTCATCAATATCGATGTCATAGCCGGCTTCCTTCATCGTCACGACGTCGATGTCAAGATCGCGCAGGATCTCCCGGATCTCCTTCACCTTTCCCGGATTGCCCGTCGCAAATATCACTCGTTCTGTCTTCATCTGAACTTTTTCTCCTTTTTTCTGCTTATCTCCCAGTCCGCCGCGCTCTTACGGGCACAGGCTGCATGCCATCGCTTTTATTTCTCAGCCTCGCGCCGCTTCCTGCCTTTTCTCTCTCCTCGGCGGCTTCGGTCCCAGATACTGATAAAAGTATGTCTTCAACATGCCATTATAAATCTTCCGGTTCTTGTCCGCGCGGCGCCCGATATAGCGCTCCGCATCCTCATACGAGGTAATCAGATACATGGACCAGCTGTCAAGCCCCGCATACGCGCGTCCGATCGTCTCATAGAGCGCCGGAAGTGCCGCCTTATCCTCGAGCCGCTCACCGTACGGCGGATTTGTGATGATAAAGCCGTACTTCTTCGGGTGGCTGAGCTTCGCGACATCTCTCGTCTGAAAATGAATTAAGTCAAGAACTCCAGCCTCGCGCGCATTCTCCCTCGCGTAACGGACTGCCAGAGGATCAATGTCAAATCCCTGAATGTCCACGTCATCCTTCGTAATCTTTCTAACGCCTTCTGCTGCGCGCTGTCTGGCTTTCCCCCAACTCTCAAAAGCCAGAATCGAGCTCCAGTCCTCGGCGAGAAAACTTCTCTTTGCCCCGGGCGCAATATTTCTTGCCATCATCGCCGCCTCGATCGGAATCGTGCCTGAGCCGCAGAACGGATCGACCAGCACGCGGTCCGAATGCCAGGGAGTCAGCTCGATCAGCGCCGCGGCGAGCGTCTCCGAGATCGGCGCAATCACAGGGGATACGCGGTACCCTCTCTTGTGGAGCGAAGTGCCCGTCGTGTCAAAGGCCGCCGTGACGACATCTTTCTTGATCGAGACCCGGAGCGGATAGGCCGGCCCGTCCTCCGGGAACCGCCTCATCCCGTAGTGCTCTCCCATGCGGTCGACCATGGCTTTCTTCATGACAGACTGAATGTCGGACGGCGAGCAGAGCTTCGACCGGACGGAAGACGCCTTCGTGACCCAGAATTTTGCATTTTTCGGGAGAAACTCCTCCCACGCAATTTTTTTCGTCTCGTCGTAGAGAGTGTCAAATGACCTCGCCGTGAACTCGCCCGCAAGGAGCAGGATGCGCTCTGCGGACCTCAGACAGATATTTGCGAAGGCATTAAATTGTTAATTTTATGTTGCATTTCCCGATCGGGGCTTGTATAATCATCCTTGTAAAAGAATTTACCCTTCAATAATTTTTTTACAACCCCTTATTAATTATTTATACTCCCCAGAAAAGCCTCCGACAGCTCCCCTGTCGGAGGCTTTTCACATTTTATCACAGAAAATCCCGTGCGGATACCCGGAAACTGCGGTTGCCGTTCACATCCATTCCGAATCGCATAAAAAGAAGACCCTGCAACGCCGGCAGGGCCTTTTATCCTTTTTCGCAGGCGCTCAATCCCTGTGACCGTCGCCCTTCTCGTCCTCTTCCATCATCTCATTCAGCGTTCTCCAGCCGAGCTGAGCGCATTTGACTCGCGCGGGCATGTGCGACACATCCTCGAGAGCGGCCGCCTCATCGAGCTCTTCGATCTCCTCCTCAGATGCCTTTCCCTTGATCATGTTCATGAAGATCTC
>ONSX01000144.1 GCA_900320615.1 uncultured Eubacteriales bacterium
CGTGAGGACCGTGAACCCCTGTGTAAGGCCCGTCGAAAACCCGATGACGAGAAACATGATCGTGCCCGTCGAGCCGACTGCGCCGAGTGCCCCCGCGCCGACAAAGCGGCCGACGATGATCGTGTCGCACATATTGTAAAGCTGCTGAAAAATATTGCCGATGAAAAGCGGGATCATAAACTCCCAGATGACCTTCATCGGATTTCCCTTCGTGAGATCCAGATTCATACGCTGCCAGTCCTCCTTACGCAGAACGCAATTATAAGAAGCCAGGCGAAAAGAGTCAAGGGGTTTCGGGCAATTTACCGGAAATTAACGAGGGCACATATTCTTTCATATAAACGCCAAAATAAGAACATAAAGCGCAAAAGCGCGTCATACCTCGCAGGGCCTACGGAGTATACTAAGAGCATAAAATGAATTCCGGAGGTATATTCTATGATACTGGCAACCAACTGGATCTGGACGCCCGACTGGACAGAGCACGACAAGTCCCAGGCAAGAATTGTATATTTCAGAAAAGCATTCGAAATAGCTGATGACGCCATGAAGGCGCCCTGCCGGATCCGCATTTCCGCGGATTCAAGATACAAGCTCTATGTGAACGGAATCTTCGTCCAGGACGGCCCACAGAAGGCACTCGATCTCAAGGAGTGGTTCGTCGATGAGGCGGACCTGACCGATTATCTGCAGTCGGGAACAAACACACTGGCCGTCGAGGTGCTCCGCTATCCGGAGCCGAATCTCTCATTTGGCATGCCGGTCAGCAACGACAGTCTGCTCCGCAGCCCGCTTCCGCAGCTTTATATCGAAGACATCGAGGGACCGGTCCATCTTGAGGGAAAGTCCGGCTGGAAATGCTCGGTCAACCGCGAGATCACAGTTCTCGATGAGGAATCGCAGCCGGCGCCGATCCATGTGCAGGAACATGTCCGCGCGACGGACAAATACGCCGGCTGGCGCGAAAAAGGCTACGATGACAGTGCCTGGGACGAAGCTGTTCCTAAGGACATCATGGACATTCCGACAAGCGACGCGCCCGGGAACCTTGTACAAAGAACAATTCCGTACATGAAGAATACGGACATGCATTTTACAGGCATCAAAGAAATCAGACAGACCGCGCGGGCTGACAAAGCGCAGGTGAAGGCAGAGTGGGAGGCTATGCTCGCCGGCCGGGGATCTGTCGAGGTACCGGCGCATACTACCGAAATCGTTGAAATCTCCTCTGATGTCGAGGAATGCGGCTTCCTGCACTATGCCTTCGAGGGCGGAAAGAACGCAGAGATCACCACAGTCTGTGCGGAGTGCTACGCCTATCCGCCGCAGGGCGCCGCATCAAATAATCTTCCGGTCAAGGGGGACCGGACAGATTCCGTGAACGGACGGCTCTACGGCCACACCTCAAGCTATATCGCGGCCGGATACGGAAATGCGCAGCAGCCGGAAGCTTATGAGCCCTTCTGGTTCCGCACGTTCCGCTTTATTCAGCTCAAGATCGTGACACATGAAGCCCCGCTCCGCATCGACCGCTTCGATTACACGGAGACCGGCTATCCGCTCGAGGCGAAGACCGCCGTCACTGTATCCGACCCGGGCTATGCGCCGATCTGGGACATCAGTCTCCGGACATTAAGACGTTGCATGCACGACACCTACATGGACTGCCCGTTCTATGAGCAGCTCCAGTACGCGATGGACGGCCGGGAGGAAATCCTGTACACCTACGCCGTCTCTGCAGATGACAGACTGGCCCGGCAGGCCATCGAGGCGTTCCGCCGTTCCCAGCGACCGGACGGCCTCACAAATTCCGATGCGCCGACTCAGAAGAGCAACGTCATCCCCGGCTTCTCCATTTACTATATCCTGATGGTCTATGACCACATGATGTACTTCGGAGACCGCGACCTCGTGAGGCGGAACTGGGGCGCCATCGACCAGGTGCTTGAATTCTTCGGCCGCTGCATCGCTGAAAACGGCATGGTCGGAAAGGTCGGTGGCCCGCTCATCGGAAGCACGTACTGGTCATTTATTGACTGGACAAAGGAGTGGAACGGCACCATGGGTGTTCCGTCCGCGACAAATAAGGGAACGGGCGCGCTCACGATGGAGAGTCTTCTGTATGCCTATGGCCTTAAGAAGGCCGCAGACATGTCCGACTTTATCGGCAGAACAGGTGTCGCCGAGGAATACCGCACAAGGGCCCGCAGCGTCCTTGAGGCCGTGAAAAGGCATGCGATGGGAACCTACACCGACGCCGAGGGGCATTCCACAGTTCTCCTCGAGGACGGTCCGGGAGTTAAAGACTTCTCCGTGCATCCGCAGGTATTTGCCGTTCTCACGGGCCTGGTCACGCCGGAGGTAGGACGAAAGATGCTTGAGGCCACGGTCGAAAATCCGGACATGGCGCAGTCGTCCGTCTCCTATATGTTCTATCTCTTCCGCGCTCTCGAGATAACAGGCTGGTACGAGAAGACCGACGAGCTCTGGAATCTCTGGAGAAAAATGGTCCGCGAGCACATGAGCACCTGCGTCGAGAACGGGACCGACAGCCGCTCCGACTGCCATGCGTGGTCTGCCCTCATGCTCTACGAGCTGCCCTGCGCGGTTCTCGGCGTCACGCCCGCCGCTCCCGGCTTCCGGAAA
>ONSX01000143.1 GCA_900320615.1 uncultured Eubacteriales bacterium
TCTGATGACTGATACCGGCACCTTTATCATCAATGGCGCCGAGCGAGTCATTGTCAGCCAGCTCGTTCGTTCCCCCGGCATCTATTATGATATCACGCACGACAAGATCGGTAAGAAGCTGTACTCCTGTACAGTCATTCCGAACAGAGGCGCATGGCTCGAGTACGAGACAGATTCCAATGATGTCTTCTATGTCCGCGTTGACCGGACGAGAAAGGTTCCGATTACCGTCCTGATCCGCGCCCTCGGCGTAGGTACGAATCAGGAAATCATCGATATGTTCGGCGATGAGCCGAAGATTGAAGGAAGCTTCACGAAGGACCCGGCTACGAATTATACCGAGGGTCTTCTTGAGCTGTACAAAAAGATCCGTCCGGGTGAACCGCTCGCAGTGGATTCTGCGGAGACACAGCTGTACAATCTGTTCTTCGACCCGAGACGCTATGACCTCGCGAAGGTGGGTCGCTATAAATATAATAAGAAACTTCTTCTTCGCAACCGCATCACAGGATTTGAGCTTGCGGAGGATGTCACGTCTACGCAGACTGGCGAGGTGATCGCTGAGGCTGGCACGGTCGTCACGGCTGAGCTGGCGGACAAGATCCAGAATGAGGCTGTGCCGTATGTATGGCTTCATGTCGAAGAAATGGATCGTCCGATCAAGGTTCTGTCCTCCATGATGGTCGATATCGGCACCTGGATCAATATGACAGAGCAGGAGAAGAAGGACGCAGGGATCACTGAGCTCGTCTATTATCCGGTTCTGAAGGAGATTCTGGATCAGAATCTTGACGGTGAGGATCTTGCGAGAGAACTGAAGAAGCGCATCCATGAGCTGATTCCGAAGCACATCACGAAGGAAGATATCTTCGCTTCGATCAACTATAATATGCATCTTGAGTACGGCATCGGCACCAGGGACGATATCGATCACCTCGGAAACCGCCGTATCCGTGCTGTCGGCGAGCTGCTTCAGAACCAGTTCCGCGTCGGTCTCTCCAGACTCGAGCGAGTCGTTCGCGAGCGCATGCAGACGCAGGATGTCGACACGATTTCGCCGCAGTCTCTGATCAACATCAAGCCGGTCACAGCCGCGATCAAGGAGTTCTTCGGATCTTCCCAGCTGTCTCAGTTCATGGATCAGAACAACCCGCTCGGCGAGCTGACACACAAGAGACGTCTCTCCGCACTCGGCCCGGGCGGTCTGTCCCGTGACCGCGCTGGATTCGAGGTCCGCGATATTCACTACACGCACTACGGCAGAATGTGCCCGGTCGAGACGCCTGAAGGCCCGAACATTGGTCTGATTAACTCTCTGGCCTGCTATGCGCGCATCAACCAGTACGGCTTTATTGAGGCACCGTACCGTGTGATCGACAAGAGTGATCCGCAGAATCCGAAGGTCACGAAGGAAGTCCGCTATATGACGGCGGATGAGGAGGATAATTACCATGTGGCGCAGGCCTCTGAGCCGCTGGATGCGGAAGGACATTTTGTTCATAAGAATGTATCCGGCCGCTACAGAGAGCTGACACAGGCATGGGACCGCAAGGTGTTCGACTACATGGATGTCTCTCCGAAGATGGTCTTCTCAGTCGCGACGTCGCTGATTCCGTTCCTGCAGAACGACGATGCGAACCGTGCCCTCATGGGATCTAACATGCAGCGTCAGGCTGTTCCGCTTCTTACGACAGAGGCTCCGGCAGTTGGCACAGGCATGGAGGAGAAGGCTGCGGTGGACTCCGGCGTCTGCCAGATCGCAAGACACGCAGGCACGGTCAGCTCTGTGTCTTCAACCGATATTGTGGTTACATGCGACGACGGAACAGTCGACCGATATCATCTGACGAAGTTCCTTCGCTCTAACCAGAGCAACTGCTACAACCAGAAGCCGATTGTCAGCAAGGGCGAGCGCGTCGAGAAGGGCGAGGTCATCGCTGATGGTCCGTCTACCTGCGGCGGAGAGCTTGCACTCGGCAAGAATCCGCTGATCGGTTTCATGGAGTGGGAAGGCTACAACTACGAGGATGCTGTTCTTCTTTCTGAAAAACTTGTTCAGAATGATGTCTACACATCCATTCATATCGAGGAATACGAGTGTGAGTCGCGTGAGACGAAGCTCGGGCCGGAAGAGATCACAAGAGATGTCCCGGGCGTCGGTGACGAGGCTCTGAAGGATCTCGATGACCGCGGAATCATCCGCATCGGCGCGGAGGTTCGGGCCGGGGATATTCTCGTCGGCAAGGTCACTCCGAAGGGAGAGACAGAGCTGACAGCTGAGGAGCGCCTGCTCCGTGCGATCTTCGGTGAGAAGGAGCGCGAGGTTCGTGATACATCACTCAAGGTTCCGCATGGTGAGTACGGTATCGTCGTTGATGCCAAGGTCTTTACAAGAGAGAACGGCGATGAGCTTCCGACAGGTGTCAACCAGTCGGTCCGCATTTACATCGCGCAGAAGAGAAAGATCTCTGTCGGCGACAAGATGGCCGGTCGTCACGGAAACAAGGGTGTCGTTTCCCGTGTGCTTCCGGTCGAGGATATGCCGTATCTGCCGAACGGCCGTCCGCTGGACATCGTTCTTAACCCGCTCGGCGTCCCGTCCCGAATGAATATCGGACAGGTCCTCGAGATTCACCTGAGCCTTGCGGCTATGGCCCTC
>ONSX01000141.1 GCA_900320615.1 uncultured Eubacteriales bacterium
CTGCGATGCGACATCGATCGAGCGCACATATCCTTTTCTTTCTTTGATCATAAGAATTGCCTCGAGGTAATCCTCGGCGGACTGTCTGATTTCCATAAAATACCTCCTGTATTTTAAAACCGCGGTAAAATAAAAACGGTGGAATTGAACATAAGTTAGCACATGTTAACATGAAATGCAATACCTGTGGGACGAACTTCTGTGCGCGTGCGCTGTGGTGACGAACCGGATGAAAATAATTCTGTTTGGTGGTAAGATGAAAACAGAAATAGCCTTTTGCGTGGCATGTCCCTGAGATGTCCCTGAGATGTCCCTGAGGAGGCGGCCCGGCGGCGTTCTGCCGCAAGGAGGTGACGTCACATGACATTTGATGAGCGTGATCTTTATCTGAACATTATCAATGATTATCCGGAAGGCGTGTACTGTGTCGATGAGAATCGCAAAATCTTCTTCTGGAGTGACGGTGCGATGCGCATCACCGGCTACAAGAGCGCGGACATGATCGGGAAGGCCTGCTATGAATCGGGACTTGACCACATCGACGCCGAAGGACGGCATATCTGCAACCTGATGTGCCCTCTGATGGCAACGATCTACGATGGCCGTCACCGCGTGGTAGCGGTGCGCCTCATGCATAAGGACGGGCATCGCGTGCCTGTGCTCGTCATGACCTACCCGTACCGGCAGAATGGCCATATTGTCGGAGGAATAGAAATATTCCGGGAAATTTCAGCTCTCTCGGAAAATGAAGGGAATGCCTGCTTTGGCAGCGCGAGTGGAAAGACATATGATGCGCTGACGGCACTTCCGGACAGAACATATCTCAGCCGCTATATCTGCAGCCGCATTGAGGAGTGCAGAAGCTACGGCCAGCCGTTTCTGCTTGCAACCGCCGATCTCGACAATTTTCAGCGGGTCAATGACCGCTACGGCAGACCGGTCGGGGATCTCTATCTGAAGGAACTGGCGGATAATTTCCGGAAGAACATCCGGAGAAGAGCTATCGTCGGGCGATGGAAATCGGGAGAGTTCGCAGGAATCTTCACGGGTCTTTACGAAGGCGATGAAAGTGAGATCGGGCATATCCTCCTTGATATTGTGAGGCAGACTCAGATCGAAGTCGGAGGAGAAATCATCCGGGTGACCGCCTCCGTGGGAGTCACGGCCATCCGGGAAACAGACTCGGTCGGCAGCCTCGTCGAGCGCTGCGAGCGGCATATGTACCGCGCCAAGGCGACCGGCAAGAACCGCGCCGTTGTCGACGGGGCGTACTGAACTGCGGGAGAGATGCAGGATATGCAGCATGCTTTCTGTCTGGAATTGTTCATGCCGACAGGCGTACCGGAAGGCGTTCAGGCAGGAAAGAACAAAACGCGCCGGACAACCTGCCTAGAGACGCGCCGACATGCATCTGCGCGGTCTGTGCGTCTCAGCCGCCGAGCTCGATCATGCGGTCAATGCATTTTCTGGCATCGCGGATCGTATCGTCCGGGAGACTGATTTCATCGCCACCGGTGCCCTCGACCGCATGCAGGACATCGACGAGCGTTGTCATCTTCATATTGTGGCACACACACTCCTTTGAGAGGAGATAGAAATTCTTGTCCGGGCAGTCGAACTGCAGGTGCTGAACGATGCTTGCCTCTGTGCCGATGATGAATTCTTTCGCGTCGGACTCCTTCGCATATTTCATGATGCCGGTTGTGCTTCCGACATAGTCAGCGAGGTCGACGACCTCCTTCAGACATTCCGGATGGACGAGGACGAGCGCATGCGGGTGCATGGCCTTTATCATCTTTACATCGCGGGCCGTCATGCGCATGTGGGTCGGGCAGCCGCCCTTCATGAGGTGGAGTTTTTTCTCCGGAATCTGCTCCTGAATCCAGCCGCCGAGATTGCAGTCGGGGACGAAGAGCATCTCATTTTCCGGCATGCTCTTTATGATGCGGACGGCGGAGGACGAGGTCACGACGACGTCGCAGACCGTCTTTAAGGAAGCGGTCGTGTTGATGTATGCGACGAGCGGGAGACCCGGATGGGCTTTCTTCATTTCGAGGGCCTGCTTGCGGTTAATCTGCATGGCCATCGGGCAGCCGGCGAGAGCGTTTGCGAGCAGCACGCGCTTCCCGGGCGAGAGAATCTTGCAGGTCTCGGCCATGAAGCGGACACCGCACATGAGGATCGTCTTCTGCGGGGCTTTCGCGGCCTGCACGCTGAGCCCGTAGGAATCTCCGATATAATCGGCGACCTCCCAGATGTCGTGACTCTGGTAGGCGTGCGCGAGAATGCACACATCCTTTTCCTTTTTCAGTTCGATGATTCTGTCCTGGAGTTCCCGTGTGGTCATGGTTTGTCCTTCTTTCTAAAGTGTTCTTCAAGAGTATTCTGCATGCGCCGCAGTATGCGAAAAGGCGTGACAGCTTCCGCCGGGATCCGGCCCGGCATGTGTCACAGTATAGTAACTGTCCAGGGAGGTGTCAAGACATGTGTAAAAATATGTCTTGTCAGATCGCACGGGCGATGCTATAATCCGGGACTGTAACACACGGCAGATGAACATCCCGCCCGGAATCAGAAGGATCCGGGCCTCATGTATCCGCCGGGATATGCGTATTCCGGAGAATTCCGGATCTGCGAAGGCAGCGGGACTCCATGGCAATGGTCCGGAGAACCGCAGAACAGACAGGCGGCAGTGCCGCGGAAAGAAGCTGAACATGATAAAAACAGATGTGCTGATCGTCGGGAGCGGCTGTGCCGCACTGTATTTTGCGCTTCAGGTGCCGGA
>ONSX01000137.1 GCA_900320615.1 uncultured Eubacteriales bacterium
ATCGGAGCTGCTCAATAGTCTGCGGCTGATGTTTTCCCGGCTTGCGAGCCACCGCTGTCCCAACGGGCATTACTGCCCTCCGTCTCTTTCTGTCGCGGCAATGCAGGAAATTACGTGTCCTGTCTGTGGCGCGAAATTCTATGGTCCCGGCGCGGAGGAGCTTGCCTTCAACAGCACTGGTGCCTGCAAGACCTGCGGCGGAACAGGAGTCGTCCAGACCGTGAACGAGGCAGCACTGGTGCCGGATGATTCCAAGACGATAGACGAAGGTGCAGTCGTCGTCTGGGGGACACTCATGTGGTCGCTGATGAAGGATATCGTGCGGACGATGGGCGTGCGGACAGATGTTCCATTCCGTGATCTGACGCCGGAGGAGAAAGAGATTGTTTATCACGGCGAGCTGAAGAAGCACCACATCCACTACGTCAATCCGAACACGCTGGAACCTGCAGAGATGGATTTTAATTATTACAGCGCGGTTAATTCCGTGAAGAATTCCCTTGCCAAGGTTAAGGACGAGAAGGGAATGAAGCGGCTCGAAAAATATCTGGAAGAGGATATCTGCCCGGATTGCCATGGGACAAGGCTTTCGGAAGCCGCCCGCGCGCCGCGGCTTCGGGGCATTGGTCTGGATGAGGCGGCAGCAATGACGCTCTCGGAACTGATCCCCTGGGTGCAGGGGGTTCCGGCTTCTCTTCCGGAAGAAATGCGCCCGATGGCGGAAAATATCTGTGAATCCTTCATGGACGTCTCAAAGCGACTGATGGACCTTGGCCTTGGCTACCTGTCGCTTGACCGGGCAGCCTCGACGCTTTCCACGGGTGAAAGGCAGCGCGTTCAGCTCGCAAGAGCAGTCCGCAACCGTACGACCGGCGTCCTCTATGTTCTTGATGAGCCGTCGATCGGTCTGCACCCCTATAATCTCAAAGGGCTGACCGGCGTGATGGACGATCTGCGGGCGGATGGGAACTCCGTCATCATTGTCGATCATGACACGCAGGTCCTAAAGCACGCCGACTGGATGATCGAGATGGGAAAAGGAGCCGGAGCAGACGGCGGGACGGTGATTTCCGAGGGAACAATCGAAGACATTTCGAAGAATCCGCGGTCTGTTATCGGGCCGTTCCTATCCGATCAGTATGAAGCAAGAATCCGTCCTGTTTTGCAGAAGGATTCGATGTTTGAGAAAGGTGTCATACATCTGGAAACAGGGGAGATTCATACGGTGCACCCCTTGGATGTGCGGATACCAATGGGACGGCTTACCGTAGTGACGGGCGTTTCCGGCTCGGGAAAGACGACGATGGTGCTCGAAAGCCTGATTCCGGCGCTCAAGGCAAAGATCAGCGGGCAGAGGCTGCCGGCACATGTGAAAAACATTGAAGCGGAAGGCATCACACAGGTCAAGCTGATCGACGCGACGCCGATCGGCATTAATGTGCGCTCGACCGTGGCGACGTACGCGAATGTCCATGACGAACTCAGAAAAGTTTATGCGAAAACAAAGGACGCAAAGGAACGCTCCTTAAAGGCCGGAGATTTCTCTTATAATACGGGAAAACTCCGCTGTCCGACCTGTGACGGAACAGGGGAGATCTCGCTGGACGTCCAATTCCTGCCTGACGTGAAGATTCCCTGCCCGGACTGCCGGGGCTCCCGGTACAGCAGAGATGCTTTTGATATCCGAAGGAAGGCAAAGGACGGAAATGAATATAGTCTGCCGGAACTCATGAATATGAGTGTGGATCAGGTGCTGCATGCGCTCGGCGGACTTAAATTCCTGCAGCAGCGCCTGCAGGTGCTGCACGACTTAGGACTCGGCTATCTGACCCTCGGGGAAGAAACACCGGGACTTTCCGGCGGTGAAGCGCAGCGGTTGAAGCTTGCCAGCGAGATGGGGAAGGGCCAGAGCGACTCCGTGTTTGTTTTTGATGAACCGACGATCGGACTGCATCCGCAGGATGTGAGGACACTGCTGCATGTTTTTCAGACTTTGATTGATCATGGGGCGACTGTCGTTGTCATTGAGCATGACCTTGATGTCATTAAGAATGCCGATTACATTATCGACATGGGACCGGGCGGCGGAAAGGAAGGCGGCAGGATCGTTGCGAGTGGCACTCCTGACGAAATCAAACAGTTTACTGAGAGCATTACCGGGAAATATATATAATAAGGTAAATAAATCCTGTATAATATATGATATGATGTTAGAAAATATGTACCCGTGATTGTCTGCCTGCATATAGTATCATTTATGTACAATTAAGCCGGAAGAAGATTTAGAGACGGGAGTTAAACAGTGCTGAGAGGAAAACAATGGCAGCAAAAAAAGAAGAAAAACCTGCAGAGTATATGACCTATCCTGAGTACCTGGTGAATATAAAGAAGGGAATTGTAACGGAGGACGGGCATTGCCCCGTCACCCCGCTTCTTGTAATGCTGCAGGGCAGGTGGAAATCACAGCTTATGTATGAGATGTGCATTTATGATACGGTCCGGTTCGGGCAACTGAAGAAAGACCTTCTAGGTATTACAAATACGATGCTCACCAAGGGACTCCGGGAACTTGAAGAAGATGGTCTGATCACGAGAAAGCAATTCAACGAGATTCCACCGCACGTGGAATATTCCCTGACGGAAATGGGAAGAGACCTGCTTCCGGTATTCTATGCGATTATGAACTGGGGCTTTAAGTATGATAAAGAACTGTATGGAGATACAGAATGCAGGTAAAGGACGGTGGAAAAGCAGATGGATCTTTTTGAATATGCGGCGGAGAGCCGGAAAGAAAAGGAATCTCCGCTTGCTGCCAGAATGCGCCCGCAGATTCTGGATGAGGTGGTTGGGCAGGAGGATATTATCGGGAAGGATAAGCTTCTTTACCGTGCGATAAAAGCAGACCGGATCAGCTCGGTCATCTTTTATGGACCGCCTGGTGTGGGAAAAACAACCCTTGCGCGCGTGATTGCTAATACTACATCCGCTGATTTC
>ONSX01000136.1 GCA_900320615.1 uncultured Eubacteriales bacterium
ATGATAGTTCAGAAATGATACGGTTGTTTGGGTTCTTTATATACTGTCTTCATGTGTATATGATATCACATTACATGCAAAAATGCAAACATTTGTTCTACGTTTTTGTATTTTTTCAAAGCGATTCATCCCACGGGTAAAACCGTGGGCTTTCTCGCCATATTTTTTGTAACGTTGACGTCGACTGAATAATCGTCCCATTCATCCTCGTCCGGAGCCGGATTCCCCAACATATATCATCAAGGCGTACGCTTTACCGCGCGCATAACCCACTTGCAGAGCATGCCCATGCACACGCCTGTAATCGTCCCCGCGATCACGAGGACCGGCAGATACCAGGCAAGGCTGATATTCTGCACGACAAGACAAGCCACGATGAGCTGTCCCATGTTGTGGGTCACGCCGCCCGCTGCGCTGACTCCGACCACGGAAAATGAACCGGTCTTTCGGAGACCCAGCATAACCAGAAAGCTTAGAAGTCCGCCTGCCAGTGAGTACAGAATCACCGCCCCGCTGCCGAAGAGGAACCCTGCAAGAAGGATTCTTGCAATCGAGACGGCCAGCACCTCGCCAGGTGCAAGAAACTCAAAGCCCATCAGCACGACAAGGTTCGCGAGACCAAGCTTGATTCCCGGTATCCCGATCTGGATCGGAAGAATGGCCTCCACATAGCTGAAAATCAGCGCGAGGGCTGTGAGCATACCGCAATACGCCGCCTTTCTTCCTCCGGACATACCGGACTTCTTCCTGCTCTTTTCTGTTTTAGAAACTAATGGCTCTGTCATGCCGCTCTTTCTGTGCCTTTCTCATTTCCTGCGCATATCACGCATCTATTTTTCCGGTAAATGTTTTGTCCCCGCCTCAGGCATGGCATCATGCCTCACCTCGCGACCGTGTCAATATCAAGGTCTGAGCTGCCGCCCGCATCCGATGCTGGCGGAGACGCAATCCCGATCACCAGCTTGTGCGGCAGACAGACGATATTGTCGCCTGTACGCATTGCCTTCCCCATCTGCATGCAGTACTTGTCCGGGCAGTCGGCATCCGTCATATACGCGGCGCCGTCTCTGATCGTAAGCTCGTTGTGACCGTAATCGGTATCGATCTCGATCACGTGGTTCTCGTCAAGACTCCAGGATCCCCACACCTTTCCGTTGACTTCTGCGGTGACGACGAGGGAATCGCTCTTCTCATTTTTTATAGCGGACTCGCGCGAAACATGCCGGATGACAAGAAATAGGCAGGCGATGAGAACCATGCCGAAAATCAACAGAAGGTCCATGCGCCACTTCGTTGTCTTCGCGTTATCCGCGGAAGATGTATCTGATGCGTCCCCTGGCGGCGCACCTTCAGCCGGACTGCCTGATGTCCCCGCCATCACGAATCCCCCTTTTTCACGACGGTCACGTCATAATTGCCTGTGAAATCATCCGCAATTTCCTCCGTCACATACAGTTGATTGTCGTCGTCCATGAGAATCATATCGAACTCGTCACTGTGCGCTCTCCAGTATTTCTCCGCAGTGTCGACACCCATGATGAAGAGTGATGTCGAGAGACCATCGGCCATCGTTCCGTCACTACTGACGACCGTCGCTGACTTGATCCCGCTCTCGGCCGGGTACCCCGTCCTCGGATCAATGATGTGGTGGTAGGTCTTTCCGTCTTTTTTGAAGTACCGCTCATAGCCGCCTGATGTGATCACCGCCCGGTCAGCAATAGAGAGAACGCCGAGATATTTGCTCTCATCGTCCGGGTCGCGGATCGCGATGCGCCAGTTGCTGCCGTCCGGCTTTGTGCCAAGCGCCTGCACATTGCCGCCAAGATTCGCGAGACCGCTCGTCACGCCGTCCTTCCGAAAGATCTCCATGACGCGCGACGACGTGTAGCCCTTGGCGATACCGCCAAAATCGATCTCCATGCCCTTCTGAGCAAATGAAACCTTACCTGTCGTCTCATCGTACGCGATCTTTGACGCATCAACCAGTTTCAGTGTGGCTGCAAGCTCATCTGCGTCCGGAACCTTATATTCCTTTGTCGGGAACCCCCAGAGTTCCATGACCGGATAAATGGAAACATCAAAGAGGCCGTTCGTGCTCCTGTAGAGCGCAAGTGACGTTTTCATGAGGTACTGACCATCGGACGAAAGTGACCCCCCACCATTTCTGTTAATATCCGACACCTCGCTGGTGTCGCTGCCCGTAGACAGGAGCTTATCTAGACGGTTGATCTCGTTTTCCGCGTCATCCACAGCCTGATCCGCATTTGCGCCGCAGGCCTTCACCGTCATGTAGGTGTCCATCGCGAAGATGTCGCGGCTCGCGGATGTGAGATCGCTGCTCCCTGCGGCGGTCTGACTATTCTCAGAATCAGACTGGCTGTCTCCCGACGAGGAGGCCGCCGGATCCCCGGAAAGCTTGTTCCCTGTCGCGTCGCTTGCCGTGCCGGACACAGCGCCGTTCTCCTCTGCCATTGCAGATGTCAGGGATTCATTTGCTGCACTGCTTGTCCCGCATGCGGTCATTATGCATGTCAGCGCGAGCCATGCAATGGCAGCTCCTGCCCATCGGCTCTTCCAGTAATTCATACTTTTTATCTTTCTCCTTATTCTCTCTCTGTCGGCTTCGGCTCTGATTGCTGCAGCCGGACAGACTTGTCACATCACATAATTTCAAGGTAACTATACTGCATCAGTATACAACAAAATAGCCGGGGCAGGGATGCATATAATCTTTCCCCTCTGAATCAGCCGGTCAACCGGCGCGGATTTACTGTATGACTGTGCAGTGTGAAAATCAAAGTATCAAAAAAAGAGCTCTCCTCTGAGAGCTCCTGTGCAAGAAACACACCCTCAAAACCGCATATACGATCATTGTAAAGCACTTGTGCTTTGCTCTTGCATGGCACTTGTGCCATGCACCTGCGCTACCGAGACCTGCAGAAGTGCGGCCTTCCCGCTCTTTTGCCTCACTGGTCAAATCCTCGTCCGATTAGTGACAGTCAGCTGCACACATTGCTGTGCTTCCACCTCTGCCCTATCAACCTCATC
>ONSX01000134.1 GCA_900320615.1 uncultured Eubacteriales bacterium
AGTTTTCTGCTGCCGCAGACAGAAGGGACTTGTGATCAGCGAGGCGGACCTCGAGGATCCGGACATCTTCGACGACATGGAGGAGGCGGGCCTTTTGAAGCTGAGTGACGACGGCCTGACCGTCGAGCAGGTCCTCGGCAGCACACTGACGAAGGACGTCGAGGCGCTGACGCCGATCACAAAGGACGTCCTTGATCATGTAAATGAGGTGTCTGCAGAGGAGAAGGCGGAACCGGCACCGGAAAAGGCACCGGCTGCTCCGACAGAGGAAGCCGCTCCGGCTCCGCAGGCATCCATGGAAAATGGCATGCTCCACATCCACATCGACCAGGCGGAGAAGCTCTCCGGCTTCACACTTGATATTCCGCTTCCGAAGGGACCAGGCGCTGCGCCATTTTCCGCGGCAGGACTTCCGGCAGGCGCAGCACCGGCCGCTCCGACGGGAAAGAAGAAGGTCATCCGCACGCTTGTCAAGAAGCATATGAAGATCACGGATGTCGTGATCGGCGATGAGACGAAGATCGAAAATGGCACAATCACAATCGACGGCAGTATCGTCGAGAAGGCCGTGAAGGAGGACCCGCTCTGCAAGAGCCTCGCGCTCGATGTCATCAAGCCGGACCAGAGGCACGTCTACACGAACACAATCATGGATGTCTGCCCGATCGCGACGAAGGTCGAGGGTGAGCTCGGCGAGGGCATCACGAAGGTCGCCGACGGCGTCGTCTTCATGCTGACCGGCGTCGATGAGGACGGCGTCCAGGTCCATGAGTTCGGCTCCTCTGAAGGATATCTCGATGAGAAAATGTACTTCGGTCACCCGGGCTGCGCGGACAAGGACGACATCATTATCCGCTGCCACGCCGTCATCGCGCGGAAGTCAGGCATGACCCGCCCGGGCCCGTTCGCAGCCCACAAATGCGAGGATTATATCATTCAGGCGGTCCGCGATCAGCTGAAGAAGTATGACGGCGAGGTCGTCCGCGAGGAGCTCTGTGAGGACTGCCGGCGCGAGGGCAACCCGCGTGTCGTCCTCGTCAAGGAGATCATGGGCCAGGGCGCGATGCACGACAACGTCATCTGCCCGATCGAGCCGTGCGGCGTCAAGGGCGGCCAGAAGAACGTCGACTGCGGCAACGTGCCGATCATGCTGACACCGAACCAGGTCCGCGACGGCTCGATCCACGCGCTCACCTGCATCGGACCTGCGACGAAGGAAATGACCCGCCACTATATCCGCGAGCCACTGGTCGAGGGCCTCGCGGCAGACCCGGAGCTCGATCTTATCGGCGTTGTATTTGTCGGGTCACCGCAGGTCAACGACGAGAAGATGTGGGTCTCCGAGCGGCTCGGGACACTGCTTGAGACGCTCGATATCGACGGCTGTATCATCACGACAGAGGGCTTCGGCAATAACCACATCGATTTTATCCAGCACATCGGACAAGCCGGAAAGCGCGGCATCCCGGTTGTCGGCGTCTCCTTCTGCGCATACCAGGGCCAGCTCGTCGTCGGCAACAAGTACGCGACGGCGATGGTCGAGGAAAATATGGATGCGGGCGGTTTCGAGAACAATATCGCCGGCTGCTCCTGCGTCACACCGGAGGTCGCGGCCCGTGCGATCCAGATGCTCAAGAACAAGATGGCGGGTGTAGAGGTAAAGCCCGCACCGAAGAAGTGGAACAATGATGTCATCAATGCCAACAATGATCTTCTTGGACTTTCAAAGACCGAACTTGTTGACAGCGGAACGCTGCACTGATGACGAGACCGGATTATCTGATCAATCCGATTCTCATGGGCGGACTGGTCAAGGAGCTCGACGGAGATCTGGTGAAGGTCCATCTCCACGGGCGCCTCGGCGTCATTACAGTCCCGAGACGGATGATCATTGAAAATGAAGGCATAGAGCCGGGAAGTTCTCTGAAGTTCTTTTTCAGCTATGTGCAGATCACGGAAAACCCGTGCGACTACGATACGGCCGGACTTGATCCGACGGAGGAGATCTTTCCTGTTCTGATCGGCGGAAAGGTCACGGAGGTCAACGACACGGCAGTTAAGGTGGAGATGGTTCATAATTTCGGAACCGTGGCGGTTCCGAGACGGTGGGTATTCACCGATATGCCGCTTAAGGAGGGACTTGACGCGGAGCTATATATTTCCTGTATGCATGTCACAGGGAAGACGGAGCTGCCGGTGGAGAGTATCTGAGGGAGCGCTGAGTTGATATAGTGTATGCACGCACCAGGGAAAACAGAGCTGCCGGTGGAGAGCATCTGAGGGAGCGCTGAGTTTGCATTTTAAGGAGGAGTTGTTATGAGTCTTACGACAGTAGAGGGAATGCAGTCAGAGATTTTTGTACCTGTCATACCGAAGCCCGTCTTCACGGAGCTGAAGAAGCCGCTCAGCGAGTGCAAGGTGGCCTTCATCACAGCGGGCGGCATCCACAAGAAGAGCCAGGTACCGTTCAATACATCGGGTGATTTCTCCTACAGAGTCATCCCGTTCGACACGCCGTCCAGCGAGCTGATGGTCACGCACGGCGGCTTCGATAACTCGGATATCAACAAGGACGTCAACGCAATGTTCCCGATTGACCGCCTGCACGAGCTCGTGGACGCGGGCTTCATCGGCTCACTTCCGAAGGAGACGTACACATTCATGGGAGGTGGCGGAAATGTCGAGAAGTTCCGCAATGAGACCGGTCCGGAGATCGCGCGGAAGCTGAAGGAGCAGGGCGTCGACATTGTCCTCTGCACCGGAGGCTGCGGTACCTGCCACCGCTCCGCGACGATCGTGACGCGCTGCTGCGAGGAGGCCGGCATGAGCTGCTGCGTCATCGCGGCGCTGCCGCCGATCGCGCGTCAGCAGGGTGCGCCGAGAATCACGGCCCCGCACGTACCGATCGGATCCAATGCCGGTGAGCCGAACAACATCCCGATGCAGACGGCCATCGTCAAGGAGTCTCTCGAGTGGGTCAGGGACTGCCCGAGCTATAACCAGGTCAAGGTCCTTCCGTACGAGTACAGACATAACGTATAATTGGAATATATTTTCCGGATTTAATGCGTGCTCAGCGGATATATGATGGCTCGC
>ONSX01000129.1 GCA_900320615.1 uncultured Eubacteriales bacterium
TCTGCTCTCGGAACTGATAGTTATATTTTGTAAATCACTTTGATCCTGTATGTAGTAAGTATTCGCGCATTGGCTGCGGCAGATATCATAGAGCTTCTGTGTGTTGGAGGAATGCTTTCCCCCGATGACAATCATGACATCCGACCGGGCCGCCAGATCCATTGCTTCCTTCTGCCGCTCTCGTGTTGCATTGCAGATGGTATTAGCAACTACTACATGATAACCTAAAAACGTGATTATTTCAACCAATTCTTGAAATTTATCATAATTGAACGTTGTCTGGGAGACCAGGGCGATTTTTTTGTCTTTCGGAAGAAGCATGTTTTTCGCATCTTCTTCATTTTCAATCACCGCGCAGTCCCCGCTGACCCATCCCCGGATTCCCCGAACCTCGGGATGGTCTGGATTTCCGATAATAATCACTGGATAACCGGCAAGGGACGCATCCCTTACGATTGTATGTATTTTTTTTACAAAGGGGCATGTCGCATCTACCACGCGATATCCTCGGTTTCTGATCCGGTTGTGCATCTCCTCGGATACGCCGTGTGAGCGGATAATAATCACCGACCCCTCCGGCGGAATTTCGCCAGTGTCCTCGCAAATGAGATCATCGTCAATCACGCCCACCCCTTTCTTCTTCAGATCATCCACAACATACTCATTGTGAATAATCGGGCCGAGGGTGTAGACGTGCCCCGCGTCTTTCGCAGCCTCATCATAGACAAGCTGAACGGCGCGCTTCACGCCGAAACAAAAACCCGCACTTTCCGCCACCGTCACTCGTCCCGAAGCATTCTTTCTTTCCACCTTGTCCATTGCATCGACTCCCCTGCGCTCTCCGCAGCGTCTTCAGTTCTGCACATCCGAATATGTGATGTGCTTGTCATGAATCTTTCTGTTCTTCTGATCGACAATGTCAAGAATCCGGATGACAACCTCGTCGATCGTCAGATTGGAGCTGTCAATGAGGACCGCGTCATCTGCCTGTTTCAGCGGACTGATTTTCCGGTGGCTGTCACGGTAATCTCTGTCGCGGATATCTTTTTCAATCCGGTCAATATCAAGAGCAGCCAGCGTCGGAGACAGCGGATCCTCCCCCGCACTGATCTTCTTCTTCTCGAGCTCGCGGAAACGGCGGATTGCCCTCGTATGAGGGCTTGCAGTGAGATAGATTTTCACCTCCGCATTTGGAAGCACAACCGTTCCAATGTCCCGCCCGTCCATAACGACGCTCGTCTTTCTGGCAAGCTCCTGCTGCAGGGAGACGAGTTTTGCGCGGACTTTTCCGTACACCGAGATAAGGCTTGCCATATTACCGACCTCCTCCTCGCGGAGACGGTCTGTCACATCCTCTCCGTTCAGGATGACACGCTGGGTCCCGTCCCGGTACTCGATGGATATATCTGCGTCAGCGCATGCCGTCTCGACGGCCCTCTGATCAGATCCGTCGATTTCCTTCTTCAACATGTAGAGCGCCATTGCGCGGTACATAGCTCCCGTGTCCACATAAATGCTGTCCGTTGATTTTGCGACCATTCTGGCTATGGTACTCTTGCCGGCTCCGGCAGGCCCATCGATCGCTATATTCATATATGCCTCCTCCTTAAGGTCTCTCAGTTCTGCGCCGACTCTTCTTCCGTCACAGCACGAGCGCACGCAGCGGCCGTGCTCCAGGCAATCTGCAGATTATACCCTCCAGTCAGCGCATCGAGATCGAGAACCTCGCCGATAAAATACAGATTCCTGACCTTCTTCGACTCCATGGTTCCTGGATCAATTTCCCGAACGGACACGCCGCCCTTCGTGATAACGGCCTCATTATACCCTCTGAGCGTCACAATGGAAACAGGAAAATGCTTCGTCGAACGGATGAGGGCTTCTCTCTCCTTCCTCGTCAGATCGTGCAGGCGTGTCTCCGGATCAACGCCGGCGATTTCCGGTATGACGGGAACCATCTTTGCCGGATAGAGTTCTCCGAGCACACTCTGCAGATATTTATTCGGATTTCCGCTGAAAATGCGGACAAATCTCGCGTCCAGCTGTTCCTCGCTGACGGCCGGCTTGAGATCGATCCATGCATCCAGCTCCTTCTTCCCGATCAGCGGACCAATCTCTGCGCTCGCGGAGAGAACAAGCGGTCCCGTGATTCCGAAGTGTGTGAACATCATCTCCCCGAAGCCGTCATATAGTTTCTTCTTTCCCGAGCGGATATGGAGTTCGACATTTTTAAGCGAAAGGCCCTGCATTTCCCGGATATACTCCCCGGAGCATGCGATCGGAACAAGAGATGGATAGAGCGGCGTGACCTTCATGCTGAGCTCACGCGCGAAGCGGTATCCGTCTCCGGTCGATCCCGTCGACGGATAGGAAAGTCCGCCCGTCGCGACAACGACCGCATCCGCCGGAATCGTCTCTTCATGTCCATCTCTTCGTCTCACGCGGACACCCGCCGCGCGCCGGACCGGAGACTGTCCCTGTTTCTTCCCCTCTGCCATGCCAGTACTCGCGTCTTCGCACGCAATCTCACTGACCTCCGTATCGAGAAGAACACGGACATGGCGCTTTGCGAGCTGACGCTTCAGGGCGTCAATCACATCCGAGGAGTGATCCGAAGCAGGAAATGCACGTCTCCCGCGCTCCACCTTGACTGTCATTCCCCACTTCTCAAACAGCTCCATCACCTGCTTCGAATTCAGTCCGTAGATCGCGCTGTACAGAAACTTGCTGTTACTCATGACATTGGGCAGAAACTCCTCCTCCGTGCATGCGTTCGTGAAGTTGCATCTTCCCTTTCCGGTAATGAACAGCTTCCTGCCGAGTTTCTCATTTTTCTCAATTAGTGTAACCCGCGTGTCCGTTCCGGACGCAAGGATGGCGCACATCATTCCGGCGGCCCCGCCGCCGATCACCACGATATTTTTCAAATAATCCTCCCGCGCATCTGATTACAGAGAAAGAGCCCCGGAAATCCCGGGGTTCTTTTTCGTGTCTGCCTTATGTGTCACACCGGATACGCCTTGTTTTCTGTGTCCGCCTTCTTGACGTCCACACCCGTCTCCTGTGCGTCTCTGTACTTAAAGAAATCGACAGCGACCTTCGGGAACAATGCGTATGTCAGGACATCCTCATCCTGCTTCTTGTACGGAGCAACTTCCTTCTCGAACTTCGGAAGGCCCGGCTCCAGAAGATCTGCCGGACGGCAGGTGATCGGAGTTTCATTTCCGATGCACTTCTTCTGAATCTCCTTGTTGAACGGACGCGGCGTTGCACCGTACTTGCCGAGGAAGATATCCTTTGACTCAGCCGGAACAACCTTGTAGCGCTCACCGGTCAGGACGTTCATGACGGCCTGTGTGCCGACGATCTGAGAGGACGGCGTGACAAGCGGCGGCTCACCCATGTCCTTGCGGACTCTCGGAACCTCCTCGAG
>ONSX01000125.1 GCA_900320615.1 uncultured Eubacteriales bacterium
ACACGACTGGTACCGGGAACGGTTCAGAGAGCCTGCGGGCGGTGCGAGCAGGTCTGCGAAGATATCGGCCATCCTCCCTGAGAAGCAACGCCGAATGGTGGTTTGGTCACGTCTCTGATGAGAATCGGAGTACGGAGCGGAGCACTCAGTAAGCGAAGCCGGAACCCGCCGTCATCGGGAAGCGCATGTCGGTGCGCAAAAGTGTCGCAGTCAAACTGCGGAATCAGGGTGGTAACGCGGAATCTTTTCGTCCCTCTCATCTGCAAAACAGCAGATGAGAGGGATTTTTTTCGTGTTTTAAGGGGTATCGCGTCAACATTTTCGAGGAGGGAAATGCATTATGAAGACCTACAAGAGGATCATGAAGTACGTTGTCATTGTTGAGAACGTCGTCCTCGCCGTGTCTCTTCTGCTGGTGCTGGTGCTCACGTTCGGCAACGTCGTTGCCCGCCGCGTCTTCCAGCATTCGCTCGGTTTCACGGAAGAGATCACGGTCGCTGTGTTCGTCCTCATCTCCATGCTGGCAGCCGGTGTTGCTGCGAGGGACGGAGGTCTGGTGAACTTAAGTCTTGTGCCCGACCGTGTCGGACCGAAGGGAAAGAAGGTCCTGAACCTGATTTCCACGATTGTCTGTGTCGTATATTCCGTCGTTCTTACGGTCGAGGGAATCGGGCGCATGCTCGTCGATCAGACGGAGAGTCCGATTCTTCACATTCCGAAGAGCTGGTTCTGGCTGTTCATCGTCGTCGGCGGTATTTCGCTGACACTTCATTTTATTGAGAACTGTATTGATTATCAGAGCGGGGCCTTTGATGAGCCTGAGCTTGAAGATAAAGCGGACGGAAAGGAGGCAAAGGCATGATCACAGCGGTACTGTTTATTTCGTTTTTCGTCATGCTGGCGATCGGCGTTCCGATCGCGATCTGCCTCGGTGCGAGCTCCGCGGCTGCGATCTTCTGCGCGTCTCATTTTACATCGGCATACTCAAATCTGACGCTCAGCATGATCGCGACAAATACATACACCGGAATCGGTAAGTTCCTGCTTCTTGCGATCCCGTTCTTCGTCCTTTCCGGCAATATCATGGCGAAGGCCGGCATCTCCGGAAGACTGGTCCGGTTCATTGACAGCTTTGTCGGACACAAGAGAGGCGGCATGGCAATCTGCTGCGTCATCGTCTCCTGCTTCTTCGGCGCGATCTCAGGCTCCGGCCCGGCGACTGTCGCGGCCCTCGGTGCGGTCCTGATCCCGGCGATGATTGCGTCCGGCTTCTCACCGGCCTTCTCAGAGGCCCTCATGGCAGCGTCGAGCTCGATCGCGATCGTCATTCCGCCATCCATCGCATTTGTCGTCTATGCATCGATTGTCGGAACAGATGTCGGAAGCATGTTCATCGCCGGTATCATCCCGGGCATCCTGATGGGCGTCGCGCTCATTGTTGTCGTCATGATCGAGGCGAGAAAGAAGAACATCAAGCCGGCGCACGCAAAGTGCACGGGCAAGGAGAGATGGGCGGCCTTCAAGGATGCGTTCTGGGGCCTGCTCATGCCGGTCATCATCCTCGGCGGCATCTACAGTGGTATTTTCACGCCGACAGAGGCGGCGGCTGTGTCCGTTGTCTACGGCATCATTGTCGCGGTCTTCGTCTACAAGGACATCCGTCTCCGTGACCTGATCCCGATTTTCATCGACTCAGCGAAGACATCGGGCGGCATCATGCTGATCGTCGCCTCCGCATCATTGTTCTCGTACTGCTGCACGCTCTTTGGCATCTCCAACTGGGCGGAGGCGGCTCTCGCGGCAGCCGGCAACAAGTGGGTCTTCCTGCTGATCTGCAACATCATCTTCCTGATCGCAGGGTGCTTCATCGACTGCAACTCGGCCATGTACATCTTCATCCCGATCATGTACCCGGTCGCGCAGGCATTCGGCTACAGCCTTGTCGCGTTCGGTATCATGGCAACCGTCAACCTCGCCATCGGTCAGGTCACACCGCCGGTCGGCGTCAACCTGTTCGTCGCGATGGGACTTAAGATCGAGGATGCGGCAAAGCGCACAAAGGACGGCGTGAAGAAGTTCATCCGCGTGACGCTGCCGATGATCTCGAGAGCAGTTCTCCCGATGATCGTCGCGTGCCTCCTGGTTCTGACACTGCTGACCTATGTGCCGAGAATCAGCACACTCTTCGTCAAGGCGGACCAGACCTCGTCCGAGCAGGCGAAGAACATTATTTCCAACGGTCTCATCTATCACGACTATGATGAGTCCGACAAATACAATGCGGCCGACAACGCGGCGAAGTACACAGGCACAGACCCGTGGCCGCAGACGACATGGAACTTCGACTGCTCTCCGGGTGAGGCGTGCACCTGGGCTCAGGCGGGCTACTATTTCAACGCTCTGATGCAGGAGTCCACAAATGGCGCGTTCAAGGTAGATGTCTATCCGGGCGAGCAGCTCACAAACGGCGATCAGGTCGCCGGTATTCAGGCCCTGATGGACGGCGACACGATTCAGTGCTCGTTCCACTCGAACCTCATTTACGCGAACTTCGATCAGCGCTTCAACGCGGTCTCTCTGCCGTTCCTGTTTAATGACTACGACGGCATTGACGCGGCCATGAACGGCGCCGGCGGTCAGGAAATGAAGAGCGCACTCAAGGACTACGGTCTTGTCTGCGAGGGCATCGGCGACAACGGCTTCCGCCAGATCACGAACTCCAAGCACGAGATCAAGTCCGTGAATGACCTGAAGGATCTGAAGATCCGCATCAGCTCATCGGATCTGTGCGCGCAGATCTACAAGATGTGGGGCTGCGACGCGTCGGCCATGAACTGGTCCGAGACGTACACGGCTCTTCAGCAGGGCACGATCGACGGTCAGGAGAACCCGGAGCCGTCCATCGATTCCGCATCTGTCCAGGATGTCCAGAGCTATCTCTCCACCTGGAACGCGTACTATGACTGCATTTTCTTCTGCATCAACCAGAAGGCGTATAACCAGTTCACAGACGCGCAGAAGGCGGTCATCGATGCAAATGCAAAGAAGGCTGTCGAGTACCAGAAGGAGACGAACCGCGAGCTCATCAAGAATCTTGTGGCTGAGTGGCAGAAGAACGGTGCCATGAAGGTGACGACTGCTGACGAGATGGATATCGATTCGTTCAAGACAGCGTCTCAGCCGGTCTACAGCTGGTATGAGAAGCAGCTCGAGGCCAAGAACGGAATGACGGAGGAGCAGGCGAAGGAATTCGTCGCCGCCTTCCAGAATAACAGCTGATTGGCCTGGTATATGGACTTAAGGGAGCGCCCCGGTACGGCTTGTCCGCGCCGGGGCGCTTTTGTGGCCGTTACAGTTCACACACCATTCAGAGTCGCATGCGGTCGCGAATATCAGGGGGCTCGGGCAGACTCTTTTTATTTGTTCTGGCGGAGAGCTGACACAGGACACGTCCGTGGTGTATGATCTTTGCAAGAGACGCATGGAGAGGATAACGGGCTTATGGTGACGAAACGCATCAGAATTTACGGCATTGTGCAGGGGGTCGGGTTCCGGCCGTCTGTCAGCCGGCACGCGGCGGAGGCCGGTGTCACGGGCAGTGTCTGCAACAAGGGCTCCTTTGTTGAGGTGATCGCGCAGGGGCAGCCGGATGCGGTGGAGAAGTTCATTTTCCTGATAGAGAAGAAGCCGCCGAAGCGGGCCGTGATTTTGAAAATGGACGTG
>ONSX01000123.1 GCA_900320615.1 uncultured Eubacteriales bacterium
TTTCGGCGGCGAACATCTGGCTTTGCCCGTCAGGGCTCAGGCTCAAGGAATTTTAGCTGTTGGTTTGGCAAAATCCAACCTCGGTGAATAATTCAGGCTAATTCATCTTCTCGTTCAGTAGGAATCCATTGTGATGAAGCAGATGTATTAAACCCATATACAACAAAATCCACGTTATTCTCACCGATAATCGCGTTATTTAACTTTTCCAGCATATCTTGCATTAACGAATTATCAGAATCGAGAAACACTATGAAATCGCCATTGGCCTCTCTGATTCCAAAGTTACGAGCAGAGGATACTCCGCCATTATCTTTATGATAATAGAGTACTCGCTCATCCTGTGCGGCATATCTTTTGCAAATATCAGCGGTCGAATCTGTAGATCCATCGTCGATCAACAATAATTCCCATGAGTTATCTTCATCCTTATAAACCATCCTTTTTTGTTATTGTTTACCAGCCACATTTTCCAGATACTTTCCTATAATACTGGTAGATAAAAGTTTTGAATTCTTTGAGTGGGCCTTTCTGATTATCGGTATTGAAGTGGACTCATTCCACCAAGTGAGATCTTAATCCTCTTTTCCGAGTACCAATGTATATATTCATCAAGGATGGTTATAAATTTCTCGATGGTGACATCTTTCCAGGATCGCCCATAGAACATCTCGTTTTTTAGATGTCCGAAGAAGCCTTCGCAGGCGGAATTGTCTGGAGAACAGCCCTTTTTTGACATTGATCTTGTAAGGCCTGCATTCTCCATCCTCTCGATCCAGCCTGGCCAACGGTAGTGTGCACCTCGATCGGAATGAATAATGGGGTGATCGTTTTCCTTAAGGGTTCCGATAGCGTTATCAAGCATAGTATTGACTAGTTCGGCATCGGGAGAAGTTCCTATAGTCCAGGAAACGGGTAACCCATCAAAACAGTCAATAATCGGAGAAAGATAGATTTTTCCTGCCGGTATATGAAACTCCGTGATATCTGTCAGCCATTTGATATTTGGCTGCTCTGCGTGGAAATTTCGTTCGATCACGTTCGGAACAGCCGGGGTTATTTCTCCTCTATAGGAATTGTAATTCTTTCGCTTCACATTTGGGACAATAAGCTTTTCTTCCTGCATGAGTTTACGGATCACCTTCTCGGGCACTGTGAATTCATCATTTTTGAGAGAGCTATGAATTCGACGGTAGCCGTATCTGCTGGAGGATTCATCGAACACAGCACGGATCTTTACACGGAGATCAGCATATTTATCCGGCGCATTCAGCACAGACTGCTGGTAACAATAGCTGCTCTTAGCCATATGGAAGACTTCCAGAAGTTCATGAAGCTTATATTTACTACGAAGGGCGCCAATCACGACTGCTTTTTCACGGTTGGTCAGCTTTTCGAGACTGACGCCCTCATCTTTTTTTAAGATTTCGGCTGCTTTTTCAAGGACATCTTTTTCCAACTGCAGACGGTAAACCGTACGCTTGAGATCTTCCGCTTCATTATGGAGGTTTTCGATTTCCTGTTTAAGAGTATCCACTGTGTCTTGAGCGACAGTAGTGGTATCAGGCTTTTTCCTGGGCATGGGGGATACATTTCCTTTCCCGAAAAGGTCCCAGGCCCAGTTATATACGGAGTACCTGCTGACATTATATTTATCAGCGATTTCCTGTGCGCTTCCATCTCTGGTACATAACTCGATAGCAACCTGTTCCTTCTGTTCTTTCGATAAATGTACCAACGATTGTCCTTTAGTGCAATGGTGAACCTCATCAGGGAGATCCTGTTTGAGCCATTCCGTCAGCTGTTGCCGGGTTGGATAACCAAGAACTTTAACTGTTCTGGATTTGCTTCGCCCATGCTCAATATAGTACTGAACGGCTGTCTTTCGCTGTTCATCACTATACCTACTGGGACTGCTGTAAGACTTATGCAGACCTCCGGTTTCTTCATACTCTTTATACCAAAGTTTTATGGAATGTGAAGATGGTGGATATCCAAGCTCTCTGAAAACCGACGCATAGCTCTTGTCGTACTGGATATAAAGCTGAACGGCCCTTCAATCGTTCTTCGTAGGAATACATGTGCGTGACCTCCTCCTGTTAATGACCTCATTTGGTCCAAGAAAATGTCCGCACCTCCGCCTTGCAGGCCTGCGGATTCATACGTGGCTGGCTGACTTATCTGCGTGAATAAGTAAAATGTTTCACGTGAAACATTTTACTTGTTCACGGTTCAATAAAACCCGGCTGTTGACTGATGGAACTTATGCTACTTTTCGATCGGATTTTCACGGTGAAAATTTCTCTTTCCGTGGCTGCCAAGAGAGGGACAGTCCGATTCTGCCACAAATTTTCACGGTGAAAAATTCCCCTTTCTATGGCCAACAAGAGAGAGTTAAGCGGGTCTCAGCGCGGATTTTCATGGTGAAAATTTCTCTTTCCATGGCTGCCAAGAGATGGGACAGTCCGATTCTGCCACAAATTTTCACGGTGAAAATTTTCTCTCCCTATGGCCGACAAGAGAGTTAAGCGGGTCTCGGCGCGGATTTTCACGGTGAAAAAATTTTCTCTCCCTATGGCCGACAAGAGAGTTAAGCGGGCCCCGGCGCGGATTTTCACGGTGAAAATCCCCTTCCTATGGCTAACAAGAGCGGGGAGTCCGATCCTGCCACAAATTTTCACGGTGAAAATTCCCCTTCCTATGGCTAACAAGAGCGGGGAGTCCGATCCCGCCACAAATTTTCACGGTGAAAATCCCCTTTCCTATGGCTAACAAGAGCGGGAGTCCGATCCCGCTACAAATTTTCACGGTGAAAATCCCCCTTCCTATGGCTAACAAGAGCGGGGAGTCCGATCCCGCCACAAATTTTCACGGTGAAAATTTTCTCTCCCTATGGCCGACAAGAGAGTAAAGCGGGTCTCGGCGCGGATTTTCACGGTGAAAATTTCTCTTTCCATGGCTGCCAAGAAAGGGGCAGTCCGATTCTGCCACAAATTTTCACGGTGAAAAATTTCTCTTTCCATGGCTGCCAAGAAAGGGGCAGTCCGATTCTGCCACAAATTTTCACGGTGAAAATCCCCTTCCTATGGCTAACAAGAGCGGGGAGTCCGATTCCGCCACAAATTTTCACGGTGAAAGTTTCTCCTTCCCACAGCTGTCAAGAGAGGGTTAGTCCGATTCCGCCACAAATTTTCACGGTGAAAATTTCTCTTTCTATGGCTGCCAAGAGAGGGACATTCCGATTTCGCCACAAATTTTCACGGTGAAAGTTTCTCCTTCCCATGGCTGTCAAGAGAGCGTTAATCCGATTCCGCCACAAATTTTCACAGTGAAAATCCCCTCTCCCCATGGCTAACAAGAGAGGACTAAGCCGATTCCTTCACGGATTTTCACCGCAAAAATCTTTCTGCATTTGTGAATCGTTGCGTTCTTGATTGCTTTTGACACAGGCTTTACCGCAAAAGATGTCATTCTGATCTGCTGCTTTTGCATGGATGATATCAGCTCAAACTTCCTCATATGAGCTGTTATTTACTTGTCATTTCGCATTATTTCGCCTGTACAGGACTGTTCACCTGTCCATCGAAGCATGCTATAATGTTTTCAGCGTCAGGACACGTATAATTTCTCAGATTCATTCGCAAGGTCGTCTCATCTGACTGCGGCAGGTCTTCTCCTGTCTTTTTTCGGATGAAATACTTTCACAGGCAGGATCTGCACAGAAATTTTCACGGTGAAAATTTCTGTGGTTCTGCATTTTCAGACGCGGTTTATTGAATCGGACGAATATAAGGAGTTCATTATGAGAAAGCCAGTTACTATATCTTTTGCTGCAAGAAAAGGCGGAGTCGGCAAGTCATTTCTCGCAGCCAACACGGCCGCATTTCTGATTTGTGACGGATACCGCGTTCTCTGCGTCGGAATCGACCAGCAGGACGATCTGGCGGACCGCTATCTGATCGATACAGAATACGATCCGCACAATCACAATTCTCTTGCGGATGTGCTGGCTGGAAAATGCACACCGCGCGAGGCGATTTATCAGACCTATCCATTTCCGGCCTACCACTGGAGACGGACAAAATTTCGCACAGTTGTCCGAGACAAAATCAAGGATAAGACCGTCCATATGGATATCATGCCTGCAGGGAACGCAATCGTTGACGTCACAGCCCGTTCACCAGAGCAGCCGGATGATGGCTATGATTACGATTTGATTACAGAAAAGCTGGAGCCGGTCTTTGATGATTACGATTTCATCATTTTCGACTGTCCGCCTTCTGACTATGACGGATCGATTCTCGCATATGCGGCATCCGATTACATCATTACACCGTATCACGGAATTGACTCCTCGAATTCAGTAGACATGATGGTCGAGACACTTCGTATTCTCGCTGCGCCTAAAGCAAATGGCGCGAAGCAGTATAAGCCGGAGTATTATCTCGTCATGAACATGCACAACCCGAGAGCAACGTATGATGCACAAGGCGAGTTATTTGTCAGAGAAGATTTCGGAGACCATGTCTTTAAACAAACCATTCGAAAGAGCCAGGCCGCCGAAAATGCGAAGGTCGAGGGTACGCCGCTCGCATTTAACAGAAAGGCTGATATCAGTGAGGATGTCTATCGCTTTGAGCAGGAATTGCTGGACATCGTCAGAGAAGGAGAATACAAATAATGCCGAGAAGAAACGGGTACGCAAGTGCGCGTAATTCCCTGCGTGAGGCAGCGACAAGGATATCGTCAGAGAGCATCATCGATATTCCAAGCGTCCGGATCAGGGACAGCGAATTTAATAAACATATTCCAATGAAGGGAATCGAATCTCTTGCCGACAGCATGCGCAAAGAGGGAAAACTACTCGAGCCGATTCTTGTCTACGAACTCGGAGACGGAAGCTACGAGCTCGTCTCCGGACACAGAAGGAGGGAGGCCTGGTGCAATATTCTTGGAAATGAAACCATCAAGTGCCGGGTGCTGCCATATCCCGCAGACGAGGAGACCAGGTTCCGCCAGCACGCAGATGCGAATATTGAGACAAGAGACAAGGATGCCGACTTCTGGCTCGCGGAAATTCAGAATGCCCGCGAGCTGATCGAGAGAGAAGAGAAACAGAAGGAAAAAGAGGACAGTGATTACGTCCCGCTCTATGAGGATGAAAAGCTTCAAAAAATTTCGGAATTAATCAATCCATCCGGTCAGGCTTCCGGCACGTCGAAAATGCAGATCCGCCGCTACGAAGGTTACGGCAGACTGATTCCGGAAATGAGGGCCCTGACCAGATTCGGACTCTCTGCGAACACGCTTTACATTGCTTACAGCCATACGCCGAAGCTCTCGGAAGAGCAGCAGAAGCAGCTGGCCGGCGAGGTAGAAGCGTATTTTCATCAGGACAGTCATGACGGATCCGATGTGGCAAAGGAACTGAGCCGGAGCGATTTTCAGAAGATGGTCAGAAGTGTCGCGGATGGGAAGAAACCTGCAAAGTCCAGGCAGCGTCCGGATTACGTCGCAAAGCTTGGCAGCCTTGAGAAGAATCTGATTCGCAGCATCCGGAAGGCAAGGACAGACGAGGATCGCCAGGCCGCGCTTGATGAGATTGGACGGTTAAAGCAGACGTTAGATGAGCTGGAAGCAGAACTAAGGGATGGACTCGCCCATTCCTGAAAGCTGGGAATTTGCCAGGCGTTGCTGTACTTCATCCTTTCTGCGTGCGCCATTATGCGTTTCGTGCTATAATGTGTAAGCTTCGCAGATTTTACATGGACACACCGGAGTGCTCTCTCTGGTTTGATCAAATAGATGAACTGCTATCTCCGATTCCCGGAGGATCAGGCAGGAAGCACAACCGGGCCTGCCCGAAGCAGGCTTTCAGACAGGGAGGTGAATGAGATGGGTAAACTTGGCGGAAAGAACAAGGACAGCAAGAAGGCGACTGAGAAGAGAATGAAGCAGCAGCTCGCTGCTCTCGCACGCAAGAACGCAAAGAAGAAAAAATAAACCCGTGCTTGCGGGAAAAAAGATGCAGGGACTGCCGTGATCCGGCGGTCCCTCATTTTCGCAAAGTGAAAATGAGGGTTAATGGCTGCGATTTTACAAGGCTCCTCTCACCGCCCAAGGGCAGTGGGTTTCCAAATACAAAACGAAGGGAGTTTTATTTATGAAGCATGAAAAGAGTTGTGGAGCGATCGTTTATACAATTCACAACGGACAGATTCTGATTCTGGTCGAGCATATGGCACTCGGACACACATCTCTCCCGAAGGGACATGTCGAGGATCACGAGACAGAAGAGGAAACGGCACTTCGGGAAATCCGCGAGGAGACGGGCCTTCAGGTAAAACTCGATACCAGATTTCGGAAGATGATCACGTATTCCCCGTATGAAGGTATCACGAAGGACGTCATTTTTTTTGTTGCAAAAGCCGATGATGGCGATCCGGTTACGGTTCAGCCAGAAGAAGTTCGGGAGGTTCAGTTCCTGCCGGAGGAAGAGGCCGCGGAAGCGATGACTTATGACACCGACAAAGCACTGGTGCATGAGGCTTGCGCTTATCTGCACAGACAAGGGAAATGAACACGAATGGGGCTGTCGCGCTATGTGAACTGCTACCCGTCAAGTAGACAATTTAAAAAATAAAATTCTGCCATCAGATTATTGATCTGGTGGCAGTTTTTATGCTACCGTCAGATACTGTTCGTGTTTCTCGAATGGTGTCAGAATCCCAAGCTTTCGC
>ONSX01000122.1 GCA_900320615.1 uncultured Eubacteriales bacterium
GAGGCCGTCCATTGCGCCGCTGAGCAATTTCGACGTGACAAATTCGTTGAATCTCGCAACGACGATGCCGATTCTGCTGTGATTACTGACCAGTTTTCCTTCAAGTGTGTGCATTTTTCGTATCCTCCTGTTAATAATTTAAAATGTGCCCCATCCGCTTCTGCTTCGTCCGCAGATAGAACAGGTCGTGCGACGTGGCGTGCATCTGGATCGGCACGCGCTCCCTGATCTCGAGCCCGAACTCCTCCAGCTGGTACACCTTGTCGGGGTTGTTCGTCAGAAGCCGCATGCTGTGGATGCCTAGGTCACGCAGAATCTGCGCGCCGATATAGTACTCGCGCTCATCACCGGCAAAGCCGAGCGCGAGGTTGGCATCGAGCGTATCCATGCCCTGCTCCTGCAGCTCATAGGCGCGGAGCTTATTGAGGAGGCCGATTCCTCGACCCTCCTGCCGCATGTAGAGAAGAACGCCGCGCCCCTCCCGGTTGATCTGCGTCATCGCCGCCGCAAGCTGCTGCCCACAGTCGCACCGGAGTGATCCGAAGACATCGCCGGTCAGGCATTCCGAGTGCACGCGGCACAGAACGTCCTCGCCGTCGCCGAGATCTCCCTTCACAAGCGCGACATGGTGCTCGCCGTTCAGCAGGTTCCGATAGCCGTACCCGATGAAATCGCCATATTTTGTCGGCATTTTCACCTTCGCGACCCGCTCAATGAGGCGGTCGTGGCATTTCCGGTAGGTCTGCAGATCCTTGATCGTGATGAATTTGATGCCGTACTGCCTGGCCGGTCCGGAAAGCTCCTCCGTCCGCATCATCGTTCCGTCATCCCGCATGATCTCGCAGCAGAGGCCGCACTCCTTGAGCCCCGCGAGCCGGCACAGATCCACAGTGGCCTCCGTATGCCCGCTGCGCTCAAGCACGCCGTTCTTCCTTGCAAGAAGCGGGAACATATGGCCGGGTCTCCGGAAATCCTCCGGCCTTGCGTCCTCGCTTACGCAGGCGCGCGCCGTCATGCCCCGCTCCTCGGCGGAAATCCCCGTCTTTGTCCCTATATAATCAATCGACACGGTAAATGCCGTCTCATGATTGTCCGTGTTCTGCGCGGTCATCGGCGGGAGATTCAGCTTCTTCACATATTCCTCCGACATCGGCATGCAAATGAGCCCCTTCCCATGCTTTGCCATGAAGTTCACATTTTCCGTCGTCGCAAATTCCGCGGCACAGATAAAATCGCCTTCATTTTCCCGGTCCGGATCATCCGTCACCAGAATGATCTTCCCATTCTTCAGATCTTCAAGTGCTTCTTCTACTGTGTTAAATGCAGCCATCTTCTGTCCTCCTTGTTAAGCTCATATTAAAGTCCCGGCGGATTGCTTCGCCATTTTCCTCCTCTGCCTGAAAATGGAATTCATATTGTAAATCCGCAGGTTTCCAGAAATTCTCTTGTGAGACCCGATTGCTTCTGCTCTCCGGCAGGTGTCACAAACCGCTCCACGTATTTGCCGATGATGTCCGTCTCCAGGTTCACCTTGTCTCCCTTTCTCCTCTCCCGCAGGGCCGTGCGGCTCATCGTCTCCGGAATCGTGGAGACGGAAAAGCTGCCGCCCGTCACACTCGCAACCGTGAGGCTGATGCCGTCGACCGCGATGGATCCCTTCTCAACGATATAGCGCATGATTCCGGGGCCTGCCGCGATCGTAAACCAGACCGCATTGTCGTCGCGCCGGATATCCGTGATTCTCCCGACACCATCGATGTGACCCGCGACGATGTGGCCGCCGAACCTGCCGTCAGCCCGCATGGCGCGCTCAAGGTTCACATGGCTTCCGGAAGAAAGAGAGGCAAGATCTGAACGGTCCAGCGTCTCATGCATGACATCCGCGAAAAATGAATCCCCGCTCAGAGCGGCCGCCGTCAGGCAGACGCCATTGACCGCGATGCTGTCGCCGGGCTTTGCGTCCGCAAGAACAAGCGCTGCCTCGATCTCAAGCCTTGCGGAGTGCGGTCCGCGCTGCACGCGCCGCACAGTCCCGATTTCTTCAATGATCCCCGTGAACATCCGAATATACCACCTCGCTCTCAATCAGATAATCATCGCCTAGCCTTGTCACCTGGCTGTTTTTCAGCAGGATTGCCTGCGATGGGTCCGGGACGCCCTTTCCTTCAACGGGCGTCTTCGCCATACTTCCACCGAACAGCTTCGGCGCAATATAGGTCTCGAGCTTCTGCACAATTCCGCAGGAGAGCGCGGCGGCATTCAGCGTTCCACCGCCCTCAAGCAGGATGCTGTCAATCTTCTGCCGTCCGAGAAGCGTCATGAGGTCACTTAAATCGACGTGCCCGCCGCGCTCCTTTACTTTAAGGACCTGACAGCCCTGGTCCTCGTACTGCCTGATTCTTGCTTCATCCCGGCAGCAGGTGGCAAGAATCGTCGGTACAGCCGCTGCCGTCTGCACGACTCTCGCCTCAAGCGGCGTCCTGAGATGCGTATCGCAGATGATCCGAACGGGGTTCTTCCCACCCTCCATCCGGCACGTAAGAAGCGGATCATCGGCAATGACCGTTCCCACGCCAAGCATGATGGCGGTTAATCGGTGGCGCAGCTCTGCCACAGAGGCCCTGGCCGCCGCACCTGTGATCCATTTGGAGGCTCCCGTGTATGTTGCGAGCTTCCCGTCCATTGTCATCGCATATTTCATCACGACATACGGCCTGCCCGTCCGAATAAAATGAAAAAAGCTCTCATTCAGCCGGTCGCACTCGTCCTTCAGCACGTGCTCCGTCACATCGATGCCGTGTCCTTTAAGGATCGCGATTCCCCTGCCGTTCACCAGCGGATTCGGATCGTCAGAGCCGACAACCACGCGCCTGATCCCGGCCTCGATAATCGCATCGACGCACGGCGGCTGCTTTCCGTAGTGGCAGCACGGCTCAAGCGTCACATACATCGTTGCTCCGGCCGGTGACTCCCGGCATGACGCAAGCGCGTCGCGCTCCGCGTGAAGGTCGCCGTATTTCCGGTGCCATCCTTCTCCGATGATCCGGCCGTCCTTCACGATGACCGCTCCCACACAGGGATTCGGCGCGGTATAACCGATGCCATTTTTCGCGAGCTCAAGAGCCCGCCGCATATACTCCTCGTCGCTCTTCATGTTCCGCCTCCGTATAATGGTGCAAAATGACTATTCAGCCCCCGGAACGTTTCGCGTTCTTTTTTGCTAAATAATCATAAAAAAATATCCTGAACGGAAATCGTCCAGGACAAGGATTGGAAAATATTGAGAACTGATCTGCCAATAAAAAAGCTCCGGAATAAACTATATTCCAGAGCAGTTTCTGCAAAAACATTTCTACTATATCGTAACTATTCAGCCCCTCAGACTCGGAACGCTTCGCGTTCCTCTTTGTGGACTAAACAATTACATATCTTCTTTCATCCAGACTGTACTGTCGGCCTCGGAGTTACACCGAATCATGCCTTGCGGCTCGTGGGCTATACCACCGGTAGGGAATTGCACCCTGCCCTGAAGATCTCTATTCAACTTATGGAAGTAATATTAGGCTTGTGAAACCGAATTGTCAAGACTGATTTTCAAAATAATCGAAGCAGTCACGACAAATCATAAAAATAGAGAGAACAGTATAAGTCCCGATCCTGTTCTCTCTATCACTCAGCAAGGCGGACCGGCATCGCCGGTCCGCCTGCTTCTTCTATCAGTAACAGCAGAGTACCACGTCCAAACGTCGCAGAGACGCCTGGGCGTGGATGAATGCCTACTGGTTTTTGATGTAATGGTCAACAGCCTCAAGGCTGTTGTACCCGACAGTCGTGACAAAATAGCTGTCCG
>ONSX01000119.1 GCA_900320615.1 uncultured Eubacteriales bacterium
TCCGGCGCCTTTCCGCGGACAACGACCTTCACACGCGCGATATTCCGCACCTGTGTGAACAGGCTGTCGCGGCTTCCGTGGCGGTCGGCGCAGACGCGGACTGCCGCGTAGTACGTGCCCGGTCTGTCATAGACATGGATCGCGCGGGAGACAGCCCCGCAGATATCACCCGTCTGCGTGCGCTCAAATGTACCTCTCTGCAGGAAGCACGGCTTGTCGAATGCGACCGCGTTGTCTTCCTCCGAGAAATCGTAGTCGACGCGCGTGATATAGCCGGCGCCCTTCGGGACCTGTGCCTTCACATTGAACCAGAGCTCTGTCCCGGCCGTGATCTCGACCTCGCGCTCTCCGTTCACCGTCATATCGACCATCGGCTGCAGACCGCCGCGCTCCTCGATATTCGGATTTGCCTCGATCTGTCCGCCCTTGTACATATAGTTCGTCGACGGGAGCGGCTTCTTCCCGTACTCAACCCAGGCCGCGCAGTCGAGCAGGCTCTGCTTCAGCTGTCCCTGATAATTGGTGTAAAATGTCGACTGCTGCGCGACGTCGTTGTGCATTGCATTTTCAAAATAGTAGAGGCGGACCGTGTCCTCACCGCCGTGCGCCTCGCGCGTCTTGCGGTAATACCAGTCCGCGCACCACGGGCACGTCGACTCATCGGCGAGCGTCTGCGTGATAATGACCTTGCCCTGCGAGCAGCCGTCCTGGACAGTGCCCGTCCCTGTAAAGCCGTAGCCCATCTCAAACGGGCGCTGCGGCAGAGTTGCCGTGCCGTCCGCATTCCGGAACTGGTCCCACGCGTGGAAGGCCGTGTCCTTCGGAACCTGATGGCGGTAATAATACTGAATCGCGATGTAATCCGAGTTGTCGAGCAGGATCTCATCGCCCGGCTTCACCTTGCCGAGGACGCCCGCGAGGTCGTCCATGCCGTAGCACATGCCGATCGAGAGGATGTGGCCGTCGATGCCGCCGAGAAGAAGGCTCTGGTCCTTGGCGTCTCCGCTCAGGAAATGAATATTCGTCCCGCCGATGTAGAGGTCATCGCCCTCCGGGACCTGATCGACCTCGATCCAGGACTTTCCGCCGCTCGTCAGCATCTTCTTCCATGCCGTATCGACGCCGTTCACAGCCTCTCTCGGGTTGCTGTTGTCGCTCTTTGTGCCCGGGACATAGACCTGGCGGACCGTGCATTTGAAGTAGATTCTGTCCTTCTTCGCGTTCAGCACATCGTCATGGCCCTCATAGCCCGGCTTCGTCCAGAAGTCCTCGAAATAGGACGGGTCAGCCGCCTTGACGCCGGGGATGAGGACCGGGAGAGAGCCGGCATCAAACTTGCCTCTCGACTCCGGCGCCCACGCCTTCATCGGGATGCCCTGGTTTGTCAGCTCATGGAGAGCCGCCTTCTCCGTCTCGTCAAGGCCCTCGTACGGATCGCCGAGTCCGCCGCAGTCGACAGCGTCCACGATCTTCGGAAATGCATTTCGCAGGAGCCGCTCGCCCTGTACATGCATCGTGATGGTGTTCGGAAGAGAGACCGGCGAGCCGATGACATACGGGCAGGCGCCGTCCCAGCAGCTCGTGTTCTCGATGCAGGCCATTGTCTTGTATCCGCCGCCGCTGCCGCCGTACACATAGCCGTACGGCTTCTTCTCTGTCTTGTAGTAGGCCATCGCAAATGTCTTCGAATACATCGCGACCGCCGCGCTTGTCTTGTACATCAGCGAGAAGTCGCGGCCGCCGGCGAACTGTGACGTCGATCCCATGTTGGATTCAACGAAGTAGAAGCCGTTCTGGAGCGCAAATGAAATCTTGTCGTCCTCGCCCGTCTGTCCGAGAGATGCGATCTCCTCGTCCGGTCCCGGGAACGGAGACAGGTACTGAATAAAGTGGCCGCCGTATCTCTCCTTCACCGGCATGCAGAAAATGAACTTCACCCCTGTGCCGCGGAAGCCTCCATGCACATAGTGGAACGGGATGATCGTGCCGTCGACGAGCATGCGCTCTCTCGGCTCCTCGACATCAATATACGGGTCCTGATAAGCGGGATCCTTCAGCGGATCATACAGCTTTTTTGCGTCCGCCTGCGTCTGCTTCTTCTCTTCCTTCATGGTCTGTTCACTCCTTTATTCGTATACGCGTGGGACAGGTCCTGCATATCTCACGCCGCCCGTGTTCCTGTCTTCCGTCCGGGAGCCTCTCGTTCTCCCGCAGGCCCGTCACTCCGTGAGAAACGGTGATCTCACCGCTCATGACACGTGCTATGATGACTCATTCTCCCGCAGGCCCTTCACTCCGTGAGAAATCCTCCAAGCACCTTGTAGTCATTTTCATCTGTGCAGTAGACTCTTCCCTGCACGTTCGAGCCCGCGTCGTTGACAACTGTCATGAAGACGAACCGCGAGAGCTCGGACTTAAGATCAATATTCGCGTCCCTTGACTCATAGTACACATCTCCTCTGCATGAGTCGCGAACCACATTCATGAATTCCGGAATATCCGCATCTTTCTTCAGCTTCATACCTAACCTCCTGCTTCAGCTCCGGCGCAGCGCAAGCAGCGCCATTCCCTCCTGCCCCGGCATCGGCACGCGGACGTGGCCGCTCATGCCGCGGAGCACTGTCTTCCGTGTCATGTTCCAGACATCGATCAGATCGATATCATATATTCCGCTATCGGGGAGATCGATCTCTCCGATCACCGTGCACTGTGTATCAAAGTACTTCAGGTCCGCGAGCACTGTGTCATCGCTCTCAGTGCTCTCTGTATCCCTCGCGTACACCTTACCCTCAAAACCGCAGCCCGACTTTGCGAGGGCAAGCGCGCCATTGTCGTCCATCCGGAGCAGCGCGCTGAGGAAGCTGAACGGGTCGACATCCTTCGGCGCATGTTTCTTCATTTCCCGGACCTCCTCCATCGTCGGCACGTGGCAGCCGTACGTGAGCGGTCCCGGAAGTGACTCGACAATCTTCTTAAGGAAGCCGATGCGCGCCGGGCTCTCGCCATGAAGCACGCCGCCCTTCGCCCACCAGAGAACCTCATCGTCATGGTCGGACGCGTTGTCCGGCGCAAGGGGCGTATCTCCGAAGGAGGCGTCAGCCTTGCCGGCCATCGTCTGCCCCAGCGGTTTCTCATTCGCAGAAGAATTCTTCCCGCCTGCAGGTGCCGCAGCGTCCGCGGAAGCTCCCCTGTATCCGTCCGTCTTCTGCAGGAATACCTCGCCGTGCGTGCAGTAGCCACCCTGCGTCACAACCTTCCAGAATCGGTTCACCATCTCAAAGCCGCTCAGGTTTCCCCAGCCCTGCGGGAGATTGCCCTCGTAGCGGCACTCATCGATCATCATCGGCTTTTTGTACTTCAGGATGAAATCTCGCACCTCGTCGACGACCGGCAGCTGCAGGCAGATGTGAGAGGTGGCTTCATTTGCGAAATCCCAGGGCTTCACGATCTGATGATTGCTGAGGAGATGGCCGTACGGATCGTGCGTGTGAATGAAATGCGCGATCGCGTTCCAGTCGTCCATTGTGTAGCTCATGAGATCATACTCATTGGCGAGGCTCCACCAGAGATTCGGAAATGCACTGAGCCGGCGCACCGCGTAGTCGAGATACGTGAGCGCCTCCTCGCGCGTCAGCTGGGAGAAGCCCCAGCAGTCATACGGATGGAATAAAATGAGATCCGCCTGGATGCCCATATCGCCGAGCTCACGGAGACGCGCCTCGATGCGGTCCCAGAATGCAAAGCACGGATGGTTCGTGTCCCAGATGTGCTTCATCGACTTGTCATGGTGCGCGTCCTTATATTTATTGAATGCGTAGAATTCCGGGTCATTGTGGTTATATTCATAATGCTTCGGGAAGACGCAGAGCCTGACCTTGTTGAACGGAGATGCCGACAGTGTCTTCATCGTCTGATCGATAAGGCTGCCTTGCTGATGGAGCAGGGCGTAGACCGTCGTTCCGAACGGATAAAACCACG
>ONSX01000118.1 GCA_900320615.1 uncultured Eubacteriales bacterium
CGGCGCATCGCCTCCTGATGTGAGGACACCAATTGTATGGATTTTATTTTCTGCCATTTTTTCTACCCTCCGCTCGGGTTCATATTTACAATACTGATCTTATTCTAGTTCATGCGGACTCATTTTTCAACTTGTTTGCACCATCGCCTGAAGTTTTTCTGAAATCGGTCACAGAAAGCTGCATTTCCTGACCGGAAGATGCATTTTGTTCACGCTCCGTACCTGCTTCTTCTCTCCCGCGGCACACGGCTCACGCGCGAGCTCACGTTCTTCTCCCCGAATTCCTCACGAAAGACAGCCAGTGTCTCCGGTGTGACGGAGACCATACCCGGCAGCTTCATGTATTGCTTCGTGTTCCGGAGGAAAATGAACACCCCGTCGATACCGCCGCCCGCGTTCACAAGGCTCCGGACGACGTCCGCTTTCGCGAGGTACGCGTCCTTCGACGGAAACGCGATCCACAGCTCCTTCGGAATATCGCCAAATCGCGTGATCTTTTCAAGGATCAGCTTTGACGGCCTGTCGTCCTCGACGGAGACGCGTCCCTCGATAAAGACCTTCTCTTCCTCGTTCAGATAATCCTTGTATGTCTCGTAGCTCTTCGGGAAGACGATGACCTCCGCCGTTCCGACGAGATCCTCAACCGTGAGAAAGGCCATCGCCTGGTTATTCTTCGTGTATTTGATCGTCTTCCCGACGATCATGCCACCGAGCGTCGCGTGAATGCCTCTCCCGGACGAATCGCCGCCCTGCATTTCCATGAGACCGAATTTTGATGTTCCTGTCTCCTCGTCGAGCGCAAAGTCCGTCGTCACGCAGGTCGCGCGGCTCTTCAGAACATCCATGTATTCCTCCAGCGGATGGCCTGACAGGTAAATGCCGAGCACCTCTTTCTCGAACGACAGAAGCTGCTCCCGGCCGAACTCGCCGACGTTCGGGAGCGCGACCTCGCGCGCCTTCTTCTCCTCCGGTGCCATGAAGTCAAACAGGGACATCTGTCCCGTGATGCTCTCCTTATTGTCGTAGGCCGCCTGATCGAGCACGCCCGGATAGGCCTGCATCAACTGCTTCCGCGTGCCGCCGAGACAGTCGAGCGCACCCGCCTTAATCAGGTTCTCGATTGCCCGCTTATTCATGTCCTTTCCGTAAGTCCGCGTGATGAAATCACGGATCGACGTGTACGGGCCGCCCTTCTTTCTCTCCTCGACGAGTGCATCGATGACGCCTCGGCCGACAGACTTGATCGCGTACATGCCGCAGCGAATCGCATTGCTTCCCGAAAGAGATGAGTCTCCTGCGATTTTCCCAGAAACTTCCTCCACGCGCTCGGCCGTAAAACGTCCCTCTCCCTTGTTGACGGACGGAGGCAGGATCTTGATGCCGCTTGCGCGGCAGTGCATCAGATATTCCGCGCATTTTCCGGGGTTGTCAATGACCGACGTCATGAGCGCCGCCATGTACTCGACCGGGTAGTAGCATTTCAGGTACGCCGTCTGCATCGTGACGACGGCGTACGCCGCCGCATGCGATTTGTTGAACGCATACTTCGCGAAATCCGTCATCTCATCGTAGATGTGGCCCGCGACCTCCTCGCTGATTCCGTTCGCGATGCAGCCGGGAACATTGGATTCCGGATCTCCGTAAATGAACTTCTGGCGTTCCTCCGCCATAACTTTCGCCTTTTTTTTCGACATTGCGCGGCGGACCAGATCGGATCGTCCCATCGAGTAGCCGGCGAGATCGCGGACGATCTGCATGACCTGCTCCTGATAGACGATGCAGCCATACGTCGACTTCAGAATCGGCTCCATCTGCGGGCAGTCGTAGCGGACGCGCTCCGGGTGCTGCTTGCCCTCGATATACTTCGGAATAAAATCCATTGGGCCTGGACGGTATAGTGCAATTCCGGCGATGATGTCCTCGAACGTCCCCGGCTTCAGCTCCTTCATGAACGCCTTCATGCCCGACGACTCAAGCTGAAAGACGCCCTCGCACCTGCCCTTTCCAAGCATATCCATGACCTTCGGGTCATTCAGGTCGATCTTCCGGAGATCCAGCCTGTCGTCTGCCGGTCTTGTCCGGTTGATGAGCTTCTCGGCGTTCTGCAGAACGGTCAGCGTGCGGAGACCGAGAAAGTCCATCTTAAGAAGCCCCAGCTCCTCGAGCGTCGTCATCGTGTACTGCGTCGTGATCGAACCGTCCTGCGCGCGGGAGAGCGGCACATAGTCGACGACAGGCCGGCCGCTGATGACAACGCCGGCCGCATGCATAGACGTATTCCGCGGCAGGCCCTCAAGCTTCCGACACATGTCGATGAGGCTTCTGGTCTGCTCATTTTCCTGATATTCCTTCCGGAAATCGGGATTTTCCTCAAGCGCCTTGTCGAGCGTGATATTGAGCTCCTTCGGCACCATCTTCGCGATACGGTCGCACTCGGAGTACGGCAGGTCGAGCGCGCGCCCGACGTCACGGATGACGCCGCGGGCCGCCATCGTACCGAACGTGACGATCTGCACGACGCGGTCCCGTCCGTATTTCCGGACAACGTAATCGATGACCTCCTGGCGCCGCTCGAAGCAGAAATCGACGTCGATATCGGGCATCGTGACGCGCTCCGGGTTCAGGAACCGCTCGAAAATGAGGTCATACTTCAGCGGGTCGAGTTCCGTGATCCCGAGGCAGTACGACACGATCGAGCCGGCCGCCGATCCTCTTCCGGGACCCACGATAATGCCGTGTGATTTTGCAAAATGCACGTAATCCCAGACAATCAGGAAATAATCGACAAATCCCATGCTTCTGATGGTGGAAAGCTCATAGTTGAGCCGCTCCCGCACCTCCGGCTTCGCGTCCGGATAGCGCCCGGCAAAGCCCTCCTCACAGAGTTTCTGCAGATATTCCCAGGATGTGAGTCCGCCGGGGACATCGTACTTCGGAATCTTCCGCTCGCCGAAGACAATCTCCACCTGGCAGCGGTCGGCGATTTTTGCCGTGTTGTCGCAGGCCTCCGGGACATAGGAGAAGAGGTCTCTCATTTCCCGTTCGCTCTTCACATAATACTGGCCGCCCTCGTAGCGCATGCGGTCCTCGTCCTGAACCTTCTTCTGCGTCTGAATGCACAGGAGCACGTCGTGTGCCTCCCAGTCCTCAGCGCGCGTGTAGTGGACGTCGTTCGTGCAGACGAGCGGAAGCCCCGTCTCCTCGTGCATGCGGATCAGCTGCTGATCGACATGGCGCTGCTCCGGAATTCCGTGGTCCTGAAGCTCGAGATAGAAATGGTCCGGCCCGAAGATGGCGGAGAGTTCCCTGGCCACGCGGACCGCCCCCTGGTAGTCGCCCATCGAGATGTGCCGCGGAATCTCACCTGCCAGGCACGCCGATAGCGCAATGATGCCCTCGTGGTACTTCGCGAGAATCTCGCGGTCGACGCGCGGCTTATAGTAGAATCCCTCCGTGAAGCCGGCCGACACGATCTTGCAGAGGTTATAATATCCTTCTGTCGTCTCGGCGAGCAGCACGAGGTGATAATATCTGTCATCTGTCGTTCCCGGATCCCTGTCAAAACGGCTCCCCGGAGATACATAAACCTCGCACCCGAGAATCGGTTTGATTCCCTGTGCGAGGCACTCTTTGTAGAAATCCATGCAGCCGTACATGACGCCGTGATCCGTAATGGCCGCGGCCGTCATGCCGAGCTCTTTCACTCTGGCAGCATATTCCTTGATTTTATTTGATCCGTCCAGCAGCGAATATTCGGTGTGGACATGAAGATGTACAAATGCCATATCATCCTCTTACCTTTTTGTCGTTCGGAACTGGTGAACCATACCGGCGATCGCCAGCCCGGCCGCAAGCAGGATCCGAAGGACAGTTCCCACCTGCAAATCCCATGTAATCAGCACAATGTTGTCAAAGATCAGCTTTGAAAATGCAATTCCTCCGAAGATGGCCGTCATGATAATAATGAAATGTCGCATTGTGAGGACACCGATTACACCGAGCGCGACGCCC
>ONSX01000117.1 GCA_900320615.1 uncultured Eubacteriales bacterium
ATACAGCAATGAAAACGTCGATCTGACAACCAAGCTTGCTGCAGGCGATAAGCTGGAAGTCAAAATTCTCAAGGTAAATGACGGCGAAGGACAGGTTATTCTTACGTACAAGCGTCTCGCTGCTGAGAAGGGAAACAAGAGAATTGAGGAGGCGTTCAATAACAACGAAGTCCTCAAGGCGAAGGTTTCTCAGGTTCTCAACGGTGGACTCACAGTTCTTGTCGAGGGAACAAGAGTCTTCATCCCGGCTTCGCTCGTATCTGATGTATATGAAAAGGATCTCTCCAAGTATGCGGATCAGGAGATCGAGTTCCGCATCACGGAGTTCAATCCGCGCAGAAGAAGAATCATCGGCGATCGCCGCCATCTGATCGCGGAGAGAAAGGCAGAAGCTGCCAAAGAGCTTTTCGCAAGAATCAAGCCGGGCGACAGAGTCGAGGGTGTTGTCAAGAACGTCACGGATTTCGGTGCATTTGTCGATCTCGGCGGTGCAGATGGTCTGCTTCATATCTCCGAGATGTCCTGGGGCAGAGTTGAGAACCCGCACAAAAACTTCCATGTCGGCGACAAGCTCACAGTCCTGATCAAAGATATCAAGGATGACAAGATTGCACTTTCGCTGAAGTTCCCGGAGGAGAATCCGTGGATTGAGGCGGCTGACAAGTTCGCGACAGGTTCTGTTGTGACTGGCCGCGTCGCGAGAATGACGGATTTCGGTGCATTTGTCGAGCTGCTTCCGGGTGTTGATGCGCTTCTTCATGTTTCTCAGATCTCGAGAAATCATGTCGATAAGCCGTCGGATGTTCTCAGCATCGGTGAGGAGATCACAGCAAAGGTTGTTGATTTCAATGCCGAGGACCACAAGATCAGCCTTTCCATCAAGGCTCTTGAGAATGAGCCCTATGAGGACGAGCAGTAAGTCATGTGAATAATCAGCCACTCGGAGCGCTTTGCGCCTGGGGCGCTGATTAGTTCCAGCATAAAAAAGGACCGCCGCGAATGCAGCGGTCTTTTTTATACGAAAGAAGCGGACTACCGTCTGCTTCCGAGATAGATCAGGGCGGCCTTCACATAGATTCTGACCTGCTCCGGATCTTCAAGAAATGCGGGCGCGGGGAAAGCGTATGTGTAGCAGTTTTCCCGCGTCGCCTTCTCGCGGTGGCTTCTGTCCACAAATTCGGCCATTGTCCTGTAAATGGCATATCCTTCATGCGGCAGATAGACGTAATTCCTGATGTCGTCGTGATAGAAACGGATCTTTCCGTCCTCAATCCGGGAGGAGAGGGCGGCGGTGCGGCCGGCAGCCGTCAGATGGAAAGGGCCATCATGGAAGGCGATCCGGCAGGGCATGTCCCGGAGCGTCCGGATACGGAAAATGACAAGATCTTCTGAAACCTCCGCCTTCGCGGAATCAAAGTCTCCGCCGAGAAGCTCAAGAACGGCATCAAAGCCGAGAATACGGAGCGTTCGCTTCGCATCCGCGGAGGTCAGTTCCTCATTTTCGGAAGAAGGACTGGCTTTTTGTCCTGCGTGTATCCGTATGTACGCGTCGTAATCGGCGAGCTTTCCGGATGGAAGGCCGAGCACCGCCCGGAGCGACCTGTACTCCCGGAAGAGGTCTCTCTGCGCAAGGCCGGTGAACGGGTCCGGGAGCCCGTAGGCACTGTATTTTTTTTTAAGAAAAGGGATATCGTAGGATTGTCCGTTAAATGTGATCACTGTATCGTGCCCCGTGAGATATTCCCTGAGGGCTTCCAGAATGTCATACTCATCCGACTCCTTCCCGGAGATCCAGGTGATCTCTTCGGGGAGACCCGCCTTTGATGAGATGAGAGATACGGAAATGAGCGGACTGCTCCTCCAGTAGCGACCGCGAGACGCGATGTCGAGAATAACTGCATGCTCCGGCAGAAGATTCGAACCGGTGATTACTGAGGAACGTATTTTCAAAATAAACTGCGCGCGGCGCGTCGGGACGTGTCCGGCGCCTGCCTCCTTTCAAAAGAAAATCTAACAGATTATAATTATAGCATGAAAAGAGGCCGCAAGGGCTGAAAGCTCTGTATGAAGGCTGTGCCGCGTGCGCCATACCAACCAGAAGAGGATACGAAATGTACGCATATATTAAGGGAACGGTGACGGGACTCGGCTCCGACTCAGTCGTTCTTGACAACAACGGGATCGGCTACCGGATCAGTGTACCGGGAACACTGATCGATGAGCTATCTATCGGAGATGAGCGGAAGCTGTACACCTATTTCAGTGTCAGAGAGGACGCCATGCAGCTCTTCGGCTTCCTCCGGGAGGACGATCTCGAGGTCTTCCGCCTGCTCCTCGGCGTGAGCGGAATCGGGCCGAAGGGCGCGCTCGGCGTCCTTGGCGTGATGGACGCGGATGATTTGCGGCTCGCGGTTCTTTCGGACGACGTGGCCGCAATCGCGAAGGCACCGGGTATCGGAAAAAAGACGGCGCAGAAGGTCATCCTTGAGCTTCGTGACAAGCTGGATCTCGAGGACGCGCTGACGAAGAAATCGGAGCATGCAGCGGAGAAGGGAGACCGGTCCGCAAAGGACAGCCCGCAGTCGGAGGCTGTGCAGGCACTCGCGGCGCTCGGCTACTCTGCTTCTGAGGCATACCGGGCTGTGAAGACGGCGGCGGACAGGGAAGGTGCGGAGGATGTAGAGGCACTGATCCGCGCCGCGCTGAAGGAGATGATATAAATGGCGCGCCGGATTGTGACGAGCGCAGAGGAGACCCGCGAGGACCGGAAGATGGATCTCTCGGAAGGACTGCGCCCGAAATATCTGAGGGATTATATCGGTCAGGAGAAGACGAAATCCAATCTTCGTGTCTATATCGACGCGGCGAAGATGAGAGGCGACAGCCTTGACCATGTTCTGTTCTACGGCCCGCCGGGCCTCGGCAAGACGACGCTCGCAGGAATCATCGCCAATGAGATGGGGACAAATCTCAAGGTGACGAGCGGCCCGGCTATCGAGAAGCCGGGAGAAATGGCGGCTATCCTCAATAACCTGCAGGAGGGGGACATCTTGTTTGTCGATGAGATCCACAGACTGAACCGGCAGGTTGAGGAGGTTCTCTATCCCGCGATGGAGGACTTCGCGATCGATATCGTGATCGGAAAGGGAGCGACGGCCAGATCTATCCGCCTCGATCTGCCCCATTTTACACTTGTCGGCGCGACAACGAGGCCGGGCATGCTGACTGCGCCTCTCCGCGACCGCTTCGGAGTGGTCGGCCATCTTGAGTACTACTCTGTCCCGGAGCTGAAGGAGATTATCCTCCGCTCGGCGGATGTCCTCCATGTGCAGATCGAGGACAGGGGCGCGGAGGAGCTCGCGAGACGATCGAGAGGAACACCGCGCCTTGCAAACCGGCTCTTAAAGCGCGTCCGTGACTTTGCGGAGGTGCGTTATGACGGCGTGATTACGGATGTTGTCGCCGCGGATGCGCTTGATCTTCTTGAGGTCGATCAGTTCGGCCTCGAGAAACTTGACCGGGACATCCTTGAGACCATGATCCTGAAGTTCGGCGGCGGCCCGGTCGGACTCGACACGCTCGCGTCTTCCATCGGAGAAGATCCGGGTACCATCGAGGACGTCTACGAGCCGTACCTCCTGAAGACGGGCTTTATCAACCGCACGCCGCGGGGCCGCGTCGCGACAGAGAGCGCGTACGAGCATCTCGGCTACGACGTGCCGGAAGGAGCGCAGAAGTGAGGAAGCTATTCAAGGTTGTATTTTCCTGCGGGTTCGTTATAATGTTCTAAGAATGTTTATCCGGAGGAGTTCATGTCAGAGAAGAATACCGTACAGGTACTGATCGGTGGGAAGATTATGCGGCTTTCCGGATACGAGAGTGAAGAATATCTCGAGAAAGTCGCGTCTTATCTTAATCATAAATGCGGAGAGCTTGAGGCCCTGCCCGGATGGCGCAGAATGGCACAGGATTCGAAGGGAACGCTGCTGGCTCTTAATGTAGCGGATGACTGCTTCAAGGCCAGAAGCAGGGCGGAAGCTCTGGAAGAGGAATTGCAGCAGAAGGACAAGGAGATGTACGATCTGAAACAGGACCTGGTC
>ONSX01000165.1 GCA_900320615.1 uncultured Eubacteriales bacterium
ATCCGCTATTACCCGGTGCACTACGACGAATATCTTCCGCCGGTGCCCATCGCGGAGGCCGTGCCCGGCGGAAAAACGGCGATCCGCGGGACCATTGTGACCGGGCCTGCCATGCGCCGGACGGCGCGCGTCATGGTTCTTGCGACGGAGATTGCGGACGAGACCGGAAAAATGAAGCTTGTGTTCTTCAACGCGCCGTACCTTGCGGGAACGCTGAAGCGGGGCAGCACGTATATCTTCCGGGGCAATGTGACAAAGCGCGGGAATACCCTTGAGATGGAGCACCCGGAGATCATCGGGCAGGGCCGCTACGAGGAAATGCAGAACACGCTGGTCCCGGTGTACAGTCTCACGAAGGGCCTCACGGGCAAGACGGTCGCAAAGGCGGTCCGCGAGGCCTTTGCTGCGCTTTCGAAGGGCGGCGAGGGACCGCGCCTCTCCGGGGAATATCTCCCGGACAGCCTCGTTCACCTGCACGGGCTCATGGATGAGGAGGCGGCTGTAAAGGCCGTTCATTTTCCGGAGAACAGGGAGGAGCTCGGAAGGGCGCGGGACCGGCTTGTCTTTGATGAGTTCTTCCTCTTTGTGCTTGCGATGCGTCATCTCAGGATGCTCGAGAGCGATGCGGAAAATGCATTTCCGATGAAGAAGACGTGGGCAGCTGAGGACGTGATCGAGCATCTGCCCTATCAGCTGACAGGCGCGCAGATGCGGGTCTGGCGGGAGATCGAGCGGGACCTCGCGGGGGAGAAGCTGATGTCGCGGCTCCTGCAGGGGGACGTCGGCTCAGGAAAGACCATTATCGCCTTTCTCGCCATGGTCATGGCGGCGGACAACGGATACCAGAGCGCGCTCATGGCGCCGACCGAGGTGCTCGCGCGGCAGCACTACGAGAAGCTCTGTCGCCTGAAGGAGAGCTGCGGCATCGCCTGCATCCGGCGTCTACCAGTCCCTCGCGCTTGTCATCACCGATGAGCAGCACCGGTTCGGCGTCCGGCAGAGAAAAATGTTCGGCGAGAAGGCGGCCGGCCCAGACGGCGCGGCGCGGGGCGTCCCGAATGCCATGGTCATGTCCGCGACCCCGATTCCGCGGACACTCGGCGTCATTATGTACGGGGACCTCGATGTCTCCGTGATCGATGAGCGGCCGGCCAGGCGCCTTCCGATCAAAAATGCGGTCGTCGACGAGTCCTACCGCGAGGCCGCATGGCACTTTATTGACCGGGAAATAAAGGCCGGCCGGCAGGCCTACGTCATCTGTCCGATGATTGAGCCGGGCGAGGGCATGCCCATCGCGAGCGTGACAGAGGAGATCGGAACCATCCGGAAGCGCTTCCCTGACATCCCCGCGGCGGAGCTGAACGGCCGCATGAAGCCCGAGGAGAAGAACAGGGTCATGCAGGATTTCCTCGAGGGGCGTGTCAAGATCCTCGTCTCGACGACCGTCGTTGAGGTCGGCGTCGACGTGCCGAACGCGACCGTCATGCTGATTGAAAATGCGGAGCGCTTCGGTCTTGCCACGCTTCACCAGCTGCGCGGGCGCGTCGGAAGAGGGCAGTACCAGTCGTACTGCATTTTCATGGCCGGTATGCAGACGGATGAGATCAGGGAGCGGCTTGACATCCTGAAGTCCTCGGACGACGGGTTTGAGATCGCGGAGAAGGACTTTGAGCTGAGGGGGCCGGGCGATCTTTTGGGAATCAGGCAGAGCGGCGACGCGCTCTTTAAAATTGCGGACGTAAGCCGGGACCGCCGCGTGCTGAAGCTGGCCGGAGAGACGGCAGCGGCGCTTATGGCGGATGACCCGGAGCTCATCCGTGAGGAGGACCGGCCGCTTCGGGATAAGCTCGATCTGTACATGTCCGAAAATGAGCGGAACATCATCCTCTGAGGGGTGCTGCTTGATTATATAAAAAGCTCTAATTTCAGGGCGTTCGGAAACGAAATTTTTGTGTAATATGATGATTGATTATGATACAATAAAGCTGACCGCACAGGAAGGGCAGTCTGAAGTTGAAAATAACTGGCGGCGGAGCCGGGAACAATCAGAGCTCCGCGCCTGTACACAAGGAGAGCGAGGCATACATGAATATCGGAATTATAGCTCACAGCAGCAAACGCACACTCATTGAAGATTTCTGCATCGCCTACAAGGGCATCCTCTCGAGACATGACATCTATGCGACGGGGACGACCGGGCGCAGAATTGAGGAGGTCACGAATCTTCACGTCCATAAATTCCTGCCT
>ONSX01000130.1 GCA_900320615.1 uncultured Eubacteriales bacterium
CGGATCATACGCGTAGAGCGGCATGAAGGTCTTGCCATTCTCGTCGACGAAGTTGATCCGGTCCTCCTCGAAGCTCCAGTGGATGCCGTCCTTTGAGCGGCCGAGATAAATGAACGGAATTCCGTCCTTTCTCTCCGCGCGGAACACGCCGATGAAGCCGTCCTCATACGGGACAACCGCGCTGTTAAAGATTCTTGCGACATTCTTCACCGGATTTCTTCCGATGATCGGGTTCTCTGTATATCTCCAGATCGGGATATCTCCGAGATCGGCCGGTCTGTCCTGCCATGGCATGTTCTGGACAGCCGGGCTGTTTAAAATCGTGTACTTAGCCATTTTCTATCTCCTTTTGAACAGTTACCTTTATTTCTCGTTCTTCATAAATTCCTTATTTTTCCGGATCAGATCGCATCTCTGCCGCACGCAGAGGACAGAGCGTCCCGGATCGGACGGTGTGTTGAACACGTAGTCCTTCAGTCTGTCGATCGTCGACTCCGCGACATACATTCTCGTGTCGCTCCCCGCGTAGTAGAGGAGAACCGTTCCGTCATCCTTCACGACAGCGCCGTTTGCAAAGAGAACATTTGAGACATCGCCGACGCGCTCCCAGCCTCTCGGGCCCATGAGGAGGCCCGACGGCTCTGCAATCACGACGGACGGATCCTCAAGCGACGTCGCGTACATGTAGAGGACATAGCGGAGTCCCGCCGCCGTGTTCCGGACGCCGTGCGCGATGTGGAGCCAGCCCCTGTCCGTCTTGATCGGGACCGTGCACTCGCCGTTCTTCGCCTCTGTGATCTGGTGGTACTTTCTGCGGCTTAAGATCTTCTCCTCGTCGATCACCGCGTGCGTGATGTCATCCGCAAGGCCGAAGCCGATGCCGCCGCCGGAGCCCGTGTCGATGAAGCTGTCCATCGGGCGCGTATAAAATGCGTACTTCCCGTCGACGAACTCCGGATGAAGCACGACATTTCTCTGCTGCGGCGAATGCTTCGTGACGAGGTTCGGAAGGCGCTCCCATGTCACGAGGTCCTTCGTCCGGACGATACCGGCCGCAGCCGTCGCCGCCGAGAGGTCCGGATTCGTCTTGTCCTTGCTCTCGGAGCAGAACACGCCGTAGATCCAGCCGTCCTCGTGCTGCGTGAGGCGCATATCGTAGACATTCGTCTCGTCCGGGCACGTGTCATCGAGCTGAATCGGGTAATCCCAGAAATGAAACCCGTCGATGCCGTTGTCGCTCTCCGCGACTCCGAAGAAGGATTTTCTGTCATTTCCCTCGATCCGGACGACCAGATAGTACTTGCCGTTCAGCATGATCGCGCCGGAGTTCAGCGTCGCGTTGACGCCAAGCCGCTCAATGAAGTACGGGTTTGTCTCAGGGTTAAGATCATATCTCCAGTCGAGCGGGATCATGTCCCGTGTCACGACCGGGTTCTTATAGCGCGTGAAGACGCCGTTATAGAAATCGGCCTTCTCGTTCTTTCTTGCGAGCAGCTTGTCCTGCTTCGCCTTCTCAACATAATACTGTGGATGCAGCATGTCATTTTCCTCCAGGTTGCATAACTATTCAGCACCTCACAACTCGGAACGCGGGGTGCTGAATGATTACAGGTTGTTCAGCACCAGCAGGCACATCCTGCCGTTGTGGTACGGGCATTTCCAGGGCTCGACGATCGGATCGTGCGCCGGCACGCCGCTTGCATCGGTGTACCAGAACCACTCGGAGCCCGGGCGGCTGTCGACGACATACGTCTTCGTGAAGTCCCAGAGCTTCTCCGCCGCCGCAAGGTAATCGGTCCTTGTCTTATCCTTCAGGTATCCGCTGACATAGCCATTGATGCCCTCGCACTGGACCCACCAGACGCGGTCCTGCTTCACAACGCCCTTCTCGCACTCGACCGGGATCGACCGCCCGTCAAATGCAAGGCGGAGAACCTGCTCCCGCATATCGGCGGTGATCGGGTTCATGACCTTCGCCATATCCGTCTCCCCTCCGAAATGAATCTCGAGCGGGCCCTGATTCGGGTTCTCAAGGACAGACACCGTGAGATCGATGAGCCAGGAGGACTCGATGTCATGCCCGTAGGAGTAAAGGTCGATGAGGGAATGATAATCCCGGTCAAAGAAGACCTCCTGGCGCTTCTTCTTTGGATTCCAGATCTTCTCGCGCATCACGCCGAGGATTTCGACGAGCCTTGCCCGCACGTCCGGATCCTTCGACACGCGGTAGAGCTCGGTGTACGCCTCCATGACATGGAGGATTGTGTTCATCGTCCGCGTGGCCATGACGCCGTTCTCAGAGAGCGCTTCATTTTTCACAGGGGAGTAATCCCGGTCGAACGCCTCGAGATACCCCTCCTTGTCCCGCATATGGGCCTCAATGACGCGGAAGAGAGAAAGCGCGATATCGAGCGCCTCCTTGTCTCCTGTCGCGTCGTAGTACGACGAGAGCGCGTAGATCGCGAAGGAATTGCTGTACGTGTGCTTCATCGTCTCCTCCGGCGTTCCGTCATAGCGGACGGACCAGTAGACGCCGCCGTGCACCGGATCGAGGAAGCGCGTCTTTAAGAATTCATAGGCGTGCCCCGCCTCATTAAGGAGCGACTTGTCGCCGAGGATCATGGCCGCGTTGGAGAAGAACCACATGATCCGGCTGTTTAAAATGCAGCCCTTCACGGCCTCCTTATTAAGGTGAAGATCAAAGTCCAGATAGCCGTAGTAGCCGCCATAGGTGTCATCCCGGAGTGACTTCCAGAACGGAATGATATGTTCTGTGAGCTCTGTCCGTATTTCCTGTTTCATGTCCATTGTTGTTCCGTCCTTTCGGGGCAACCCCCGCTCTTTTCTCTAAATGTCACTGCCCGGTCTCCTGCCGACTGCACTGAAGGCCGGGACTTAAAAGCAGATTAACCCTTGACCGCGCCTGCCGCAATGCCGTTGTAGATCTGGTCCTGGCACAGAATGAAGACGATGAGTGCCGGGAGCAGGGAAATGATGACGCCCGCGCAGATGTAGTTGTACTGGTTGCCCATCGGTCCTGTGAAGGTGTACAGGGAAATCGCGACCGTGCACAGCTCCGGTTTCTGCAGATAGAGGTGCGCGCAGTAGTATTCGTTGTAGGTATTTGCACCCTTCAGGATGATGCAGGTCACAATCGCCGGCTTCAGGAGCGGCAGAAGAATGTGCCAGTAGATCTGGAAATAGTTCGCGCCGTCGAGGATCGCCGACTCATCGAGCGAGACCGGAAGGTTCTCGTAGTACTGAATGAAAATGTAGATCGAGATGACGTCGGTGCCCATCATCAGGAAAATGTAGAGCTCATTTCCGATGAACTTGAAGCGGTTCAGCGCGTAGGCGAGCGACGTGCCGATCAGGATCGATCCCAGGAGCACGAACACAAGGATGATCAGGGAATTCAGGAACGCGCGTCCCATGTTCGCCATCTGGAAGGCCTCCGCAAAATTCGAGAGCTTCCAGACCTTCGGCAGCTGCATGACGTTCGTGTTCTGATATTCCGTCTTGCTCTTAAATGCCGTGATGACGCAGGAGACAATCGGAAGCACTGACGTGAATGACACAAGAATCAGTGTGAAATATTTGAAGATCGTCCAGATAATGAATCCGGCGCTGTAGTGATGTCTGATCTTATGGACAGATGCTGTCTGTGCTGCCATAGTCACATGCCTCCCTTCTTTGCTGCTCTTGCAGCGGCCTTTCTAGCCTTCTGCTTTGCCTTCTTTGCGTCGAGACTCTCATCGTCAGCGTTCGCATTCCGGAAGATGTACTTAAAGAGCAGCTTCTGGATGATCGTCGCGATGAAGATGATGCACAGCAGGAAGACTGCCATCGCGGACGCAAGACCGACCTTCTGGGACGTGTGCGCGACCTTATCCATGACGACGAAGAATGTGCCTGTTCCGTTGTTGCCGCCTGTGATGACGTATGGCGCCTCGAAGGCTGACAGGGAACCCGTGATGGAAAGAATAATGTTCAGTGTGACGATTGTCTTGATGCTCGGCAGGATAATGTACTTGAACTTCTGCCAGTTGTTTGCGCCGTCGAGGGCCGCTGCCTCATAGAGGGAGGAGTCGACCGACATGATCGCACCGATGAAGAGGACCATATTCTGTCCCATGTATCTCCAGACGGAGGAGTAGACCAGCGACCAGTTGTTGACGGCCCTGTCCTTCAGCCAGTACGGAAGCGCCGACATCGGAATTCCGAGTGCGTGGAGAACCGTATCGAGGACGAAGCCTCTTGTGTAGAAGAACTTGAAGATGAAGCCGATCGCGATGCCGTTGATGAGGTACGGGAAGAAAATGAGGCCCTTGAAGAGCTTTCCGCATTTGACCTTCATCGAAAGGATTGTCGCGAAATAGAGAGCCAGGAAGATCTGGACGAGCGCGCCGACCATGTAGTAGAGGCAGAGAATCAGCGAGCCGCTGATGTCGTCTCTCTTGAAGATCTCCTTGTAATTGTCCCAGCCGACAAACACGCGCCTGCCGACGTATCTCATTCTATAGAAGCTGAACTTCACCATCTCCGCGAACGGATAGTAGGTGAACAGCATGAGCAGAAACACAGGAATGACCGTGAAGGCGATGATGACTGTGATCTGCTGCCCTCTTCTGGATTTCCAGAAGGATTTTTTTGCGGGTGTAGTTGCTGCTACAGGGCTCATAGATACCTCCCTTTCCTGCCGGCCCGAACATTGCCGGACAAAAATGAGCGATTAACCAGCAGTTAATTTAATTCTCGTTCCATAAAAGAGGCGGGGGATAAGCCCCGCCCTTTTTCATTTTTCAGAAAGCCTTTGCCGATGTTGAGCTCGGATTCTGAGTTGAGGTCAGAGAGAAGATCCTCCTCGCCGCTCTTTGCCGGAGCGTTCTCCTCAATCACGCAGCCTGCGTCTTCCATGTCCTTGTAGAAGTCTGCGCTCTTGCCGTCCTTTGTGATCGCAAGGCCGCCTTCATTTGCGGAGTAATTGGACTGCTCGGTCATCCACTTGACCCAGATGTTTGCTGCCTCAAGGTTCTTCGAATCCGGATTGATGCCGAAGCTGTAGTCCGCGTTCGCGTTGACGTACTGCTTTCCGTTCACCGTCATCGGGAAGGCCATGAAGCCGACATCGTCCGGATGATCGCCGGCGCCCTGCATCTGTGTGACTGCCCAGGAGCCGAGCATCATGCAGCCGATCTCGCCGTTGTTGAGCTTTGTCTTTGAGGACTCCCAGTCTGTCGTCGAGAAGTCATCCTCTGTGCAGCCGTTCTTAACCGCGTCGTAGAGGGCCTTGTAGACGTTGTAGGCGCCCGTTCCGTCGCCCGGATCGGAGAAGATGTCCTTCGTGTGAAGCATCTTCTGGTTGAGGTAGTCCGCATCGCCCGTCGTCGTGACGCCGATCACATCGTCCCACTTCGCATTGGTCCAGCCTGCCGCGTAGTTCGTGTAGAGCGGAATCGCGTCCGTCTTGTCCTTGATCGCCTGCAGATCCTTCAGGAAGTCATCGACAGTTGTCGGAAGAGATGTGATGCCGGCCTGCTCAAATACCTTCTTGTTGTAGACGAAGCCAGGTGTCGTCGCTGTGATCGGGATGCCGTAGACCTCGCCCTGATAGGTCTTGCCGGATGTGTAGTTGTAGAGCTTGCTGATCTCATCGGAGGAGCCGAGATCCTCGAAGTAGGTCGGAAGATCTGCGGACACAACAGCCGGGATCATCATGACATCGCCCCAGTCGCCGCCCTGAAGTCTTGTCAGGGAGTCATTCGCGTAGTCCGTGAGGCCCTCGACATCGATCGTGATGTTCGGATAAACCTTGTTGAATGCCTCGATGTACTGCTTCCAGCTTGTGCCATTGTAGTCATCCTTGAGCATATCCGTTCTGTTTGTCAGGAACTTGACTGTTCCCTTGAGGTCCGTGTCCGTCTTGCCGACCTCGATACTCAGAAAATCCGAGGACCCTGATGAAGAGCCTGTTGATGAAGAGCCGGATACAACCGATCCCTTCGATGATGAGCTGCCGGAGCCGCATGCTGCGAGCGACATTGCCATAACTGCCGCAAGCCCGACTGTAACAATCTTCTTCGCTTCCATGTGTTTCTTCCTCCTTGTTGTTTGCTGAAGCGCTTTCCGCTTCCGTTTACGTTAAGTTAATTTGTTGTCTCCTTAACTTTAATTTAATTATAGCATCGACTTTTTATCCGTCATCAATGATTCTTGTTTTTTATCACTCATTCTTACTCTAATGGGTTTTAGTCTTATATTATATAGATATAAGGTTTGAATAATTAATTTAATCTATTTACATGGAGGAAAAGTTATGGATTACCGGTCCTGTCTGGAGAATGCATTTAAGCCGGGGCTTATGGTAAACACAAAATTTAAGCTCAGGCAGCTCTTCAGCCGCTTCTACACATATGAAGATACAAAAGAGAGTGAGGCAAAACGAGGCCTTTACCTGCACGTCATGGCAGGCGGCAATGTGGAGACCGACTTTCCATACTCGGCAAGACTCCTGCTTGCGTCTGCGGCCATCGTCATCCGCTGCCGGAAGGGCGGTGTCCGGATCTCCGGAAGCAAAAAGAACTGGCAGATCACAGCCGGCAATCTCTTTATCTGTCCGTGTACTGATAATCTGTCCATTCATTCCCTGCTGCTCCCCTGCGAGTACCAGATCTTTGTGGTCGGCGGCTCTGAGCTGTCCCTCTATCAGAAATTAATCAGCGACGGTCTGCTCCTTGCCTGCGAGGACAACCCTGCCCTCGGCGTCTATCTGGACCGCCTCGGAAAAATTCCGGAGACGATTGATGATAATTCATTTCTCATCATGCACGAGGCGCTCTGCGATCTTCTCACAAGCGCGTGCACAGACCGCGCAGAGAGCAGTCTCCGTCCCTGCAAGACCGTTCCGTTCTATCTCGAGGAGATGCACGACTTCATCACGGACCACCCCGAGAAGAGCTTCTCTCTGCTTGCCTTTGAACAGCAGTTC
>ONSX01000116.1 GCA_900320615.1 uncultured Eubacteriales bacterium
TCCGTTAATAAATAAATCGCTAATGGTACTACCTCCCTGGATGCTGCGGGTTCATCCTCCATGTTCCCGCACAGTTCCGCTCTTTCGACGACTCCGCCGTGTCATCCCACACAGCATAAAAAAGCGGACAGTCAGAGACTATCCGCTTATATCATCGAATACGCGCAGTCGGAAAATAATCATTCACCATACTGCCTCATATCAACGCCCTTCACTGAAAAAATCGTTCCGGGGTGAGAGTGGATACTCTGCTTGTTTGTACAACAGATATTACTATATCATACGTCCGCCGGATGTGTCAACATCATTCCTGAATTTATCGTGACGATCCCAACTCGGACTTTTCGCGTTTTTCGCTTTATTTTGCGTTGCGGCCGCAGCAGTACTTGTACTTCTTGCCGGATCCGCACGGACACGGATCGTTCCGGCCGACCTTTTTCGGCTTGACGATCGTGTGCGACTTTCTCTGCTCAAGAAACAGCCTGTGCTGTGTCTCCTTGTCGAAGATCGCGTCCCACTCCTTCAGGCCGTACAGCCAGTCCGCTCTCGCATCGACCATGTTCTTATAGAGAAGCTCTTTGTCAAATGCGAGGCTCACGACTGTATCCTCTGTCATCGTCTCGATCGGGTTCCTGACTTTGAGAGAATCATTGATTCCATCGAGGAACCCGACCATAGCCTCCACAGAGATCTTGTATTTGTCAGCGAGCTCTCTGACGGTGCCCTTCACTTCCTCGTCCGGGTTCATGAGCAAAAGCTCATAGATATTCTTCTCGATCGCGAAGTAATTGGACCAGAATTTCTGGAGCCACTGCCTGCTCGCATTCTGATCATAGGCCTTTGCGCGCCACTTTCCGAGCAGGGAATCCGGGTCGACGTTCAGTTCTTCCTCAAGCACGGCTTCCTGCGCGGCGTTTAACTTATTTGCCATTAGAATCTCACTCCTGTTCATAAAAATAATACGCTTCCGGCTCTCCTGCCGGAGGCTGGACCAATATAGAATATCACAGCTTCCTTCATTTGACAATCCGTACCGGCACTTCCTATAATGAGGGGACTGTTAATCCCCTTCTGAAAGGATATGTGATGAAAAGAAACAAGCTGACCCGCTTTCTCGCTCTGGCGATGGTCGTCATTCTGCTTGCGCTCTATGCCGTGACCATGGTCTTCGCCGTCCAGAAAAATGAAAATGCGCAGGCCATGTTCCGCGCGGCTCTGGCATGCACGTTTATTCTCCCTGTTCTCCTCTATATAATCCTGCTGGTCGCAAGGCTCCTTGAGCCGAAGAAGTCCCAGGCAGTGGACGCGATCATTTTTGATATGGGAAAGGTTCTGCTCGACTTCCCGTGGGAGACCTGTGCGGAGAAGATGAACGTCTCACCCGAGTGCCAGCGCGTGCTGGAGGAAAAGATCCTCTATAACCCGGAACTCTGGAAGAAGTTTGACTTAAATAACAAGAGCTATGAACAGATCATGGACGAGTTTGCCGCTGTCGATCCACGCTATGACAGAGAGATCCGCGAGCTGGTCGACCATGTCGATGAGGTCATCAAGCCGTTCCCGTACACGGAAGAGTGGCTCCGCGAGCTGAAAAAGCACGGATATAAGCTGTACTGGCTCTCGAACTGGAGTCAGGTGACGTACGAGCGAATCAGGCAGCGCGGCATTCTCGACTTTATGAAGTACATGGACGGCGGCATCTGGTCCTTCGAGGTGCATCTCGCAAAGCCGGATGGACGGATCTTCCGCCTGCTCGCTGACCGGTACCATCTGAACAAGAGCCGCAGCATCTTCATCGACGACTCGGAGGCCAATGTCCGTGCGGCACAGAAAGAGGGCTTTGCGGCTATTCATTTTACATCGTTTGAGGAGACGCGAAAGAAACTCGAGGACGCAGGCGTCGTCGTGTAAAAAGACGCATTCCTTCCCGCAGACCCGGGCGAAGGACCGCCGAAATCCGGCAGGATCTGCCCCATAGGAAAAGCCGCCCCGGATATCTCCGCCGCCAGAAACGGCGGCGGGATATCCGGGGCGGCTTTGAACGCTAAGACAGGCGCTGCTCCTCATGCCATCCGGAAGCAGAGCCCGCACATCCTGATCCGATTATCTGTAAATGATATCCTCACGGGCCGGTCCGTTGGAGACCATGCTGATATGGACACCGATCTCCTTCTCGATGAACTCGACATACTTCCGCGCGTTCTCCGGGAGCTCCTCATACTTCCGAATGCCACGGATATCTGTCTTCCAGCCCGGAAGCTTTGTCCAGACCGGCTTGCACCTCTTGAGGCGGGTCGTTGTCGGGAAGTCCCTGATAACCTTGCCATCCAGCTCGTAGCCGATGCAGACCGGAATCTCATCGAGATAGCTCAGGCAGTCAAGCACTGTGAGAGCGACCTCTGTGCCGCCCTGAAGACGGACGCCATAGCGGGAAGCAACCGTATCGTAGAATCCGACTCTTCTCGGACGGCCTGTCGTTGCGCCGTATTCGCCGCCGTCGCCGCCGCGTCTTCTCAATTCCTCAGCCTCATCGCCGAAAATCTCGGAGACGAACTCGCCTGCACCGACTGCGCTTGCATATGCCTTGGAGACAACGACGACACGATTGATATCATAGGGCGGGATACCTGCGCCAACTGCACCGTAGCCCGCCAGAGTCGAGGAGGATGTGACCATCGGATAAATGCCGTGATCCGGGTCCTTCATCGTGCCGAGCTGGCCCTCGAGAAGAGCTGTCTTGCCGCCTTTCACGACATTTTCATAGAGATAAGCGGATGTATCGCCGACATACGGAGCAAGTTCCTTCTTGTATCTCTCCAGCTCAGCCATGATGTCATCGACCTTGAGCTCATCGGTGTGATACAGGTACTTCAGCTCGATGTTCTTCTTGAGAACGATGCCTTCGACCTTCTCGCGAAGCGCATCCATGTCCTCAAGCTCGCTGACCTGGATGCCGATCTTTGCAAACTTGTCAGAGTAGAACGGCGCGATGCCGGACTTCGTGGAACCGAAGGACTTGCCTGCGAGACGGGCCTCCTCCAGAGAATCAAAGAGCACATGGTAGCTCATGACGATCTGGCATCTGTCAGAGATCATCAGCTTCGGAGCCGGCACGCCCTTGGACTCGATATCCTTTAATTCGTTCACGACTTTGTCGACGCTGAGAGCCACGCCGTTACCGATGATGTTCATGACCTCCGGATGGCACACGCCCGACGGCAGTGTGTGGAGCGCAAACTTGCCATACTTATTCTTGATTGTGTGGCCCGCATTTGCGCCACCCTGAAACCGGATGACGACATCCGCCTGAGACGCCAGGACATCGACAACCTTGCCCTTGCCTTCGTCTCCCCAGTTAGCTCCTACTACAGCTGTAACCATTCTGTACTCTCCTTTTCATTTACGGAAATGAAATTTCTATCAGGGCCGGATCAGAGCCGGCCCCCTTATCATACCGCATGCCACGTGTGATCGGTAGTATAAATTTCAGATGAGACTGATCTCAGACCTCGATGTCCGCCTTGAAACCGAGGACGTCCTTGTTCGCGACGAGCACCGGATTGACAACCTCCTCGAGGTACTTCGTGACCTGATACGGCGCGCGGCCAACGTACTTCTTCGGGTCCATGGACTTCTCAAGGTCCTCATAGGACAGATGGAACATCGGATCCTCCGCGATGAGCTTCAGCAGCGGATTGTCTCCGCCCTCTTCCTTGACGACCTTGCCGGCCTGCATGGACAGTTCGCGAATCCGCTCATGAAGCTCCTGACGGTCGCCGCCTGCCTTCGTCGCATCCATCATGATGTTCTCCGTCGCCATGAATGGAAGCTCTGCCATGAGATGCTTTGTGATGACCTTCGGATAGACAACGAGGCCATCCACAACGTTGCACAGGAGATCAAGGATACCGTCGCACGCAAGGAAACCTTCCGGAACGGACAGGCGCTTGTTCGCGGAGTCGTCAAGCGTTCTCTCGAACCACTGGACGGACGATGTGATCGCCGGGTTCAGCGCATCGCAGATAATGTATCTCGAAAGAGATGCGATTCGCTCCGAGCGCATCGGATTTCTCTTGTATGCCATCGCGGACGAGCCGATCTGTGTCTTCTCGAACAGCATGCGGATGTCGTTCGTGAACTTCGTTGCGCTCGCGGCGATTCCCGCGAGAACATTGAGGACACGCGTATCGACTTTTCTTGAATATGTCTGGCCGGACACCGGATAGCAGGACTCAAAGCCCATCTTCGCCGCGATCATCGGATCGAGCTTGTCGCATTTCTCCTGATCCCCTCCGAAGAGCTCGAGGAACGAAGCCTGTGTGCCTGTCGTGCCCTTGCAGCCGAGAAGTTTCAGGCTGCCGCGCACATAGTCGAGGTCATCGAGATCCATCATGAACTCGTTGATCCAGAGCGTCGCGCGCTTTCCGATTGTCGTCGGCTGTGCCGGCTGATAATGTGTGTAGGCAAGGCACGGAAGATCCTTGTACTTGTCGGCGAACTTTGCGAGCTCGGCGATAACGTTGAGGAGCTTTGCACGGACAAGATCAAGCGCGTCGCGCATGAGAATAATGTCTGTGTTGTCACCGACATAGCAGGACGTCGCTCCGAGATGGATGATGCCCTTTGCCTTCGGGCACTGTACGCCGTACGCGTAGACATGGGACATGACGTCGTGGCGGACCACTTTCTCGCGGGCCTCAGCGACATCATAGTTGATGTTGTCCGCATTTGCCTTCATCTCGGCGATCTGCTCATCTGTAATGGGAAGTCCGAGCTCCTTCTCTGTCTCCGCAAGCGCGATCCAGAGCTTTCTCCAGGTACGGAACTTTCTGTCCTGAGAAAAGATTTCCTGCATTTCACGGCTCGCGTAACGCTTGGAAAGCGGGCTCTCGTAACGATCATAGCTCATAGTCTCATTC
>ONSX01000115.1 GCA_900320615.1 uncultured Eubacteriales bacterium
CGGGAAGCTTTATTTGATAACTTCCTTCAGCTTCGCGCTCTTGCCCTGGCGGCCTCTCAGATAGTTGAGCTTTGCTCTTCTGACCTTGCCGTGGCGAACGACTTCGACCTTCTCGACGTTCGGAGAATGAACCGGCCATGTCTTCTCAACGCCGACGCCATTGGATGACTTGCGGACTGTGAATGTCTCGCGAGCGCCGCCGCCCTGTCTCTTCAGAACAACACCCTCGAAAATCTGAATTCTCTCGCGGTTACCTTCCTTGATCTTTCCATGGACACGGACTGTGTCACCGACTCTGAAGTCGTCGACATTGCTCTTCAGCTGGGCATCTTCAATCTTCTTGATGATTTCGTTCATTTTCTGATCTCCTTAATTATAAATATGGATGTTCATTCCCGGAATCGCCGGCAGAGGACCATCTGTGATGCAACTTTATTAGTATACTATAGCTTTTCCCTGTTGGCAAGGAAATTCCTGACAAATTCCCTCTCCTTTGGGCTGATCGCGGCCGTCTCAAGAAGGTCCGGTCTCCGCTCTGCCGTCCGCATCAGGGACTGCTCGCGCCTCCATGCATCGACCTTTGCGTGATCGCCGCTCAGAAGGATCTGCGGCACCCTCCGGCCATTCCAGTTCTCGGGTCTCGAGTACTGCGGAAATTCCAGCAGCCCGTCTCCGAATGAATCATCCTCGGCAGACTCGTCGTTGTGCAGGACTCCGGGTATCATTCTGGAGATCGCGTCAATCATGCACATGGCGGGAAGTTCCCCGCCTGTCAGCACGAAATCCCCGATCGATACCTGGTCGGTCACAATTTCATCGAGTACCCGCTCGTCGACCCCCTCATAGTGGCCACACAGGAACACGAGTCCCGGCTCCAGTGCGAGCTCTCTGGCCATCTGCTGGTTGAAGACACGGCCCTGCGGCGTGAGGTAAATCACACGCGGCCGATAGGCAAGCCGGTCCGCGATCGACCGGTAGCAGTCATAGATCGGCTGCGCCTGCATGACCATTCCGGCGCCTCCGCCGTACGGATAGTCATCGGTGCGGCCGTGCCTGTCGTTCGTAAAATCCCGGATATTGACCGCTTCGAGCGAAAGAACCTGGTTCTCAATGGCCCGGCCGATGATGCTCGTGTCGAGTCCCTTCGTGATCATATCCGGAAACAGCGTCATGACATAGTATTCCATCCGCGGTCTCAGATCTCCTTCATCGGCCGCACCGTCATAATGCCCGCCTCCGGATCCGTCTGAAGGATCACCTCTTTGATTGCGGGAAGGTAGACTGTGCTGCCATCATCCTTTTTCACGGCGTACACATCGTTCGCGCCTGTCCGAAGCACATCCGTCAGTGTTCCGAACCTGGATCCATCCTCCAGCACGACGTCAAGACCGATCAGATCGCCGATAAAATATTCATTTTCCTGGAGTGGCAGAGCATCTCTGCGGCGCACATAGATGCTCTGTCCCTTCAGATGTTCTACATCTTCTATCCGGTCGTAGCCCTTCATTTTCAGAATCGGACGGTTCTTGAAATAACGGACATGCTCGACCTGAACAGAATCAAAGCCGCCTTCGCGCTCAAGAAGAATCTCCTTCAGAGCGTCAAAGCGGCTGACATGATCTGTTACAGGATAGATGTTGACTTCACCCTTCAGCCCGTGCGTCGACGTAATCACGCCGATTTCCAGTACATCCAGCATATCACTGAGTAATATCCACGATGACCTTCTGATCGGTCTTCGCGGACGCGGCCTTAACGACCGCGCGAATCGCGCGGGCAATTCTGCCCTGCTTGCCAATGACCTTACCCATGTCCGACGCGGCGACCTTCAGCGTAACCACTGTCTCACCGTCTTTTTCTTCCTCGGTCACGACAACTTCCTCAGGATGCCCGACAAGAGCCTTCGCGATGATCTCGACTAACTCTTTCATGAAGCACCTCCAGCTTTCCTGACAGGTTTCGAGTTCTTATTATTTCTGAATGCCTGCGATCTTCAGAAGCTTGGCAACCTCCGCTGTCGGCTGAGCGCCATTTGCGAGCCACTTCTTTGCAGCTTCTTCGTCGATCCTGTAAGCAGACGGCTCCTGAGACGGATCATAAGTACCGATCTCCTCGATGAATCTTCCGTCTCTCGGAGATCTTGCGTCCGCGACGATGATTCTGTAAACCGGTGCCTTCTTCTTGCCCATTCTTCTGAGTCTGATCTTAACCATTGTAATGCTTCCTCCATAAATTAAATAATAAAATGAAATGTATTGTCAAAGAAAGGTTTGCTTTCTATCAACAAGCTCTTTTTGCTCCGGTGCCCTCTCAGAACGGCATCCGGAATCCTCCTCTGCGGCCGCCAAATCCGCGTCCGCCCTTCTTCATCATACCCGGCATCTGCTTCATCAGTTTTCTCGCCTGGTCAAACTGTTTGACCAGCTTGTTGACCTCGGAGATGTCGCAGCCGCTGCCCCGGGCAATCCTCTGTTTTCTGCGCACATTCAGGATGTCCGGATTGGCGCGCTCCTGCGGAGTCATAGAGAGGATCATGGCCTCCGTGTGCTTCATCTGTTTCTCGTCGATGGACGCCGCAAGATCTGCCGAGCTGACACCCATGTTCGGCAGCATCCCGAGAATCTTCTCGAGGCCGCCCATTTTCTTCATCTGCTCCATGCTCGCAAGATAGTCATCGAAGCCGAAGCTGGCCTTGCGGAATTTCTTCTCCATCTCGGCGGCCTGCTTCTCGTCAATCGTGGCCTGCGCCTTCTCGATCAGTGAGAGCACGTCGCCCATGCCGAGAATTCTCGACGCCATGCGATCCGGGTAGAACTGTTCGAGATCCTCGAGCTTTTCTCCCATGCCGACATAAAGAATCGGTTTTCCTGTGACGGCCTTGACTGAGAGGGCCGCACCGCCTCGCGTATCGCCGTCACACTTGGTGAGAATGACGCCATCGATTCCTACTTTGTAAGTGAAGGTCTTCGCCACATTGACGGCCTCCTGGCCTGTCATCGCGTCGACGACAAGAACTGTAAAGTCGACCGGAACGGCCTTCTTGATGTTCTTCAGCTCCTTCATCATATCATCATCGATCTGCAGCCGTCCGGCCGTATCGATAAGGAGAATATCATTTTTATTCTCCTGTGCATGCGCATAGGCCGCCTTTACAATATCCACCGGATCCTTCCGGTCACCCATTGTGAAGACCGGGACGCCGACCTTCCCGCCATTGATCTCGAGCTGCCGGATCGCGGCCGGCCTGTAGACATCCCCGGCGACCAGAAGCGGTCTCTTTCCCTTTGCCTTGTACTGACCAGCGAGCTTCGCCGCCGTTGTCGTCTTGCCCGCGCCCTGAAGGCCAGCCATCATGATGATGGTCATTTCTCCGCTCTTCAGCGGAATTTCGGTCTTCTCAGAGCCCATCAGCTCAACCATCTCGTCATGCACGATCTTGATGACCATCTGCCCCGGATTGAGTCCGCTCATGACGTCCTCACCGATTGCCTTGGCCTCGACTGACTTGACAAAATTCTTGACGACCTTGTAGTTGACGTCCGCCTCGAGCAGAGCCATCTTGACTTCCTTCATTGCGGCGTGGACATCCGCCTCCGTCAGCTTTCCCTTGCCGCGGAGCTGCTTGAAGACATTCTGTAATTTATCTGTCAGGCTTTCAAATGCCATTTAAAGTTCCTCCAGGATTTCTCCCGCGATCTTCTGGATCTCCTCGTTGTCCGTCAGGTCGCGGATCTTGGCTGCCTTCTTCTTCAGGTCGAGAAAACGCTTCACGAGCCCGAGCTTCTCCTCATATGCGTTCAGGCTTGCGGTGCACCGGCGGATCATGTCGTGAACACCCTGGCGGGTAATCCCGTACTCCTCTGCAACCTCGCTCAGCGAATAATCGTCGAGGACGACCTCCTCATAGATCTGTCTCTGTCTGTCCGTGAGGAGCTCTCCATAAAAATCAAAGAGCAGTGCTTCCTCGTAAATTTTTTCCATGGTGACTACTATACGACGCGTCCGCCCGCGTGTCAAGTGTTTTTACTTTACATTTAAAAATCAGCACCCACTCACGTTACAATTCACACGCTATCAGACCTCGGAAAGCGGTCAGCGATATCAGGAGCGGTGAGGGCGTTATACGGAGGAGTCCGAAGATCACCC
>ONSX01000114.1 GCA_900320615.1 uncultured Eubacteriales bacterium
ATAACCGCCCGACCTATCCGACACAATGGCCAAGTGTCGGATAGGAACGGCAAAATTTTTTGCACTTCTATTGCTTCTTTATCACACATAAGCAAAAAGACAGGGAATGAAACAGGAATGAACGCGATGGCGGAGAAACTGATTGAGGATGGAAGTGAGACGAGGCGCGCAAGGATGAATCTTGCGTCGACGGTGATCGGAGGCATCCTGATGCTGCTGGGTTTCGTGTGTCTGCTGATCAAGTCGATGTCGGTCGAGTACATCGATGCGCAGGGAATTTTGCACGAGAACTTTTTTCTTATACCGATGGGATTGCTGTTTCTGTCTGCGGGCTTCCTTGTGATTCTCATTTCCGGAATCTCATATCTCGTGAAGCGGTACAGACAAAGAAGAAAATGAGTGATGCGCACAGTGGCTGGCGGGATGGCGGCGCAAAACCTGTATTTGAGGAGGATTCGGCTTTATCCGCCCGTGGCCCCGGAGGAAAATCTGTGCACAAAAAACGCGTTCCGACTGGCAGGTCCGGAACGCGTTTTTGGCAGATGACCGGAGCTGGCAGGATCCGGTCTCCACTTAAGGGAAGGAGTGGTGTTTGAGGTCTGGCAGTACCTCTCGCACCCTGGTATGAAAAAGAAAAGGTTTATGAAATTGTTGTAAGCTCTCTTGCTTACAAGAAACAGGATACAGGGAAGCTGTGAAAACGGTGTGTTCATTTTTTGAAGAAAAGTGTGAAATTGTTCACATTTCCGGAGGCGACAAATGAGTGACGGACAGAACGAGCGGCATGTGGAACAATTTCTTGCGCTCGGGTCTTTCGACGAGTATATGGAGCGGTTCGAGGAGTTCCACGATCTGGATGCCGGCGGCAGGATCTTTGCAAAGAGGATGGAGCTTCTTGAGAGCGATGAAACCTACACACATCGGGAGAAGGAGCGGATGCTCAAGAAGCGGAAGCGGGAGATCATCGCGCGCATTCAGGGCGAGATCACACATCTTCGTGACGAGATTGCGGAGAAAGGCGTCTGGGAGGATATGGACGAGACGTGGCCGGAGGCTGCGAGGATGCAGCCGGAGAGCACTGAGACGGAGAGTCTGTCCTCCGTCCGGGCCTCATCAATTTCAAGAGGCCACTAAATCATTACAAAAAAACAAGCCCCGGCTGGCAGTCCGGGACTTGTTCTTTCATCTGACAAGTGAAGCTGGCAGGTTTCACTCATCGATTAAGGGAAGGAGTGGTGCTTAAGGTCTGGCAGTACCTCTCGCACCTTTGGTATGAAAAAGAAAAAGGTTGGATGAAGTTTTTTCATGTAAGCTATCTCTTGCTTACGTAAGATAGATTAACAGGCAAATGTGAAAAACGTGTGTTCATTTTTTGAAGAAAACTGCGAATTCGTTCACAAACACTTTACGTGGAATTTACTCGATCAGCTTCTCATACGCAGGGAAGATGACTCCGTTCTCCTCTGCGATGTGGTCCGAGATCCCGTCGCAGAGCACGGCAAGCTTCCGGTAGGCGTCCTGCATCGCCGCGCAGGAGTCGCTGGGAATCGAGAAGTAGCTGGTGTTCTGGCGCAGGTCCCAGATCTTTTCCTCAGCCTGACTGTGCTCATTTTCAAGCTCCATGACCTTCACCCAGGAGGCGCGGTTCCGGCGGGTCTCATCGAGCATCAGGGGGAACACGATGGCTTCTTCCTTTGCAAAATGCTGCTCGAGCGAGGCCCTGAATTCTGCGAATTTCGAGTGAATATAGAGAAGCTGATATTCATTTTTCGCGTAATCTGCAAAGAGGGCCTGGCGGAGCAGCACCTCGATGTCATCCATCTGTGAAAGTTCCGTCCGGTGATAATTCCGGATCACATCGTCGATCATTTCCGGGAGGGAGCGGACAGTCTTCTCCTCCTCAGTGGCGGCGTCCGCTGCTGCCTCTTCCCTCATATGCTTTAACGAAAATCGTTTGATCTGCATAGCACTTCCTTTCGTGACAGTTGTGGAATCATATGAAGCAGGGCATACGCAGAAGATGCCCTATGACAAGATACAGCATATCCTATAAAAAATGCAGAAAATGTTGCAGGTGCAACACTTTACCACTCTCATATTCATATATAATCTGTATGAAATAAAGGAAATTAGCACCGGCAATAAGGAGAGAGCAGATGGAGAAAGTGTGGGCAGACCGCGAAAACCTGAATGTAAATGAAAAATGGAAGCTGGAGAAGGACGGCCTCGAGATTCTGAAGGAGATTCCGGAGATCGCGGCCACGGATTACGCATCTCTTGCTAAGAGCGACATCGAGCGCCTCAAGTGGGCGGGAATCTACGCACAGCGCCCGAAGAACGGCCGTTTCCTTGTGCGTGTGAAGCTCTCATCCGGAGAAATGACGGCCGCGCAGGCCCGTGTGATCGCCGGTATCTCGAGGGATTTCGGGGCGGACAGCATCCAGATCACAATCCGCCAGTGCATTCAGATCCATAATCTTACGCAGCAGAACTTTCCGGAGGTTCTCCGGAGACTTGACGCGGCGGGCCTTACATCCGTCGAGGGCTGCGGGGACGTGCCGAGAAATATCCTCGGCAATCCGCTGATGGGGATCGATCCGGAGGAGCTCTTCGATACGACAGATATCGTGCGGAAGACGGCGGAGGCGCTGATCGGCAATCCTGCGTTCTCGAACCTTCCAAGAAAATACAAGATCTCGATCTCAGCCAATCCGAGGGATACAGGCTTTGCGAGGATCAATGATATTGCATTTGTCCCGGCGGTGAGAAAAAGACAGGGCGTGACAGAGAACGGTTTTCACGTCTATGTCGGTGGAGGGCTCTCGAGCAATCCGATGCTTGCGGAGAAACTTTCCTTTTTCATAAGGCCGGAGGAGACGCTTTCCGTGATCCGGGCCGTCGCTTTTATTTTCCGCGACTTTGGCTATCGCGAGAGCCGGACACACTGCCGCCTCAAGTTCCTGGTTCAGGACTGGGGAAAGGAGAAACTCGAGAAGACAATCGAGTCGTACACGGGGCCGCTGCTTCGTGGCGGACGCGAGTACCTGCGCCGCTGGAATTACGGGAGGTTTCACGGCTTCCACAAGCAGAAGCAGCCGTCTCTTTATTACGCGGGCCTTCATGTGCCGATGGGGCACATGGAGGCGGCAGACCTGGAGGCGCTCGCGAACCTCGCAGATGAGTACGGAGATGGGACGATGCGCACGACGAACTCGCAGTGCGTGATTGTCGCGAATATTCCGGAGAGGAGCCTTGCGGCACTGAAGGCGGAGCCGCTTCTTGAAAAATTCCGGCCGGATCCGGGACCTTTTGAGGGATACGCGGCGGCCTGCACCGGAAACCGGTATTGCAGTTTCGCTCCGGTCGACTCAAAGGCTGTCCTCGACCGTCTGATCGCCTCGCTGGAGGCTTCGTTTCCGAAGATGGACGTGCCGTTTCGTATCAATCTGACCGGTTGCGTCCACTCGTGCGCGCAGCCGCAGGTCGCGGATATTGGACTGACCGGCGGAAAGATGCGCTGGAAGGACGCTGTGACAGACGGGTACGCTGTGTGGATCGGAGGCACGCTCGGGCAGAACGCGCACTTCGGATATCAGCTTGACGGCCGCGTGCCGGAGGAGCGGCTCGAAGGTTTCGTGAAGGCAGTTGTCGCGCTGTATCTTAGCGAGCGGAAGCGCGGCGAGGATTTCGCGGTCTTTGTAAAGCGGACCGGATCGGAAGCCTTCCAGAAGCTGCTCGACGACGCGGCGGCGTGAGCTTACTTACCCTTTACATGGCTTTATACAGACGCGATAGTCATATCCGCGCCCTGGAACAATAATAGAATATGAAAAACTGTAAAGGGGAATAGTGCACGATTATGAAAGCAGACAATAATCATGTGGGCCTCGCGAAGAAGGGAATGGTCCAGTACCTTGCGCATATGAATATAAAGGCGGAAGTTGTGTTGTCGGAGCTGAAGCTCAGGTACTGAATAAAGCATGCCGTCAGTATTCCGCCTCCCGCAGCGGGCTGCGGATATGAACAAAGTATGAATGTAAAGTGTACTTTTCAATGAAAATGAGCTCCCAAATGAGGCTCATTTTTGGTTAATCGTATTTCGCGGAACGGACTACACTATAAACATAGTCGCATTCATCTTTAGCGGGATGTCTGCAGGGATGTATACGATGTTTCTGTCCAGCGCCCCCTCGGAAGAGGACGTAATTCGTAAATCAGCACCAGAGTCGCTCAGCATTCAGATTCCGGAAAATGATGTACTTCAGTTCATGAAGTCCCACAATGTCGGCTGCAAGATGTCACTCGATGTCGATGGCAAGAGCTACACAGTTATGCTTAAGAATGTCGATTATGACTCACTCACGAGCCATTACATCAACATGGATTTCCAGCAGCTGGAGGCTGACGAGAAGGTCAAGGGCACAGCAGAAGTCATTCTTGAAAATGAAGACCGCTGCGCA
>ONSX01000112.1 GCA_900320615.1 uncultured Eubacteriales bacterium
ATTCAACGAGCAGAAGACCAAGATCGTCTACTATCTTTCCATGGAGTTCCTGATCGGCCGCGCGCTCGGCAACAACCTGCTGAACCTCGGCGAGTACGAAGGTGTCAAGGAAGCGCTTGAAGAGCTCGGTCTTGACATCAACGCGATCGAGGATCAGGAACCGGATCCTGCGCTCGGCAACGGCGGCCTCGGCCGTCTTGCGGCGTGCTTCATGGATTCGCTCGCGACAGGCGGCTATCACGCATATGGCTGCGGCATCCGCTACCACTACGGCATGTTCCGCCAGAAGATCGTCAACGGCTTCCAGAAGGAAGTGCCGGACAACTGGCTGAAGAACTACTATCCGTTCGAGCTGAAGCGCCCGGAGCATGCGAAGGAAGTCCGTTTCGGCGGCAACACGCGCATCGAGTACGATCAGGCGACAGGCCAGACGCATTACATCTATGAGAACTACTCATCCGTCCGCGCCGTTCCGTATGATATTCCGGTCGTCGGCTACAAGAACCACGTCGTCGATACACTGAGAATCTGGGACGCAGAGGCCATCAACGACTTCGAGCTGTCCTCATTTGACAGAGGAGAGTACGACAAGGCCGTCGAGCAGGACAACCTCGCGCGCACGATCACAGAAGTTCTGTACCCGAATGATAACCACATGGCAGGCAAGGAGCTCAGACTGAAGCAGCAGTACTTCTTTATTTCCGCGTCTGTCCAGACAGCCCTTGAGAAACAGCTGGAAATGTACGGCACGCTGGACTCTCTTCCGGAGCATGCAGCCTTCCAGCTCAATGACACACACCCGACCGTCGCAATCCCGGAGCTCATGCGTCTTCTCATGGACGTCTACGGATACGGCTGGGACCAGGCGTGGGACATCACGACACGCTCCTGCGCGTACACGAACCACACCATCATGGCGGAGGCTCTCGAGAAATGGCCGATCGACCTGTTCTCCCGCCTGCTTCCGCGTATTTACCAGATCGTTGAGGAGATCAACCGCCGCTTCCTGAATGAGATTCAGGCGAAGTATCCGGGCAACAACGACAAGATCAAGAACATGGCGATCATTTACGACGGCCAGGTCCGCATGGCATACCTCGCAATCGTCGGCGGCCACAGCGTCAACGGCGTCGCAGAGCTCCACACGGAGATCCTGAAGAAGGATGTCCTGAAGGACTTCTACGAGATGATGCCGCAGAAATTCAACAACAAGACCAACGGCATCACGCAGAGGCGTTTCCTGCTCCACGGCAACCCGCTCCTCGCTTCCTGGGTCACAGACAAGGTCGGCGACGGCTGGATCACAGATCTCTCCAGAATCTCCGGTCTCAAGCTCTATGTCGATGATCCGAAGGCTCAGCAGGAGTTCATGAACATCAAGTACAAGAACAAGCAGAGACTGGCGGACTACATCCTGCGCCACAACCACATCGAAGTCGACCCGAACTCTATTTTCGATGTCCAGGTCAAGCGGCTGCATGAGTACAAGAGACAGCTTCTCAACATCATGCACGTCATGTATCTGCGCAACCAGCTGAAGGAGCACCCGGAGATGGCGTTCTATCCGAGAACATTCATTTTCGGCGCGAAGGCTTCCGCGGGTTATCAGATCGCGAAGCTGATCATCAAGCTCATTAACTCCGTCGCGGATTCCGTCAACAACGATCCGGACCTCAATGGCAAGCTCAAGGTCGTCTTCATCGAGGACTACAAGGTCTCGAACGGCGAGATCATTTTCGCGGCAGCGGATGTCTCCGAGCAGATCTCCACAGCTTCGAAGGAAGCTTCCGGCACCGGCAACATGAAGTTCATGCTGAACGGCGCTCCGACGCTCGGCACGATGGACGGCGCAAATGTTGAGATCGTCAAGGAAGTCGGCAAGGAAAATGCATTTATCTTCGGCCTTACGTCTGATCAGGTCATCAACTACGAGCACAACGGCGGCTATGATCCGAACTACATCTTCAACACGCCGAGATTCGTCAGGTCCTTGTTCAGATGATCAACGGCACATTTGATCCGGATACGGAACTTTTCCGCCCGATCTATGACTCTCTGCTGACGAACAAATATGGTCCGGCGGACAAGTACTTCATCCTTGCGGATTTCCGCAGCTACGCGGAGGCGCAGAAGCGGGTCGAGAAGGCTTACCTCGACAGGGCAGGCTGGGCCCGCATGGCGATGATGAATACGGCATGCAGCGGCAAGTTCTCCTCTGACCGCACGATCAAGGAATATGCCGACGATATCTGGCATCTCGACAAAGTCGTGATCGACAAGTAAATGTAATGATTCAGCGCCTCAGGCGAGGGACGTCCTACGTTCCTCGCTGTGGGCAGACAGGCAGGCACACGCCTTACGGCGCGTCGCCTGCCTGTTTTGGGTCTTGGGGAATCTGAGCGCGGCGGCGCGGACGGACGGTAGGGGTTTGGACCTAATCTCGCTTGGGAACGCTATGGTTTGGCCGGGCGGTAGAGCTTTTGACTCAATCTTGCTTCCGAGCAAATCACTATACTAATGGAATCCCACAAGCTTCAAAGATAATCCGGACAACTTGATCGACCGTCGTATCCGGATTGTCCTTATAGAATCGGAATCCACTATATTCCGTCCACTTAATTCCGTTTTCTTGTTTTCGCATCCGAAGCTTTTCAGCTTGTCGGATTGCCGCTCTGACAGAGTCAAGTGTCACAAATTCCTGCAGGATTTTCTCGAATTCTCCAGTTTCCTTATATTGATCGAGTGTCTGATAGTTTCTGTCGAAATATTGATTGATCGGCTTCAGATACTGTTTTCTTGAAGACAGCGGTCCTGTCATATCCGTCACATGCAGGAGCATCCATAGCTCAAAGGTGTAATTTGAATATCCAAGCTCGTATGGCACACCGGACTGCCTGCGAACCCATCGCATATCATCCAGCGTGCCCTCAAATTTCCGCCTTGCTTCGGTATTTTTATAATCCTCGATGTCCTGAATATGCAGATAAGGTATTTTCTGATTCCGACCATAACGGTCAACAGGAAGGACACTAATCCTTTTGTACATGCTTTTTGGGGAAATCTGTGCCTTGATGACAAATTCTACGCCATATCTGGCCTGCGAACTTTGATTTATCAGTTTCTGCAAGTGCTCAAAATACTGCTTTTCACAGTTGACTCCTTCGACAGAGAGGTAGAACACCCGCTTTTCTTTTCTCTTTTTCCGGTCAGGCATTCTTCTCCTCCTGCTTGAGCATATCCGCCACGATATCTGAAAAATCAATATGAAGAATCGCGCCATAACGATCCACGAAGTAATTCTTCATGTAATCACTGGTCTTCCTGGCACCTTTATCTCCATTTGTGCGGAAATCGGCCAGCTCATACAGATCCCCTGACTTTGTGTCCGGATCCCGCTCCACAAATTTCACCTCATCACGCCGCAAGATATTCCGATTCATGTACATCGGGTTGTGCGAATTAAAGATCAGCTGCGCATGTTTCCGGTTGATTTCATCATTATGGAAGATGCTGATCAGATTCATAATAATGCTCGGATGAAGCGAATCATCAAATTCGTCCATGACCAGTGTGGCGCCCACCTTCAGTGCCTGTAAAATGACAGGCATGATAGCGATCAGCCGCATGGTTCCCGCCGATTCAATCTTCGTCGCATCCAGACCAGACAGGTGATCCTTATCTTTATTCAAAACAGTCATCAGCTTGGGAATATGGCTCTCAGCGTCATTCACATATGCAAAATCGCTGCCCAGAATACCGGCTTCCCTTGCCACGCGGTTAATGTAGGCATCAATCAAAGCTGTTCCATTTTGATACATCGGAAGGAACAGAACATGATTCGAGGAATTGACAATCAGGAAGCAATTTCGAAACCAGTCCGTGATATCTGCAACTACATCTTTGCTGCAAAATGAATTGAAATCTGTGGTCAGAAGGAGACTGTCTTTCGTGATATTCCCGGACATCATCGCCTGAACATTGGGAGTATTTGACTGGACATACCCCACATTCAGTCTGTGACGGATTGCTTTCACGTCCAGAAGTTCAACCTTGTCTCTTGATCTCCGAAAGATCTGTGTTCCATCAACCCACAGAGACTCCTCTGAAATATACCTGTCAAAATCCTTCTCAAGAAATTTACCCAGCATCATCCTCAGTGTATAGCGATATCGGGTCCCCTTCTGTACAAATGTAATATCAAACGTGACTGGCTTTGCCTCTTCACGGAACTTAAACGGGATCAGGCTCATATCTGCCGATACATGGTCCTCAGTCCGGTCCGTCTCACTATTCTGGATATTTCCTTTTAAAACAATCTGTCTGAGACAGGACATAGCATTGATCACTGACGTTTTTCCCGCTGCGTTTGGTCCATAGATCACAGATGCCGACAAGGCCCTTGCGGTTCCGCCTTTGACTTTTTCAGAAAGCACGCTGTACCCCAGTTCTGAGACACGCTCCGGCTTCATCCTAAAATCAAATGAATCGCCAAACGACTTGAAATTGCTTCCCTGAAAATCCAGCAGCATATTTCCCTCCACTTATGCCATTTGTTGGCATCTCAGTGCTATTTTATCACAGCATGGCCTTTTTTTCAGCATGAGTGTTTAGGAAAAAAGGCAGTAGTGCGTGGGAACTTCATAGTGATTTTTCAGATATCGTGGCGGATATGCTTGGCCAGCAGGAGGAGAAGAATGACTGACCGAAAAAAGAGAAAAGAAAATGACCGCCCGACCCTGGGATGTTTGGCGGTCATTTGACTAATTAACAACTCGGGACAACCGTCTGCCGACAGTACCCTTCTTGCACAACTACTGTAGCATCTATGCCGGAATTGCACAAGGGGCGATAGCTTGTCTGTAGTGCTTTTGACCCGATCTCGCTTGAAAACGAAACAGTTGTAGCGCGTGAGAGCAAGATTGGGCCAGGAGACGCTACGCCCCGGCCTCGCAGTATCGTTTCATCCTCAATCCCGCCCATCCAGCCCTACCCTCCCCCAACTTTACAGAAATCTCTCTGTATGTTAAACTGAGACAGATTGTGGAGAGGTTTATTCCGCCCCGTCCGGGGTCAAGGAGAGCTATAAATTGGATAAAGCTGAGTATAAATCAAAAATTGAAGAGATTACGGCTTATGCCGAGAAGGGACAGTTCCACGAGGCCGCATCGACTGCCGACGAGGTCGACTGGAAGCATGTCCGCAGCGCCCGCACGCTCTGTATGATCGGCGAGGTCTACGAGATGGACCATCGCTTCGAGGACAGCCTGCGCGTGCTCGAATACGCGCTGAAGCGCGCTCCGTCGGGCAAGGCTGTTCTGTATCGCCTCGCTGAGATCTGCATCCGCCTGAAAAGACTGGATGATGCGAAGAAATATCTTCGCGAGTTCGAGAGCGTGTCGCCGAACGACACATCAAAATATATCCTGCAGTATAAGCTCCTCAGAGCGTCCGGTGCGCCGCTCCAGCAGCAGATCGACATCCTGAAGGAGTACAAGGACCACGAATACACGGAGCGCTGGGCGTATGAGCTCGCGCGCCTCTACCGGAAGGACGGCCAGAACAAGAAATGCATCGAAGAGTGCGATGACATGATCCTCTGGTTCTCGGAGGGCAAGTATGTTCTCAAGGCCCTCGAGCTGAAAATGAGCATCGCCCCGCTGACGTCTTCGCAGCGCGCGAAGTACGACGCGATGACGGAGTATGGCAAGCGCCCGGCGCGCAGAGCGTCCAGAAAGAGAACGGGCCTTGCAGCAGGCTCTGCAGCCGCAGCCGACACAAGCAGTGCAGTCGTAGCCGACACAAGCAGTGCAGTCGTAGCCGACACAAGCTCCGCGGCCGGAGCCGGCACAAATTCCGAGGCCGGCGCGGCGACAGACTCCGCGACAGGATCGGGAACCGGACTTGCAGCAGGCAGCGGCTCTGCGGCGGATCTTCCGTCAGCAGCCTCCATGGGCAGCGCTTCTTCAGACGCCGAAGCCGGCTTAAAGACAGCCTCCGCCGAGAGCGCATCAAGTTCCGGAAAATCTGACGGCAAGTCCGGAGAGAAGAAGCCTTCCCTCCTCACGCGCTTTGTTGACAGCCTGAAGATCCCGGAGGACAGCATCCCGGCAACCGGCACACTTCCTGATCTGCGCGATGTTCCG
>ONSX01000109.1 GCA_900320615.1 uncultured Eubacteriales bacterium
CTCGGGCAGAAAACCAGATGATAGTTCAGAAATGATACGGTTGTTTGGGTTCTTTATATACTGTCTTCATGTGTATATGATATCACATTACATGCAAAAGCACAAACATTTGTTCTGTATTTTTGTATTTTTTCAAAGCGATTCATCCCACGGGTAAAACCGTGGGATGAATCGCCATATTTTCTGTAAGGGACGCGCAACCCGCGCGTCCCTGTATCAGTCGCTGCTTTTTCTCCGCACACGTCCGCGTGATAATCAGGAATCCTCTTCCGCATCTGCAACCGGCTCCGCCGGCGTAAACCGTCTCGCCTCGAGCGGCGTCGGAAGTTTCGGGACTGACGCCCATGCCTCGATGCAGAACTGCTCCTGGCTGTTCACGAGTACCTTGCCTCTCTTGTCGATCTTCTGATAGGAGCCGTCCGGCTGCAGGATATGCGCCTTCACATTGTCCTCAAATTCCGTGTTCAGGATATGCGCAACCTCCTTCTTCAGCCGCTCGTCCTCGACCGGGAAGACGATCTCGACGCGCTTGTCGAGATTTCTCGGCATCCAGTCCGCAGAGCCCATGTAGAACTCGTCGTCTCCGTCGTTGTGGAACCAGAAGATTCTTGAGTGCTCAAGGAAATTTCCGACGATCGAACGCACGGAAATATTCTCGGAAATGCCCGGAATCCCAACCTTCAGGCAGCAGATGCCGCGGACGAGAAGCTCGATCTTCACGCCGTAGTGGGAGGCCTCATAGAGCGCCTTTATGATCACCGGATCGCACAGGGAGTTCATTTTCGCGCGTATAAATGCCTCGCGGCCGGCCTTCGCGAATTCCTCCTCGCGCCTTATCATGGCGAGGAACCTCTTCTTCATCCAGATCGGCGCGACAATGAGTTTGTTCCAGCGGTCCGGCTCCGAGTAGCCTGACAGCATATTGAACACAGCTGTCGCGTCCTCTCCGATCGCGGCGTCGCAGGTGAAGAGCCCGCAGTCCGTGTAGAGTCTGGCCGTCGAGTCGTTGTAGTTGCCGGTTCCCAGATGAACATATCTCCGGATTCCCTCCTCCTCGCGGCGGACGACCATCGTGATCTTGCTGTGAACCTTGAGGCCGAGAAGGCCGTAAATCACGTGACAGCCGGCCTTCTCGAGCATCTTTGCCCAGGCAATATTTTTTTCCTCATCAAATCTTGCCTTCAGCTCGACGAGTACGCAGACCTGTTTGCCGTTGTCAGCCGCCCTGGCGAGGGCGGCGATGATCGGTGAGTTGCCGCTGACCCGGTACAGCGTCTGCTTGATCGCAAGGACGTCCGGATCCGAGGCCGCCTGACGGACAAAGTCAATGACGGGGTCAAACGACATGTAGGGGTGGTGAACCAGGATGTTCTGCTTCCGGATAGCCGTGAAGACATCAGGCGCGTTCATGAATTCCGGAACCGGGGCCGGCGTGTACTTCGGCGTCTTATATGCATCAAAGCCGTCAAGGCCGTAGAGCTTCATGCAGAAAGTGAAATCGAGCGGCCCGCCGGCAAAATAGATGTCGTCTTCACCCGTCCCGAATTCCTTGCGCAGGATCTTAAGGAGCCGTTTGTCAATGGTTTCCTCCACCTCGAGGCGGATCACTTCACCCCACTGGCGCTTCTTCAGCTGCTTCTGGATTTCTGTGAGGAGGTCTTCCGCCTCCTCCTCATCGATAGTAAGATCCGCATTTCTCTCGATCCGGTACGCGGCCGTGCAGATGACGTCATAGTGCTGAAACAGCGTGCCGATATAGCGGCGGATTACCTCTTCGAGAAGGATCACGGCTCTTCTTCCGTCCGCCATGCGCGGAAGCTCGATGATTCGCGGAAGGACAGAAGGAACCTGAACCGTCGCAAATTCGAGTTCGTCCTTCTTCTTTCCTTTCTTCACAAGCTCCCCGCCGCCCTCCTTCGGGGAAATGAGGGCCCCGATATTGAGCGTTTTGTTCCGCACGAGCGGGAACGGACGGGATGAGTCGAGCGCCATTGGCGTGAGAACCGGATAGACATCTTTCTCGAAGTACTGGTCGAGATACGTGCTCTGCTCATCGGTCAGATTTTTCGTGTCCTGGAGCACGACGAGCCCGGCCCTTCCGAGAGCCGGCACCAGCATCCGCGAATAGGTGCTGTACTGCTCGTGGACAAATTCATGCACGTTGACGGCCAGGGCCTTAAGCTGCTGCTCCGGCGTCATCCCGGCGATGTCGCAGCCCTTGTAGCCGGCGTGGACCTGGTCCTTCAGGGATGCGATCCGCACCATGAAGAACTCGTCGAGGTTCGACGCGGTGATCGAGAGAAACTTGAGGCGCTCAAACAGGGGAACGATCTGCCGGTCGCGCGCCTCGGAGAGGCACCTCCTGTCAAAAAGGAGCCAGGACAACTCGCGGTTGCAGAAATTGGACGGAGCCCCGTAATCAGGCTCTCCCCTCTTTTCCGTTTTTCCGTTCTTTGCGCCGGCATTCTTTACGGATTCTTTCTCATTGATTTTCGAAGCCATGTGTGTCACCTCTTTTTCTTCATTTTCAGAGCCGGGCGGAGATCAAAGATCTCCTCGAAGAAATCGACGTTCTCGCGGAAAATACCGCGCTCCAACGTATAATCATCGTCGGACCCGACGGTCAGAATGAGCTCTTTCTCCTTCTTCACGACGCTGAGGGACTTCATTTTCTGCATATAGCTCTGATCAAGGCAATTCGCGAGGCGCATGATCGCGACCAGCTGGCAGACGAGCATGTAGTCGTCCGTGTCCAGAAGATCGCTCTCTGCCACGTCCCTGTAGTAAGTAAGCTCGGCCGTATTGTATTTCACGACGTTCGCAATGATGCGGCGCTCTCTGTCGGAGAGTCCGATAATCTCTGTTGACATGATGATGTTGTAGCTGCAGTCCGCGACATTGACGAGGGAAATGTATTTCCCGCAGTCATGCAGGTAGCAGGCGACCTCGAGGAGCAGACGGTCACGCGCGCTGAGCCCCGCGCTCTTCTTCACGACGTCGAAAATCTTTCCCGCTGCCATGACGAGCATCTCCGTGTGCGCCTTGTTGCTCGAGTAGCGGGACGCCATATGCTTTGCCGACATGACGATGTCCTTCTCGAAATCATGGGAGGCGCGGATGAGTCCGCTCTTTTCACCGTAGTCGTAGGCGACGCCGTCCGTCAGCTGGATACCCGGCAGCCAGATCATCTCGACGTGCAGCGCCTCGATCAGCTTCCGGTAGAGAACAGCCATCGGTATGAGGACCGAGACCATGTCGGAGGAAATACCGAGCTCATCGGCGAGATCGGCCGGCGAACTCTTCATGAAGTGGTCATACCATTTCATGAACTCCCCTCTCGTCTCCATCTTGTTCAGATCACTCTTGTTCTGGAAAATGAGATTCGTGAAGTAATCGCCGACAAGGATGATGTTCACGATGCTCCGGTTCTTCAGATACATGCGCTTGAAGCTTGAGATCTCCTTCCGGAACAGCTGCTCCACGAGCACGTCGTAGTGCGTCGTCTCCCGCTCGAAACTCGACAGCCTCTGGCGGACGCGGAGTGACCCGAGGACAAGGTTCTGCGTCGTCACAAGGGAATCATTGTCAAAGAGCGAGATCTGGATGCTGCCTCCGCCGACATCGACGATCGCAGTCCCCTTCTCGATGAATTTCTGGAATTCCTCTCCGCGGCTCGCGATGGACTTGTAGCCGAGGAAACGCTGCTCCGAGTTGGACAAAACGTCAATCGTGATGCCGGTCGCGCGGCGGATGTGGTCGACCGCCAGATACCGGTTCCGTGCCTCCCGGAACGCAGACTTCGCACAGGCCCGGTAAGCCGTCACGCCAAACTCCTTCATGATCCGCTTGTAGTCATTCAGGATGTCCGTCAGCTCCTCAAGCCTCTCCATCGAGATCTTTTTCAGGGAAAACGTGTCCTTTCCGAGCTCAAGGGCCTTGCGCACCCGCGTCAGAGATCTGAGCCCGTTTTTTTTCGTCAGCTCGAACACCTCGATGGACACGTTGTACGAGCCGATATCAATCGCTGCGAATACTGTCACTGCCATTATCCACAACCTCCTTCTGCAGATCGCGGCTGATTTCGAAAATCGTCCTGTACAGTTTTTCTATGCCATCCGCGGCCTCCGGATCCGCGGCTCTCTTCCGGAATCTGCCGATCAGTTCCTCTTCTCTTCCTGCATCGAAAATGGGCATCCCGCGGGATGCCTTGTACGCTCCGATCTTTCTGGATACGCCGAGTCTCCGCTCGAAGAGACTCTGCATTTCCCGGTCAATTTCATCTATTTCTTTTCTGAGTTCTGTTATATCCTGCATATAATTAATTATACGGATTCCGTGCCCCAAAGTAAATGAGATTCCACCTTGATTTACCCTGTATTTTATATTATGATTAGCGGCGGTAAAAATGAAATCCGCACTACTTTGAAGGAGGTTGTATGGCTCTCAGACACCTTATGA
>ONSX01000108.1 GCA_900320615.1 uncultured Eubacteriales bacterium
GCGTGAGATGCGTGGCGCCGCTCCGAAATGCCATCTGCGCCGTCTCATAATCCGCGCAGGTATGTGAGACGGAGACGACGACATCCTTCGAGACCTCACAGATGAAGCTTTCCGCACCGGGGAGCTCCGGCGCGATGTCCACGATCTTAAGGAGTCCATTTGAGGCCTTCGCAAGGCGCCGCACCATCGCGATGTCCGGTGCGTGTGCGAACGCGGGGTTCTGCGCCCCGAGCTTCTCCGAGCTCACAAACGGTCCCTCCATGTGGATGCCGACAAGGTCCGCGCCGCTGCCATTTTTATGCGCGGCGGCTGCCCGCATAACCTTCATGAGCCTCTCTTCCGGAAATGTCATCGTCGCCGGGCAGATCGCAAGCACGCCGTGCTCCGCCTCGTAGCGCGCAATTTCTTGAATGCTCTCTTCATTTCCGTCGCAGAAGTCATAGCCGTTCGCCCCATGAAAATGCACATCGACAAGGCCGGGGATGGCATAGAGGTCGTGCGCGTCGAGAACGTAGTCTCCTCCTGTTTTGATTTCTTCCGTCTGCACGCGGCTGATCAGCTCCCCGCAAATCTCAATATCACCCTTCCTGAATTTGTGATCCTCACAGTAGACAAGCGCATTCCTGATTTCCATGGCCGATTCCTCCAATATCCCTACTATACCCGATCCGTGCTGCCGTGGGTAGCGCATAAGCCCCAATTTTGCTCACACGCCCTACTCGAGTAGTGCCTCCGGCTTGATTGCCCCATCACACTCTATAACTCGAGACAGAATCATGCCGGTAAGGCCCCATGAGATTGACATCCACCTTCAACTGTATTAGTCTTAATCATACAGTTGTTGTTATTTATGAGGTTGCCTTCCGTGGACTTAATCGATTATCAGGACAGTCGTCCGATCTATGAACAGATCTCCGAAAAATTCAAAATACTGATTCTGAAGGGTATTCTCGAGCCCGATGAGAAGATGCCATCCGTGCGCCAGCTCGCAATGGACCTCTCGACGAACCCGAATACTGTCCAGCGCGCCTACTCGGAGCTTGAGCGGCAGGGCTTTCTCTACTCCGTCAAGGGCAAGGGCAACTTCGTAAGTCCCAATCCGAATCTGCGGGACATGAAGAAGCAGGAGCTTCTGGAGCGTCTCCGCGCGCTTCTGAAGGAAGCCGAGGACAGCGGCATTCCGCGCGAGGAACTGCTTGACGCTCTTTCGGGGAAAAAGGTCTGACGGTCATGATAAGCCCCGGCGCAGACACCGGAAAGACATACGGTACGAACCGGCTGAAGAACACAGGCCGTTCCGATATACAAGTTCAGGAGAACCACGATGATCACGATTGACAAAGTCCGGAAGTCCTTCGACGGCATCGACGCCGTCACGGGCATCTCCCTCACAATACAGAAAGAGCAGGTCTTCGGCCTCATCGGCACAAACGGGGCCGGCAAGAGCACGCTGCTTCGCATGACGGCCGGCATTCTCCAGCCGGACAGCGGCAGCATCACGGTCGACAACCTGCCCGTCTTTGATAATCCGGCCGCGAAATCGAAGGTGTACTTCATTTCCGATGAGCCGTACTTCTTTCCGAACAGCAGCGCGGAGGATATGCTGCACTATCTCCGCACCGTCTACCCGCGCTTTGACGCGGACCGGTTCCGCGCGCTGCTTGACGACTTCGGTCTCGATCCGAAGCGGCAGATCTCACACTACTCGAAGGGCATGAAGAAGCAGCTCGCCGTCATCTGCGGAGTCGCGGCCAATACAGACTATCTGCTCTGCGACGAGACATTTGACGGGCTCGATCCCGTCATGCGCCAGGGCACAAAGAGTCTGTTTGCGCATGAAATGACGGATCGCGGCCTCACGCCCATCATCGCATCGCATAATCTCCGCGAGCTCGAGGACATCTGCGACCACGTCGGCCTTCTGCACCGCGGCGGGCTTCTCCTGTCCGAGGACCTCGCGGACATGAAGCTCGGAATTCAGAAGGTCCAGTGCGTCTTCAAGAACGATCGGGAAATGAGATTCGCCCTCGCCGGTCTCCGCGTCGTTCACCGCGAGGACCACGGACGGCTGATCACGCTGATTGTGCGCGGCGAGCGCGACGAAATCATCCAGCATTTCAAGGGCGTGGACCCGGTCTTTTTTGAAATCCTTCCTCTCACGCTGGAGGAAATTTTCATCTGTGAAACGGAGGTGGCAGGCTATGACGCAAGAAAACTCATCCTCGGATAAATGCTCCTTCTGGTCCCGCGAGAGGGAGCTGACGGGACGGCGCTCATGGACACTTGCGTTGACTCTGCTTCTCTATGCAATCTTCCATATCGTCCAGACGGTGCTTCTTCTGTCGGGTGCGGCATCCTCCTACACATCAGCATCTGAGAAGGCAAAGCACATCCGGAACCTGCACGAGACAGCGATCAGTATCCTCGGAACAGAGAGCTTCAACTGGATCGTCACGATCAGCTGCGGCCTTCTGCTCGCCATGCAGGGCTTTTCGTGGGTCGACTCAAGACAGCGGCTCGATTTCTACGAGAGTCAGCCGGTCTCCCGGAAAACACGGTTTATCAAGATTTCGCTGAACAGTCTGTTCATTTTCCTGACGGCCTATATAACGACAGGGGCTGTCGGCATGATCATCATCACGGGCATGAGGGCGATGTCAGGCGCTGTCTTTGCATCCTGTCTGATGCAGCTGCTGCGATCCGTCATCCTGTTCACGGACATCTATGCTCTGTCGGTCCTCGCTGTCATGCTGACCGGAAATATCATCGTCGCGCTGTTTCTCGATGGCGCCATGCTGCTCTATGAGCCGCTCATGCGCTATCTCATTCACGACTTCTGCGTCACATTTTTCCGGACATACGTGACGGATTCATCATACGGGCATACAAGCCATTCCCCGCTCCTGTGGTTTGCCTTGAAGGCGGAACCGCACGTACTTCTTATGGGTGTTCTGCTCGGAATCCTTGCGATGGCGCTGGCATGGCTCGCATTCCGGATGCGGAAAAATGAAATGGCCGGCCGCGCAGTCCTGTACAAGCCGGTCCGCATCATCCTGAAGATCGCGGTCTCATTTGCCGTCGCTATGGTCGCAATTCCCGTCGTGTATACGACCACCTCGTCGACACCGGTCTGCTGCGCGATCATTGCGCTTGCCGCGCTGGTCACGGGCTGTATCATAGAAATTGTCTACGCCTTCAACTTCCGCCGCCTGGGCGCGCATCCTGCGGGAGCGGTGATCGCGGCAGTCCTTGCGGTCAGTGTGTTTCTCATGTTCCGGTATGATGCCTTCGGATACGACAGCTGGCTGCCGCGCGCAGAGGATACCATCGACGCCTGGGTCGTCTATGACAACGGCTACATCACAGACCGCTATCTGGAGGACGGATCTGACGCGTCCTACAACGGCAGCTATGAGCAGGCCTACATGCACCTCACGAATATAGACGCGGTAAACCGGCTTCTGCAGGCCGGCTACAACTGGACGAAGGCAAATGTGGAAAATGACTCGGGCAATATCGTTCTGTCTGCTCCGGACACTGATATTTCGTATCATCTTGTCATCGGATTCCGCATGCGCGACGGCCGCACGGTGACTCGCTCCGTGTATCTTCCCGACACGACAAATGCCGCCGTGATGGACGACGTCTTCGGGACAGACGCATTTCGCGAGGGGTATTTTCCGATTTATCATGACAGCGCAATCAGAAAGAAGCTGAAAAATATCCGCATCGAGTACACGGACGGAAAGAACATCTCAGACGATCTGCCGGCGGAGACATACTACGACGCATTTAAAAATGCCTATGAGGCAGACCTGAAGCAGTTCAGCTGGTCATTTGCAAAGAGCAGAGTGCCGGTCGGCAAGGTCAGTCTCATCATCGGAAGCGGCGCAGACCCGTCGTCCTCTGCGATCAACTGCCCGGTCTACGCGGAATTTTCCCGCACGATCGCCTTCCTGAAAGAGAACGGCATTTACCTCGAGCCACTCGGTGACCCCGATATCGATACGGCCTGGTCGCTGGCAGGACCATTCTCCGAGACAACGCTCAATGAGGAGATGCAGGAGCTCGGCATCGAATAGAATTCAGGAAAGGGCCCGGCTTCTGCCAGGCATAAGAAAAATGCATACATACTCAGTTATACGTTCAAGGCGCCGCAGCATCGCGCTGGAAATCCGGCCTGATCAGACACTCCTCGTGCGGGCCCCGTACTACGCAACAAATACGCAGATCCGCGGCTTCGTCGAGAGCCGCGAGAGCTGGATCGACAAGCATCTTGCACGCATGGAAGAGAAAAATGAGGCCCGCCGGCTCCTCCCGGCACTCACGCCGGACGATATCCGGAATCTCGGCGAGAAGGCCTGCGCGGACATCCCCGCGCGCATCCGGCATTTTGCGCCTGTCGTCGGCGTCACAGTCGGCCGCGTCACGATCCGAAACCAGCGGACGCGCTGGGGCAGCTGCTCCGCGAAGGGAAATCTCAACTTCAACTGCCTGCTCA
>ONSX01000107.1 GCA_900320615.1 uncultured Eubacteriales bacterium
CAAAGTTCAGCGAGTGCATGCTCTCGATCAAATACAGGACCGTCAATGAAAAGGGCGAGATGTCCGGCGGCCCGATGTACACCATGAAGCGGGGCTTCAGGAACAAGAAGTTCGGAAGCGCCCTCGGATGGCTGTTCGCGCTGTTCGCGACGCTGGCTTCATTCGGTATTGGCAACCTCTCACAGGCGAACTCAATCTCAAATGCGCTGAAGACTTCTTTCGGAATTCCGCTCTCTGTGTGCGGCATCGTCCTCACGCTCCTCACGCTCATCATCGTCATCGGCGGCATCAAAAGCATATCCAGGGTATCCTCCGTCGTCGTCCCGTGCATGGCGGTTTTCTACGTCATCGCCGGCATCATTGTCATCATCATCAATCACCGGAATCTCCCGTCCGGCCTCTACCTGATCTTCACGATGGCCTTCAACCCGAAGGCAGTCGGCGGCGGCATTCTCGGAACGATCACCGTGTCCGTCATGAACTCGATCCGGTACGGCGTCTCCCGCGGCTGCTTCTCGAATGAAGCCGGCATGGGCTCCGCGGCCATTACTGCCGCAGCGGCCACAACCGATGATCCGGTCCGCCAGGGCTACATCAACATGACGGGAACATTCTTCGACACAATCGTCGTCTGCACGATCACCGGTCTCGCCATCGCCTCCTCCGGCATGCTCGGCCAGACCGGCGCGGACGGACAGGCGCTGCAGGGCGTCCAGCTGACAATGGCAGCCTTCAGCTCGGCACTCGGCCCCGCGGGGTCATATCTCGTATCGGTCGGCATCGTGCTGTTTGCATTTTCCACGATTCTCGGATGGGAGTATCACGGCGAGAAGGCCTTCGAGTACATCGTCCCGCGCAGAGGACCGATCATGGCTTACCGCATCATATTCAGCCTGATCGTCTACGTCGGCGCGACGCAGGCCCTCGATCTGGTATGGAACATCTCCGATATCATGAACGCGCTCATGGCGGTGCCGAACCTGATCTCGCTCATCGTTCTGTCCGGCACGATCAAGGAGGAAGTCGAGCGCTTCCAGCCGATCCTTGAGAAAGAAAAGAAGGCCCGCAAGGCCCATGCAGGAAATGCAGGGCTCGGCGACGCGGTCAAGGTGTCAGATTCCGATTGAAAAAGAATAAAGTCGTTTATAAAAATTTAATCGGAACCTGACATCAGGAAATCCCCGGGACAATCGCCTCGATTGCCCCGGGGATTTCTGTATCGTTCGGATTTATTTCATCGTGATCAGCTCGTACTCTCTCGTGCCGAGCCCGATCTTCTCGCCGTGCTCAAGTGTCTCTTTCCACGCGATGTTTGGATTGCTGTCCTTGAAATGATCGTGGTAGTGGTGCCAGCCGGGCTTGGCGAGATTGTCGCCGAGCTGGGAATTGCGGATCGGCTGGGCCTTCTGACAGAGATCCACGCACGCCTGATCGAGCGCGACCGGGTCGAAGCTCGCCAGCATGCCGATGTCCGGCAGGATCGGCGCGTCATTCTCGCCATGGCAGTCGCAGTTCGGCGAGACATCCTGAATCAGCGAGATGTGGAAACACGGCCGGCCGTCGCAGACCGCCTGCGTGTACTCCGCAATCTTGCAGCCGAGAATCTCCACCGCATTGCTGTTGTCATTTTCAATCGCGTCAAATGCGCACGCGCCAATGCATCGGCCGCATCCCTTGCAGATGGTCTGGTCGATGCGCGCCGTACCGTTCGGGCCGTCGTAGAAGATCGCGTCCGATCCGCACTCCTTCGCGCAGCGGTGACACCGACGGCAATCCTCCGTATTGACGTGCGGCTTGCCGTCATTATGCTGCTGCATCTTGCCCGCGCGGCTTCCGCATCCCATGCCGATGTTCTTCAGCGCGCCGCCAAATCCGGTCGCCTCGTGACCCTTGAAGTGCGTCAGGGAAATAAACACATCCGCGTCCATAACCGCCGTCCCGATCAGCGCCTCCTTGAAATACTCGCCGTTCCGGACCGGAACCGCGACTTCGTCCGTGCCGCGAAGACCGTCTCCGATGATGACATGACATCCGGTTGTGACCGAGTTGAAGCCGTTCAGCTCCGCGCACGTCAGATGGTCGAGCGCATTCTTGCGGCTGCCCGGGTAGAGCGTGTTGCAGTCAACGAGAAACGGCTTGCCGCCATTCTCCTTGACGACATCGGCCACCGCCTTCGCGTAATTCGGCCTTAAAAATGCAAGATTTCCGAGCTCACCGAAGTGCATTTTGATCGCCACGAACTTGCCGTCCATATTAATCGTGCCGATGCCCGCCTTCCGGATCAACTTCTTGAGCTTGTCCGTGAGCGACGTGCCGATCGTCGTACGGAAGTCTGTAAAATAAACCTTCGCCTTATCCATTGCATACCTCCTGTTGTACATGCGTAAAAAGAGCGCCGGAGGCAACACTCCGACGCTCCCGCCTCTCATTTTATTATACGGTGAGCTATATCTGCTGTCAAAAAGTAAATGGACCGCATCCCTTACCCCAGCGACTCGAACTGCGCGTTGTAGAGATCCGCGTAGAATCCTCCCTTCGCAAGGAGCTCCTCGTGCGTGCCCTGCTCCACAATATCCCCGTCCCGCATCGCGAGAATGAGGTCCGCGTCCCTGATCGTCGAGAGCCTGTGGGCGATGACGAAACTCGTCCTGCCCTTCATGAGCTTGTCCATCGCGCGCTGGATCCGGATCTCGGTGCGTGTGTCCACGGAGGACGTCGCCTCATCGAGAATCAGAATCCGGTCGTCGGCGAGGATCGCGCGGGCGATCGTCAGCAGCTGCTTCTGCCCCTGCGAGATATTACCCGCCTCCTCGTTGATCATCGTGTTGTAGCCGTCCGGCTGCTGCATAATGAACTTGTGGGCGTGCGCCGCCTTCGCGGCCGCGATGACTTCCTCGTCCGTCGCATCAAGCCGGCCGTAGCGGATATTGTCCATGATCGTTCCGTTGAAGAGCCAGGTGTCCTGCAGAACCATGCCGAGCATCGACCGGAGGTCGCGCCGGTTGAAATCACGGATGTCGTGGCCGTCGATCCGGATCGAGCCGGAATTCACGTCGTAGAACCGCATGAGAAGCTTCACGAGCGTCGTCTTGCCGGCGCCCGTCGGCCCGACGATTGCGATCTTCTGCCCGTTCTTCACATCGCACGAGAAATCGTGGATAATAATCTGCTTCGGGTCATAGCCGAAACTCACGTGATCGAAGACCACATTTCCCTCAAGCGGGCCCGGATCCACCGGGTTCTCCACCGTCTGAACCTCTTCCTTCTCCCCGAGGAACTCGAAGACACGTTCCGAAGCGGCCGTCGAGGACTGCAGCATATTCATGACCTGCGCGATCTGCTGGATCGGCTGCGTGAAATTTCTGATGTACTGCAGGAAGGACTGAATGTCACCGACTTCGATCGCATTTTTGATGACCAGAAAGCCGCCTAGAACCGCGATCATGACATACCCGAGATTGCCGACGAACTGCATGACCGGCATCATCATGCCCGAGAGGAACTGAGACTTCCAGCCGCTCTCGTAGAGCTTCTCATTTGCCGAATGAAATGTATGAAGGACGTTCTCCTCCTGGTTGTACGCCTTGATGACGTTCTGGCCGCTGTACACCTCCTCGATCTGGCCGTTGACATTGCCGAGCCAGACCTGCTGATCGAGGAAGAAATGCTGCGAGTGCCTCGTGACCAGCGCGACCAGCAGAATCGACACCGGCAGAATGATAAGCGACGCCAGCGTCATCCACACATTGATCGACAGCATCATCACGAGGACGCCGATGATCGTCGTGACCGACGTGATGAGCTGCGTAAAACTCTGGTTGATGCCCTGCTGCAGCGTGTCCACATCATTTGTGATGCGCGAGAGCACGTCGCCGTACGGCCGGCTCTCGAAGTATCCGAGCGGCAGACGGTTGATTTTCCCGGAAATGTCTTTTCTGAGACTGTAGCCCACGTCGTTCGAGATCCCCGTCATGATGAGCCCCTGGACAAATGAAAACAGCGCGCTCACGACGTAGAGCACCAGGACCGAAAGAAGAATCTTCCCGATCTTCGTGAAATCGATGCCTCCTGTCCCCTCAATCTTCGCGACCAGGCCGTTGAAGAGCTCCGTCGTCGCGTGGCCGAGGATCTTCGGCCCGACGATATTGAAGACTGTCCCAGCGATCGCACACACCATCATACATGCAAGGCGGATCTTATACTTCGACATATACCCAAGGAGTTGCCGGAATGCCTTGCCGAAGTCATTCGGCTTCTCGACCGCGCCTCTTCCGCCCGGCCCGCCGAAGCCGCGGCGTCTTCCGCCATGGTTTATCTGCTCAGACATGTGCCTCGCCTCCTTTCCCGTCACATGCAGGAGCCGCATCCCGCTTGTCCGTCTGTTCAGGCCTTACATTCGCTGCGCCGCCCGCAGGAGCCGCATCCCACTTGTCCGTCTGTTCAGGCCTTGCATTCGCTGCGCCGCCCGCAGGAGCCGCATCCCGCTTGTCCGTCTGTTCAGGCCTTGCGCCCGCGTTCTCCCTCTGGTTCTCCGATATGCGGTCCGCCT
>ONSX01000106.1 GCA_900320615.1 uncultured Eubacteriales bacterium
GATTCCCGGGCGCGTCGCCATGATCGCGGCGAGCGCTGTCCGGCTCATGACGCCGGGCCCGATGATCGCGGCCGTCTTTGCATCCTCCGGCGCAAAATGGCGGAAACCGACACCGGGGACTGCGCCCGTCCGGTACGCGCTCAGGATGTTGGCCGACATGTACGCGAGCGGCGCGCCCGTGTCCTTGTCATTTAAGGTCAGCATCAGGACGCTGCGCGGAAGGCCCTTCTTCCGGTTCTCCGCGTTCGAGCCGTACCATTTGACGCCGGCCATGTCAAACTTCCCGCCAAGATACGCCGGCATCGCCATAAAGCGCCGGTCCGGGCCATCCGTCGGCATTTCCGGGAACGGCGATGTCTTCGGAAATGTCACCATACAGCCGTGTGAGTTGCCGTTCTGCCCGCCCATGCGGTAATCGCCCATTTTCATGAGCCGGAACATCTCCTCCATCGTGTCGATGCACGCCGGCATGTCTCTGACGCCGGCCTTAATCATGTCATCCTCGTTCAGATACAGAAAATCAACCTCCGGATATGCCATACGAATCGCTCCTTTCTTCAAATGCAGGCCTTTGCGCTTTGCTATCAGCAGCATCTGCTATAAAATGAAGGGCGCCGGATGAAGTTTCCTTCAGCCGACGCCCTTGCCGTCTACCTGTCTACCTGCTACATCATAGCACCAGCGGGAGATCCTCTCTTGTAAAAATCAGAAATGAGCTCTTACATCTGTATCGTCCGGTCATGTGTATGGCAGAACATCTGAAAACGCTTCACGATGTTTCCACAGAACGGGTCCAGAATCTGCATGGCTTTCATTTTCAGCTCCTCTGGCATCCCATAATAAGCCTCCGCAATAGCCCCGGCCATGCAGGCGATCGTATCGCTGTCTCCGCCAAGGGCAACAGCCCGACGAACCGCATCCTCATAATCCGCGCTTTCATAGAAAGCGCGAATGGCTTCCGGGACGGAGCCGGGGCAGGTCGGATCGAAGAAATAGTCCCGCCGGATATCCGCAAGAGGCCGGGACAGATCATACCCAAACGTGTCCGTCACATACGTCCGGATCTTCTCTTTTGATGCTCCTGCCCGCGCGAGGAACACACAGGCCGCAATAGCCTGCGCTCCCTTGATTCCCTCCGGATGATTGTGCGTGACCTCTGCTGTGAGCTCCGCCACGTGAAGCGACTCCTCAAGCGTCCGGTACAGCCAGCCGACAGAGGAAACCCGCATGCCGCTTCCATTTCCGAGACTGCCATACGGCTTTGGATCCTCTGCAGTGAGCCAGACACCAAATCTTCCGCCATATCCTCCCTCCGGTTCCGGGTACATCCGGCCCATCCGCCGCATGGATTTTACAAGTTCGGCCTTAATCTCCTCATCACCCTTTCCCCATGTGTTCATCAGGGCATCCGCCACTGCCAATGTCATAAGAGAATCATCCGTCGGACTGGATCCCTTGGAAAGAAGCGGAAAGTCCATCCGATCTGTATTATTGAATTCATATACAGACCCCACGATATCTCCGAAAATAGCCCCTAACATAATTGCCTCCCAAAATCCTCCATATATACGATGCGGACAATCCACACAGTCTTTTGTCCAGCCGTCAAAATCATGTTCTTGCCACATCGCCTCTCTTATGCTATGAACTGATTATACTACATCACTGGCCGCATGTCCCTTGCTTGCAAAAAAGCACATGTTCAGCCTGGCAACGCTCGTCACCGACTTGAAGGAGCCGCCGCGCAGTGCCGTCCCTTCGCGTGACAAAGCACTTGTCTACCTTGACAAAGTATTTTCCTCTGTCAGCAAGTTTATTCGTCCTTTTCTTCCATCCACTTTCCGAGCACATCCAGGTACCGCGGCGTATCATCCGCATAGCACATGTGGCGGCACCCCTCAAAGAGCTCCCACTTTACGTCTGGCAGATGGTCATACATGGTCTTTGCGACGAGCGGCGAGCAGAGATCGTCCGTTCCACTGATGATGAGCGCCGGAATGCGAATCTCCCCCAGTCTGTCTGTGTAATCAAAATCCCGGAGCGTTCCCGTCGGCGTATACTCGTTCGGTCCCCACGCGGTCAGATATGCTTCCGTGCCTGACCGCTTCGGACGGCGGAGGCACTCGGGATCCGTGTCTGTAAACGGCCCGCCGCAGTGACGCTGCATGAAATGTTCATTTGCCGCAAGATAGGCCGGTGCCGTATAGTCTCCGGTCTCTTCCGCTTTTCGAATCGCCTCCTGATCCTCTGCGGAGAGGTATGCGATCCGCCTGTGCTGCTCACGCGACCAGAGCTGGCTCGAAGAAAGCGTGCTCGAGAGAATAACACTCCTCACACCTGCCGGTTTCCTTTCGATCAGGTATTCGATTGCGAGCATGCCTCCCCACGACTGGCCGAGAAGATGAACATGATCCAGATGAAGATAAGCTCTCAGCGCGATCAGCTCCTCAATCCACGTCTCTGCCTTCCAGAGCTCCGGGTGCCCGTCCAGGTAGGAATTTCCGCAGCCGATCTGGTCATAGGAAATGACAGGCCTGCCATCCTTGCTCAGCGGATCGAGCAGCTCGAAGTAATTGTGCGTTGAGCCGGGGCCGCCGTGCAGCAGAAGAAGCGGCGTCTTTTCGCTCCCCGCAAGGTTCCCGGCAATCCGGAAATAAGTCTTATATCCATGAAAGGGCATATAGCCTTCTGTAATCTGTATAGCCGTCATTGTAAATCTCTCTCCTGTATTATGACTTTACCTTGCGCAACTCATGGCAAAACATGCGCCTCATGGGCTGATTGAAGCCGATTAAAACGCCATGCCTCAAAACAGCTCTCACATTAAAGGCGCGAACAGCCTCAGAATGACCTGCCAGAGCCTTAAGAGGCTCAGGCGGCGTCTGTGCCTGTATTTTTCCGTGACCTCCTCGCATTTCGGGAACGTCTTTCTGAAATCCATCTCGATATCACGGACCGCCCTTGTCTTATAGAGCAGCACACCGTCCTCAAAATGGTGATAGAAACTCCGATAGTCCAGGTTGATGGTCCCGCACAGCGCGTATTTTCCATCGCAGACGCACTCTTTCGCGTGCACAAAGCCCGGCGAAAACTCAAAAATCCGGACACCGCTCTCCACAAGTCTCGAATAGTAGGATCTCGTCACATTGAAGACCATCCGCTTATCAGGGATACCCGGCGTGATGATCCGCACATCGACGCCCCGCTGTGCAGCCAGCCGCAGCATACGCGCAAGATCATCCGTGATGACAAGGTACGGCGTCGTGATATACATGTACTTCTGCGCCGCATTGATCAGGTTCATGTAGACATCCTCACCGGCATGAATATTGTCCATCGGGCTGTCTGCGTATGGCTGAACAAAGCCAGTCTCCCCGAAAACCGGCTTCGTCTTCGGAAAATACTTCGCCACATCGGCATGTTCCTTTTCGTCCGTCCGGTCGATCGCATTCCACATCTCAAGGAACATCAGCGTAAAGGACGTGACCGCCTCGCCCTCGAGTCTGAGTCCGCTGTCCTTCCAGAAGCCGTACATCTTCTTCAGATGAAAATATTCGTCGGCCATATTGTAGCCGCCCGTAAATCCGACCTGCCCGTCGACGACCGTGATCTTCCGATGGTCGCGGTTATTCTGGAAGGTTTGCAGAATCGGGAAGACCGGATTGAAGACGCGGCACTGAATACCCTCGGAAATAAGTTTCTTTCGGAAATCGCCGTTAAGGAAACCAATACTGCCCAGGTCGTCGTAAATCAGACGAATCTCAACGCCTTCCGCAGCCTTCCTCCGGAGAATCTCATGGACCTCCCTGAACGCGAGTCTGTCTTCAATCGCATGGTACTCCATGAAAATGAACGACTTCGCATTTCGCAGCGCTTCCTTCTGTGCCTCGAGCGCCGGCACGGCGTCCGGGTAAAAGCTGACCTTCGTATTCCGATAGACCGGATATCCCTTCGGGTACCCGCCGTGTGTCTGTATGTATCGGGCCATGCCCGCAAATATCGGGTCTTCTTTTTCGATCTCCCTGATCGTCCCCGAGCTGTCCGGCAGAGCCGGAAGCAGAACATCATCGATCTCTGCGTACCGACGCTTCATTTTCTTCAGGGAGGATGACCGGGTAATCATAAAGTAGAGGGTCGTGCCGAGAATCGGAAATGCGAGAATCAGCATGATCCACGGAAGCTTGAAGGCCGCATTTTCTCTCTTGGCGTAGATATAGAGCACCAGGCCGACCGTGGCAATCTTGACCAGCTCCTCAATGTAGAAATAATGATTGTAGAAAAATGTCACTGTCAGGACTGCCCATACGACCTGTAGAATCATCGACGCGGCAACAAACAGTCCGCGCCCGATGCTGTTCCTCGTCGTCGTGCGGTTCTCCGCAGCCTTCTTGTTTTCATGATTGTAATATCCAGAACTCATGCCCCATCTCCTGTCATTCTTCTCCAACTCCCTGTCACTGCGGATCCGGGAAATGCGACCAGTCCGCATTGACCTCGTCTCTGTGCAGTCCGATCGCGCGGTGCCCGATATACGCGTCCGCGTAGCGGCTGAA
>ONSX01000139.1 GCA_900320615.1 uncultured Eubacteriales bacterium
TTTCCGGAAGCCGGGAGCGGCGGGCGTGACGCCGAGAACCGCGCAGGGCAGCTCGTAGAGCATGAGGGCAGACCACGCATGGCAGTCGGAGCGGCTGTCCGTCCCGTTCTCGACGCAGGTGCTCATGTGCTCGCGGACCATTTTCCTCCAGAGCTCCCAGAGGTCGTCTGTCTTCTCGTACCAGCCGGTCATCTCGAGGGCCCGGAAGAGATAGAACATGTAGGAGACGGATGACTGCGCCATGTCCGGATTTCCGATCGTGACCTCAAGCATCTTTCGTCCCTCCTCTGGCGTGACCAGGCCCGTGAGAACGGCAAATACCTGCGGGTGCACGGAGAAGTCCTTAACGCCCGGGCCGTCCTCAAGGAGCACAGAGGTGTGTCCCTGCGCGTCAGTGTAGGTTCCCATCGCATGCTTCTTCACAGCATCAAGGACGCTGCGGGCGCGCGAGCGGTATTCCTCGGCGACGCCTGTTCTGCCGATAAAGTCGGACATCTCCGCGGCCTTCTCGAGGCCATAGGCGTACAGAAGGCTTTCCATCGTGAGCGCGCCTGTCCCTTTATTTGTCGAGGAAGGAACGCCCATGGTCTGGTTCCACTCATTCGTCCAGTCAATGAAGGACCAGTAGGTGCTTCCGATGAGCGGGCCTCCGATCTTTCCGACCATGCCGTTCTCCGCGATGTGGCGGCCGAAGAATTCCAGCACCTGGTCGATGGCGCCCCAGTTCCGTCTCACGAGCTCGCGGTCCCCGAAGTACATCATGTGGTCATAGACCATCAGGATGTAATAAATGGAAAAGCCGGGGATGACGTTGCTTTTCTGCGTCGGCGCGTCTGAATTCGTGAGACCGTCCGGCCGCTGGGACCTGCGGAACGCCTCGATGGCCTGACGGGCGAGTCTGTCGTCCGCTGAGACAGCGTAGGTGTACAGGATTTCCTCTCTGCCGTCCATTGCGTACTGGAGCTGCTCATAGAACGGGCAGTCCATGTAGGTGTCGTGCATGCAGCGCTTTAACGTCCGGAGGCTGATGTCCCAGATCGGCGCAAAACTCGGATCGGACACGGAGGCAGCGGTTTTCGCCTCGAGCGGATAGCCGGTTTCCGTGTAATCAAAGCGGTCGATGCGGAGCGGGGCTTCATTTGTCTCAATCTTCAGCTGAATATAGCGGAAGGTGCGGAACCAGAAGGGCTCGTAAGTCTCCGGCTGCGTTTCATTTCCATAGCCGGCAGCCGTATAGGACGAGGTGTGGCCGTAGAGACGCCCCCTGACCGAATCCGTCCGGTCGCCCTTGATCGGCATGCCATTCGCGACTCCGTCTTCTGGCGGATAGGCGTAGCACTCCGCGCAGAGCGTTGTGACCTTCGCTCCCTTTCCGCCCTCGAAGGCGTAGTGCAGGAAGCCGCATTCCTCGACATCCGAGGAGATTTCGACGATCTCTGTGGTATGCGCCGGGATCTCGACGAAACCGCCGCCGGCGAGCATGGCCTCCCACTCCGCCTTCACCTGCTCTTTTCCGGCCCGGTCGGCCTGTCTGACTTCCTTGACGCCTGTAAAATGCATGGCCGTGTGTTTCATGTACGGAATCGTTCTTGGCACGAGATTGCCGGGCGCGTCGCTGGTCGGAATGTCGAGAACGCTTCTTGCGAGCGCGTCGTTCCAGCTGCTTTCGTCATAGGAATTCTCCATCCAGCCCGCGTATTTCTCTGTCGCATGGACTTCCTCCTGTGCGTGGATCGGGGCCGGCTGCGATTCCTCATCAAGGACCGTGATCTCTCGGTTCACGGATGCTTTCCAGCCGGATTTTCCATCGAGGCAGGCCGCCCTCTCAAGGCCTTCGATATAGAGGTGCGGGATCGGGCTGCGGAGCAGACTGTCGTTGCTGACCGGCGCGCCGAATGCGAGGTTCGGCTCCGGGTAGCGGAGAACCTCGACGGCCACCGTGTTCTTCCCCGGATGCAGGTAATTTGCAAGGTCCGCTTCATCCACAAACCACTCCTTGAGGTCGAGCGCCTTCTGCGGGCCGTCCTGCACGAAGGCTCCGTTCACATAGAGCTTGTACCTTGAATCCGCGGAAATGCGGATCCGGAAGGGGGCCTTCGCGGCGTCATCTGATATTTCGACTGTCTTTCTGAAATAAACAATTCTTGCCTGGGACTTGTCGTGATCGGTCCAGTCGGGTGTCCAGATCCAGTTTGTCTTCGGTATTGTCATCATTCTTCCTCCGATAATGGATGTTTCGGCCTGCTTAAGAAAGCCGTATCTGCCTGGCACCTCAGACATGACTCGAAAAGCCTCGAGCTTGATTTCCTGGTCGTTCCGTGAGATGCCAAATCATATTCTTCTGCTTACAGTATACACCGCGGGTCTTGGGAGGCATGGCGCGATTTTGCGCTTTATGTTCTTATTTTGGATCTATTCAGTGCCTCTATCAACCGAATGAAATTCAGACGAAGAGCCTGCCAGCCGAACGTTGCGTTGATGAAAAATAAGCCAACGCAAAGTTCTCGTAAATTCTCCGAACCCCCTTGATTCTTTTGGTGCGGCTTCTTATAATGACGTTCTGCGTGGAAAGGTGCCTGCATTTTCAGGTACTTCCTGTCTGCGCAGGGAAGGCTGTTTTGGCGTTCGTATTTTCAGGACGGATGGTATATAGACATAATTTTCTCAGGCAGAAGGAGCACTGGCAGTATGAATCTGGATCTGACGAAGGGAAATCCGATGAAGGTCATCTGGGAGTTTATGATCCCGTTGTTCATCGGCAATATTTTTCAGCAGCTTTACAATATGTGCGACACGATCATCGTCGGCCGCTTTGTTGGCGCGGGGGCACTCGGCGCAGTCGGCTCGACGGGCACGATCATGTTTCTCGTCATCGGGTTTTCGACGGGCCTTACACAGGGGTTCACGGTCCTCACG
>ONSX01000104.1 GCA_900320615.1 uncultured Eubacteriales bacterium
CGCGAAATCGACGATCATTTCCACGAACCTGTCGCTGACCGACCTGTCGGAAAAATATTCGGTGCGCGTTTCCTCGAGAATCACAAGCAACTATAAAATCATCAAACTGATCGGAACAGATATCCGTATACTGAAAAAGCTGAACGGAGGCATGGCATGAACAACGCGGACAAAAACGAGATCACAGACTTTCATTCAATTCCGGAAGGAAGACTCGCAATTATTCCGTTAAAGAGCACAAAGACCATCGGAGAAAAGGTCAACAATTATCTTGTGGACTGGCGCAAAAAGCGCGTCGAGCTGGGATACAATACCGCGGACAACGGCTACTCCCGGGACACGTTTATTCTTGAAGCTGACACGCCGAGATTCGGTTCCGGCGAGGGCAAGGGAACTATCCGCGGTTCCGTCCGCGGCGACGACATCTACATCATGGTCGATGTCATGAACTACTCCATCACCTATAAAATGAACGGCTTCGAGAACGTCATGTCCCCGGATGACCATTTTGCAGACCTTAAGCGCGTGATCGCCGCTGCCGGCAAGAAGGCCCGCCGCGTCAATGTCATCATGCCCTATCTCTACGAGGGACGCCAGATCAAGCAGAACGGCCGCGAGTCGATGGACTGCGCGAACGCGCTTCAGGAGCTCACGGAGCTCGGCGTCGCGAATATCATTACATTTGATGCTCACGATGCCCGTGTACAGAACGCGATCCCGATGGACGGCTTCGAGACGGTCTCCCCGACCTATCAGTTCATCAAGAATATCCTCCGCTGCGCAGACGACCTGAAGATCAATAACAAGCACCTCATGGTCGTGAGCCCGGACGAGGGCGGCATGAGCCGCGCGATCTACATGGCGAACGTTCTCGGCGTCGACATGGGCATGTTCTTCAAGCGCTACGACTACACGACGATCATCAATGGAAGCAACCCGGTCATCGCCCATGAATTCCTCGGAGCAGACGTCGAGGGCAAGGACATCATCATCATCGACGACATGATCTCCTCGGGCGACGGCGTCCTCGAGACGGCTGAACTTCTGAAGAAGAAAAGGGCGAACCGCATTTTCATCTGCTCGACCTTCGGTGTCTTCACACAGGGACTTGTACCGTTCGACAGCGCATACAAGCGCGGCATCTTCGACTATCTGATCACGACAAACCTGATCTATCAGCCGGAAGACCTGCTGACACGCAAGTACTATCGGAACTGCGATATGAGCAAATACATCGCGCTCATCATCGACACACTGAACCACGATACGTCCCTGTCCGGACTCCTGAATCCGGCGGATCGCATCAACAAGGTACTCGCAAGATACGAAAACGGAGAAAAGATCTGAACTCCGGTAAAAAGAAAGAAGGGGCTGTGAAAAACGCCATGTTTTTCACAGCCCCTTCTTTTCCGCTTCCCGTCTCACATGCAAAATGAGCCGCGGCCTTCCCATCAGATCTTCTCGAGCTCGTCGATCCAGATTCGCACCGCCGCGTCCGATGGCATCCGGAGGTCACCGCGCGGGCTCACCGCGACAGAACCGACCTTCGGTCCATCCGGCAGACAGCTGCGCTTGAACTGCTGTGAGAAGAACCTCCAGTAGAACTTCTTCAACCACTTGAAAATTGTCTCCGCATCGTAGACGCCTTCGAATGTCTTCCGCGCGATCCGGTAAATCTTCGCGGGGCCAAATCCGACGCGGAGCATATAGTACAGGAAGAAATCATGAAGCTCATAGGGACCGACGAGGTCCTCAGTCTTCTGGGAGATCGTCCCGTTCTCCGTCGGCGGAAGAAGCTCCGGGGAGACCGGCGTGTCGAGCACGTCGAGCAACACCTTCGTCAGGCTCTCATCCCCGCAGGTGTCCGCGAAATAGCGGACGAGATGACGCACCAGCGTCTTCGGAACAGACGCATTCACAGCGTACATCGACATATGATCGCCATTGTACGTCGCCCAGCCGAGCGCGAGCTCCGACAGATCGCCCGTGCCGATGACAAGGCCGCCGGACTGGTTCGCGAGGTTCATGAGGATCATCGTGCGCTCTCTGGCCTGGCTGTTCTCATATGTCACATCGTGAACCGCCGGATCATGGCCGATGTCCTCAAAATGCTGCATGACCGCCTTTCGGATATTGACCTCCTTCAGCGTCGCGCCGAGCGCGCGCGTAAGCTCACAGGCGTTGTGATATGTCCGATCCGTCGTCCCGAAACACGGCATCGTGACCGACAGGATATTCTCTCTCGGAATCCCGAGCATATCGAACGCGCGCGCCGTCACGAGCAGCGCAAGCGTCGAATCAAGACCGCCGGAAATACCGACGACCGCCGAGCGGCAGTGCGTGTGCGCGAGTCTCTTCTTGAGGCCCATCGCCTGAATCGTCAGGATCTCATCGCAGCGCTTGTCGCGGTCCCTCTTCGACGACGGAACGAACGGGTGCGGATCAAAGACGCGGATGAGCTCTGTCTCCTCTCTCCGCACCGCAAACGGCACGACCGTATAGCCCTCGCTGCTCTGCGCGGGAAATGAAGTCATCCTCCGTCTCTCCGATACGATTCTGTCCACATCGAGGTCACTGTAGATCGTCTCATTCTGAAAGCGCTTCGCCTCCTTCAGGACCAATCCGTTCTCCGCGATGATATTGTGGCCGCCGAACACAAGGTCTGTCGTCGACTCGCCATCGCCCGCGCTCGCGTAGACATAGCCGCAGATGCAGCTCGCGGAATGACTCGCCACCAGCTGTCTGCGGTAGGTGTCTTTCCCGACCAGCTCATCTGATGCCGAGAGGTTCACGACAACCGTCGCTCCGGCGAGCGTATGCCTGAGAGACGGCGGCGCCGGCACCCAGAGATCCTCGCAAATTTCCGCCGCTACAGAAAAGTGCGGCATGCCCTCTGCGCAAAACAGAATGTCCGTCCCGAAAGGCACTTCATTTCCCCTGAGCGTGACGCACTCAGGTCCAGGCGCTGCCGGCGCAAAATTGCGCGCCTCATAAAACTCATTGTAGTTCGGAAGATTCGTCTTCGGCACAAGTCCGAGCACCTTTCCGTGGTTCAGAGCCGCCGCGGTGTTGTAGAGCTTTCCCCCCGCCTCAAAGGGAAGACCCACGAAAATGAGCGCATCCACACCTATCGTGTCCTCCGCGAGCTGCAGCAGTTCTTCCTTCGCCGAATCGATCAACTTCTGCTGCCAGAAGAGATCGCGGCACTCATAGCCTGTGAGGCAGAGTTCCGGAAACACCATGAGCTTCGCGTGCTTCTCCGCCATCTCCCCGATCAGTCTCTCTATCTCTTCCCTGTTCGCCTTCGGATCGGCGACCGTCGTCTTCGGCGTACCGGCCGCGACACAGACAAAACCCTGGTTCATATGATCCTCCTCAATTTGTCATTATTTTTTAGAACATTGTATCGCGCGGAAAATGAAGCGTCCACCCCGTATAGGCAAATAAAAAAGGCCGGGGTGGCATCTGCCGCCCGGCCTCTCTTACCGTTTACTGCGCATTTACCGTCTGCGCAAGACTTCCCTCGAGCTTTCCGTTCTTCACATCGATGACAATCGTCGTGCCCTCGTGGATCTCACCGCCGAGGATGATTCTCGCCGCGATGTTCTCAACCGTCGACTGCAGATATCTTCTCAGCGGACGTGCTCCGTAGACCGGATCATAGCCGTGATCGATGATAAACTGCTTTGCCGCGCCCGTAAGGACGATCGAAAGCTGACGGTCCGCAAGACGCTCATTGAGACTCTTCATCATCAGATCAACGATACCGCTGATGTTGTCCTTGGTGAGCGGCTTGAACATGATGATCTCATCGAGACGGTTCAGGAACTCAGGACGGAAGTGTGAGCGAAGTGCTTCCTTGACTTCCTCGCGGGCCTTGTCCGAGATCTCGCCATCCGGCGTGATGCCGTCAAGCAGGAACTGCGAGCCGATATTCGATGTCAGGATGATGATCGTGTTCTTGAAGTCCACGGTGCGTCCCTGGCTGTCTGTGATCCGGCCGTCGTCGAGAACCTGCAGAAGAATATTGAAGACATCCGGATGTGCCTTCTCGATCTCATCGAACAGCACAACCGAGAACGGTTTCCTTCTGACAGCCTCAGTCAGCTGACCGCCTTCCTCGTAGCCGACATAGCCCGGAGCCGCACCGATCAGTCTCGACACGGAGTATTTCTCCATGTACTCACTCATATCGATACGGACCATATTGTTCTCATCGTCGAAGAGATAGTCAGCCAGCGTCTTTGCAAGCTCTGTCTTGCCGACACCGGTAGGACCAAGGAACAGGAACGAACCGATCGGACGATTCGGGTTCTTGATGCCTGCCTTCGACCGGAGAATAGCATCCGCGACCTTCTTGACAGCCTCGTTCTGGCCGACGACCCGCTCATGCAGCTTGTCCTCGAGGTGAAGCAGCTTCTCGCGCTCGCCCTCATTCAGCTTCGTGACCGGAATTCCCGTCCACTTCGAGACGATCTTTGCGATCTGGTCCTCTGTGACCTCCTCGTGGACCATCGACAAATCCTTGCCCTTCACGGTCTTCTCTGCCTCAGCCAGAGCCTTCTGGACCTTCGGCAGCTCGCCGTACTGCAGCTCCGCCGCCTTGTTGAGATCGTAGTTCTGCTTTGCAACCTCGATCTGCTTATTGAGATCATCGATCTGCTCACGGTACTTCTTCAGTCCGTCGACAGCGTTCTTCTCATTTTCCCACGGAGAGCTCACCGAGCTCCTTCTCAAGGTCTGCAAGACGCTCCTTGCTGAGCGTATCCTTCTCCTTCTTGAGCGCTGTCTCCTCGATCTTCAGCTGCGTGATCTTCCGCTGCATCTCATCGAGCTCCGCCGGAAGGGAATTCATTTCCGTCTTGATCATCGCGCACGCCTCATCGACGAGATCGATGGCTTTATCCGGCAAGAACCGGTCTGTGATATAACGCTGTGAAAGCGTAGCCGCAGCAACCAGCGCGTTATCCGTGATCTTGACGCCGTGGTAAACCTCGTAGCGCTCCTTCAGGCCACGGAGAATGGAGATCGTATCCTCGACAGACGGCTCATTGATCATGACCGGCTGGAACCGGCGCTCAAGAGCCTTATCCTTCTCGATATACTCTCTGTACTCATCAAGTGTTGTCGCACCGATGCAGTGCAGCTCGCCTCTCGCCAGCATAGGCTTCAGCATGTTGCCTGCATCCATCGCGCCCTCTGTCTTGCCTGCGCCGACGATCAGATGAAGCTCATCGATGAAGAGGATGATCTTGCCCTCGGACTTTCTGACCTCCTCGAGAACTGCCTTCAGTCTCTCCTCAAATTCACCTCTGTACTTCGCGCCTGCAACCAGCGCGCCCATATCCAGCGCGAAAATGTGCTTATCCTTCAGGTTGTCCGGCACATCACCCTTGACAATCCGCTGTGCCAGTCCCTCGACCGCTGCCGTCTTGCCGACGCCAGGCTCACCGATCAGCACCGGGTTGTTCTTCGTCTTTCTCGAAAGAATCAGAATAACCTGACGGATCTCATCATCACGTCCGATGACCGGGTCAAGCTTCTGCTTCTTTGCCTTCTCGACCAGGTCCTCGCCGTATTTATTCAGCGAATCATACGTGACCTCCGGGTTATCCGTCGTGACACGCTGATTGCCGCGCACCTGCGCGAGAGCCTTGAGGAAGCCTTCCTTCGTGATACCAAACTCACGGAAGAGCTCCTTCACGCCTCTGTTCGGATGCTTCAGCATTGCGAGGAAGAGATGCTCGACGGATGTATACTCGTCGCCCATCGCCTTCGCCTCGTCCGGTGCCGTGAGCAGTACCTTGTTCAGGTCACTGCCGATATACGGCTGACCGCCCTGGACCTTGACGCGGGCCTCAAGCGCGCGGTTCAGCGCATTCTTGAACTCGCCCTCGTCGACTCCCATTTTCTCAAGGAGCTTTAAGATCAGGCTGTCCTCCATGTTGACAAGGTTATAGAGGAGATGCTCCTCCTCGACCTCCTGGTTACCAAAATCCATGGCCGTTTTCTCAAGGCCGGCCAGAGCCTCCTTAGATTTCTGTGTAAATTTATCAATATTCATAATCGAGACCTCCCCCGCTTGTGGATACTGTATGTATCTCGCTTTGTGTTACATCTTCTATAACACTAAAATGAATATAGCATCGCTTGTTAGCACTGTCAAGTGTTGAGTGCTAAATAGTGTGAAAAATTATCAGCGCGTCAGGGCAGAACCTGCCTTGCCACGCTGATTCCTCGTCACGCCGACACGAACGCGAACTCCTTCATATCGAGTGTGCCCTGTCCCTTGAAATAGAAGTACAGCGCATGCTTCCCGCTCATCGGCTTGATCGGCAGGATCTGCGTGTCCCACTCGGACGTGTTAACCTGCACCTCGTACTCCGCGATCTTCTGCCTTCCCTCCTCG
>ONSX01000101.1 GCA_900320615.1 uncultured Eubacteriales bacterium
TTAAAGATTCTCTGCTGCAAAGAATCATGATATGTTCCTTTGCAGTTATAGAACGTTCGGGTTTTGTATGTGTTTCACTGTTCAGTTTTCAAAGAACTGCTTCGCTGTCTCTCGGATCGCGACAGCCTGTATATTTTATCAGACTATCATCTTCTCGTCAACAGCTTTTTTATTTGTTTTTTGTTTTGTACCTGTCGTCCTTGCGACAGCTTAATTATAGTATCACTCATCTGAGCCTCCGTCAACATGTTTTTTTTATTTTTCTGAAATTCCCGCTGATATGATCGGCGTGCCTTGTGTCTATCAGCTCATTGCCACAAGGCACTGCGTATTGGCTTTTCTGCACTCCCGGCATATAATATCTATATAGCAATGCAAAGATGCCCGGACTTGTCAAAGTACATAGAGTGCCTCGTTCTGAACCAGAACTAACGGTTTTCTCTTAAAGATGGCTCAACGTTATAATACCATAGCAAGGCTCCTCCCACCACCCAAAGGCAGTGGGAGGAGCCTGTGACAAAACGAAAGGAATTTATTTATGAATAATATAAGAGAAGAAGTCCGCAAAATGAAGCTCGTCTCGCCCGCCATGGCGTCGACGTCCAATGAAGACCGCGGCCGGATGCTGCGCGGCATCGCCGAGGCACTGACCGTCAGTAAGGACAGGATTTTCGCCGCAAATGCAGAAGATGTCGCCGCCGCGGAGACAGAAGGCATTTCTCCGTCGATCATAAAGCGGCTGCGTTTCACGGAGGAGAAACTCCGCGACTGTCTCTCCGGCATAGACACGATGATCCGACTGCCAGATCCGACCGGGAAGATTGAGCTCGCGCGCGAACTCGATGAAGGACTCACTCTCTACCGTGTCACCGTCCCGATCGGCGTCATCGGCGTTATCTTTGAAGCAAGACCGGACGCGCTCGTCCAGATTTCATGCCTGTGCATCCGGAGCGGCAACTGCGCCGTCTTAAAGGGAGGCAGGGAAACCGCGAAGACAAACAAAGTTCTCTTCGATATCATCAAGGCTGCCGCTGTTCAGGAGGGCATGCCTGCGGACGCTCTGCTCCAGGTCTCCCTGCACAACGAGATCGACGAACTGCTCGCGTGTGATGGCGATGTCGATCTGCTGATCCCGCGCGGTTCCAACAAGTTTGTCCAATATATTATGAATAATACGAAAATTCCGGTCATGGGCCACGCGGACGGAGTCTGCCACACCTATGTCGACCGCTTTGCGGATCAGGGCGAGGCTCTCCGCATCATCATCGATGCGAAGACGCAGTACGCGGCTGCCTGCAACGCGACCGAAACTGTTCTCATCGACCGCGCGATCCTTCCGGAATTTCTTCCGAAGCTGAAGGACGCTCTGGACAGAAACCATGTCAGGATTCACGGAACGAAGGAGATCGCGGATCTGACCGGCTGCGATGTCATGGCGGACGACTCGTTCCACAAGGAATATCTCGATAATGACATTTCCCTGAAAGCTGTGCGTGATGTAAAGGAGGCCGTCGATCACATCAACCGCTTCGGCTCGCACCACACGGACAGTATCCTCACGGAAAATGAAGAGAACGCCCGGTATTTTCTCACAATGGTTGATTCCGCCGGCGTATACCAGAACTGCTCCACCCGCTTCGCGGACGGCTACCGCTACGGCTTCGGCGCCGAGGTCGGCATCAGCACGAGCAAGCTTCACGCACGCGGCCCTGTCGGTCTCGACGGACTCGTTACCTACAAGTACAAGCTGATCGGCCACGGTCAGATCGTCAGGGATTACGCGTCCGGGAAAAAGCAGTTCCATCATAAGGATCTTCCCATCCAGGAATAAGATTTCACGACTTCCAGAAATCAACCGGCTCGTAGTCCTGCAGCTTTGCGAGGTAGCCATGCTTTTCGAGCTCCTGCTGGATGATATCGAGCACCTGCTCGCTGTCCGCGGAGACCGTGTGATAATGATAGCCGCTCGTCGCGTTGGAGAGCGGCTGGCTTTTTCCGCTGGAAATCTCCTCCACGTAGCGCCGCACATCGAGCCGCGACGCAATCCGCATCGGAGCCTTGACCACGCCATAGACTCTGTGATAAATGAACACATCCTCAATCCGGCCGCCGCAATCGACGATCAGATTCATCTCGTCCGCTGCCTCTTCCGGTGTGTGATGTACTTTGAACACGCGGGTTCTGCGATCCTCCGGCCTGACGAGGACATATCCGCGGGCCGCCGAGAGGATCTGATGTCCTTCCGCACGGAGCAGAGCAACATCCTGCACGACGACCTGCCGGCTCACGGAAAACCGCCTCGCGAGCGCGCCGCCTGAGACCGGTTTGTCGCTCGCACTCAGGCAATCCAGAATTTCTCTGCGTCTCTCATTTCCTGTCAACATTGTCCACCTGCCCTGTCCATTCTAAACTCTGCCATCATTATATCGTCCATTACATATGCAGACAACCCTGCCGGATGTTGCAGCTCACACGCCTCCGGAATCGCACGCAGTCGCGGCTGTCAGCTCTCAAACCGCGTGCAGATGTTTCAGAGAAATATCGAGGATCGGCGCCGAGTGTGTGAGCGCGCCGCTCGAGATATAGTTGACACCGAGATCCGTCAGCGCCGCGATCTTCTCCTTCGTCACATTGCCGGAGACCTCAACCTCAGCCCGGCCGTCAATGATCTGCATCGCCTCTTTCATCGTCTCGTGATCCATGTTGTCGAGCATGATGATGTCCGCACCGGCAAGGACAGCCTCGCGCACCTGGTCAAGCGACTCGACCTCGATCTCGATCTTGCGGACGAACGGAGCGTACGCCTTCGCCATGCGAATTGCATTTTCTACGCTGCCGGCAGCACCGATGTGGTTGTCCTTGAGGAGAACGCCGTCTGTCAGGTTATAGCGGTGATTGTGGCCGCCGCCGACGCGGACAGCGTATTTTTCGAAGATACGGTTGTTTGGTGTCGTCTTTCGCGTGTCGAGGAGCCATGTGTTCGTCCCCTCGAGGAGCTTTGCCGACTCGTGCGTGTAGGTCGCGATGCCGCTCATCCGCTGCAGATAATTGAGCGCGGTGCGCTCGCCCGAGAGCAGCACGCGGATATCGCCCGTGACACGGGCCATGAGCATGCCATTTTTCACCTCGTCACCGTCGCTGACGAGAAACTCAACTTTCGTGGCCGGATCAAGCAGCGTGAAGACGCGCTCAAAGACCTGCAGGCCGCAGATCACGCCGTCCTCCTTCGCGATCAGGTCGACCGTGCCCTTCTTCGGACCGGGCATAACGCAGTTGCTTGTGACATCCTCGCTTGTGACATCTTCGCGGAGCGCGCTCATGATAAGCGGGTCCACATGAAGCTTCATCGTAATCGGATCAAACATAGTCGTTCTCCTTCTGTAAAATGCACGGAAACTCCGCACCGTCTTTTGTTTCTTGCGCCAGTTTTTGCGGGTTCGTTCTCAAACCGCATCTGACTTCGCGTCCTGTCTTACAAATTTATCTCTGTACTCGATTCTCGTCGAGGACGGGCCGCCCTCACGCTCAATTTCATCCTGAACAAGACCCGCATACTCTTTTTCAAGCGCGTCAGCGTCATCGTACTGGCGGAGGTCAACACTGACCGGGCTGTCCTCGCGGCTGTATGTGCTGAGCATGTCATTTGCCGCACGCTTCGCGAACACGAGTGCCTCGAGCAGCGAGTTCGATGCGAGACGGTTTCTTCCGTGGACGCCGTTGCATGCGCACTCGCCGACCGCGTAGAGACGCGGCATCGAGGTGCGGGACTCATAGTTGACGCGCACGCCTCCCATAAAATAGTGCTGTGCCGGAACGACCGGGATGCACTCTTTCGTGACATCGTACCCCTGCTCTTTGCAGTGCTCGATGATATTCGGGAAATGCTTCACGAGCTCATCGTGCGGAATGGTCCGGAGATCCTCCCAGACGTGCTTTGTCCCGTCTTTCTTCATCTGCTTCAAGATCTCGATTGTCAGGAGGTCGCGCGGGAGCAGCTCATTTGTGAAGCGCTTCATGTCTCTGCCATAGAGCTTTGCGCCTTCACCGCGAACCGATTCGGAAATGAGGAAACTTCTATCCTCTTCCTCCTCTGAGTAAAATGTCGTCGGATGAACCTGAATGTAGTTGACATGCTCCGTCTCAATGCCATTCTTCAGAGCGATTGCGACGGCGTCGCCGGTCAGCTGGCGGAAGTTCGTCGAGTGACGGTAGAGTCCTCCGATGCCGCCTGTCGCGAAAATGGTGTAATCCGCAATAACTGTGTCTACCTCTCCGTTCTGATTCCGGATCACAGCGCCCCGGCAGATGCGGTTGTCCGCAGTGAGCGCGCGATCTGTCAGGGTATCCTGCCCGATCTTCACGGTCGACGGCTGTGGAGCTTTCGCGCTGTCCTCATTTTCCGATGTGAGGATATCGATCATCGTCGTATATTCCTTCATCGTGACGTTCGGGCGCCTCTTCGCCTGCTCGAGCAGATGGCTTGTAATCTCCTTGCCGGTGATGTCCTCATGGAAGAGGATGCGCTTGTTGCTGTGCGCGCCCTCGCGGGTAAATGCGAGCGCGCCGTCATCCGTCTTTGCAAATTCAACGCCGTATCCGATCAGATCGCGGATCACGTCCTGCGACGAGCGGATCATAATCTCGACAGATCCCTTGTCATTTTCATCGTGGCCGGCCTTCATCGTATCATTGAAATAAGACTGATAGTCGTCCTCGCTGCGAAGCATGCAAATTCCGCCCTGCGCGAGGAAGGAGTCGCTGCTCTCGAAGTCCGCCTTGGTGATCAGAAGAACCTTCTTGTCCTCCGGCACCTGAAGCGCAAAATACAGT
>ONSX01000099.1 GCA_900320615.1 uncultured Eubacteriales bacterium
GTCGGTATTATTGACATATTCGTAGAGGTGCGTGATGCCGTAGCGGCCGATTACCCGCTTGAAATAGTGAGTGCTGGACAGCGCAAAATATGGCTGGATCGTTTTCATAAGGGTCACCTCCGAAATGTAAAAATGAGGGCGCGGTGAAGTTATTCTTCACTGCGCCCTCGCATGTTGTATACAGTATAGCCGGAATACCGCGAGTCGTCAAATCCAAGTGTGACGAGATGATACTTGAGCAGGGCGCGAGGTGAGATTTCATCGTGAAGCCCTATGAATTGTTGGCACCGTAGGGCTCGCGCCTATCAGTCGTGGCGAAACGAAACTTTTGTAGGGCGCGAGGCAAGATCTCATCGTGAAGCCCTACGAACTGTCTGGCAAGTAGAGTTTTATAGCCATCAATTGCGGCGAAACGATACTTCCGTAGGGCGCGAGGTGAGATTTCATCGTGAAGCCCTACAAAGTGTCGGCTGCGTAGGGGTTCGCGCATATCTATTGCGGCGAAACGAAACTTCCGTAGGGCGCGAGGCAAGATTTCATCGTGAAGCCCTACGAAGTGTCGGCTGCGTAGGGGTTCGCGCCTATCAATCATAGTGAAACGAAACTTCGGTAGGGCGCGAGACAAGATTTCATCGTGAAGCCCTACGAACTGTCGGCTGCGTAGGAGCTCGCACCCATCTGTCGCGGCGAAATGAAACTCCGGTAGGGTGCGAGGCGAGCAAACAGGATCCGGATACCTGCTTCCAACCATATTTGTCGCTTCCCGGGCGACCATTTGTGCAGGAAAACCTGTTACTATGGATCCATCGGATAGGAAAACGGCTCTGGCGGGAGACGGAATCAGTCCGATGAGGGAGGAGACAGATATGGCACTGATCCATTGCCCGAAATGCGGAAAAGAAGTAAGTGACAGGGCGGAGACATGCCCGGCGTGTGGCTGTAAGCTTGTAGAGTATCAGACAGAAAATGTGGAGAATAGAAAGAAGCGGACTTGTCCGGACTGCGGGATGGAGCTTGAAGATTCCGTGACGGTATGTCCGAACTGTGGCTGTCCGTGTCTGATTACAAGCATGAACGGCGAGTCTTGTGAAGAAGGCAGACCTGAGAATATTTCGCAAGACGGCATTGAAGTGGCCTCTCCGGATGTGAATGCAGAGGAATGCACATCCGCGGGCGGTCAGGCGGACGATAGTCAATCTGACTTGGCGCAGGCGAACTTCAGCCAGGCTGAGAAAGAAGAAAAACATCACTTCGCCGGATGGAGCCATAAAAAGCTGGCCATCCTGATTGCTGCCTGCACCGGCGCAGCGGTGCTCATTTTGATATTGGCAGTTTCTGGCATGCGGCATATGCAGGCCATCGCGCAGGAAAAGCAATATGAGGAGGCTCTTCAGACTGCGGCTGACGATATCATTCAAAGCGGGAATGATGCGGAATATGCCGCAGATCTTATTTACAGCGTATGGTATAATTGCATATATGAAGAAGATGACATTCTGACTGATCGGTACACAAAAGACAGCTACGGATACTTCTATGATGACTTCAATGACGCGCTTGCGTCGCTGATGTATGACGATGATTTTGAGAAGAAGACGAGCCAGCTTGAGACGGACAGGAAGAAGATTCAGAGGGAAATGAAGGCACTGAAGAACCCTCCGAAGGAGTACCGGGAAGCCTGTACTTCAGTCAAGGCTCTCTACAATGCGTATCTTGATTTGCAGGATTGCGCGACAGATCCGACGGGGAGTCTCAGTACTTATTCGAACGAGGTAAATAGTGCTGAGTCGAAATTCTCAAGGTGCAGCAAGGACGTTGAGATGTATGTAGACATTGAATCGAATGATGAAAATAGTGCGTCAGAGCCAGGTATCTGAGGCATACCGATAAGATCGGGCAGGAGGAAATTGCAGTGCCTCCTGCCCGATTTATGCCTTCTAAGCGGGAAGACCCGGCCATTTAATAACCGGGCAGCTCATTATCTCTTCAAGTTCCCCAGCTCCCAGAAGGCCACCGCGCTGGCGGCAGCTACATTGAGGGAGTCAATTCCAGGCGTCATAGGAATGCGGATCGTATAATCGCTGGCAACTATCGTTGCCTGCGACAGACCGTCGCCTTCCGTGCCCAGGATGACGGCAAGCTTTTTAGCTTTACGCAGGGCCGGGTCAACGATCGACACAGTGTCATGAGAAAGCGCCATGGATGCGGTCTGAAAGCCGAGCTCACGGAGTCTCTCCATAGCTGGATGCGGCCAGTCAGGAATAAATGTCCATGGGATCTGAAATACAGTGCCCATGCTGACTCTGGCGGCGCGCCGGTAGAGGGGATTGCTGCAGCCCTCTGTGAGAAGAACGGCATCCATTCCCATGGCAGCTGCAGAGCGGAAGATAGCACCTACATTTGTCGGGTTTACTACATTTTCAAGGATCGCGATGCGGCTGATGCTCTTATTGTGAGAAACTTCGGGAGCATCTGCATCACATGAGCGAGAGGCTGCGATGTCGGAAGGAGCAGACGCAGATTTCTGCCCGGTCAGCAGCTCCCGCGCGGGCGGCAGCGGTTTTCTCCGCATGGCGCAGAGAGCGCCCCGGGTCAGCTGAAAGCCGGTCAGGTGACGCAGAACCTCAGGAGAAGCGGCATAGACCGGAATCTGCAGCTTCAATGCTTCCATTCGCTCAAGAAGTGCTGCGGTCTCTCCTGCTGAAACGGTGGCATGGATCGCAGCTGTACTGCCATCCATGCCAGAGCTTGTTGCGTTGCCATTTGAGCCAACACCTGAATGATAGGCAGCAGTCAGTCCGGCCGTTTCGATCAGAAGGGACAAGGGCTCATAGCCTGCGTTCAGCGCGCGGCTGATGACCTTGGGGCTTTCCGCGATAAGGAGACCCGGCTCCGGCTCATAGTAGTGCAGCAGCTGCTTTTCATTTTTTATCGTATAAGGCTTCAGGCAGGGGGCCTGAAGATCGTTGATTCTTGTCATTTTAATCATGAGTCGTTGTCCTTTGTGAGTTTTGCAGGATGCCGGCCTTGCTTTCCGGCTGACTTCAAGTCTACGGCATAGGGATTTTTGTTTCAAGTGGAAGAAGAGACATGTCAAAAATCCCTTAAGTGCTTGAGACATCCCTTAAAAGATGCTAGAATTTAAGGGAAACCATCGGGAGATAAGGGAATGAGAGAATTCAATTATTCGCTGATTAGAGAGTGGAAGTGGGACACCGAACTGCTGGAGCTTATTGCCGCTATATACAAAGAGGCTGGAAAGCAGGAGCTGTATTTGAAGCAGAGACCGGAGGATCTGAATAAGCTGGTGGAAATAGCCAAGGTGCAGAGTACGGAAGCTTCAAATGCCATCGAAGGCATTGTTACTACAAACACACGTATCAGACAGCTGGTCGAGGAAAAAACGACGCCGAAGAACCGTGACGAGCAGGAGATCGCCGGTTACAGAGATGTGCTGAATATTATTCATGAGAGCTTTGATGCGATTCCAATTACGCAGAATTACATTTTGCAACTGCATAAAATCCTTTATAGTCACATGAATAATCCGGTGGCAGGCAGAACAAAGACGGTGCAAAATTATATCAGTGCGACTTATCCGGATGGGCGGACGGCAATTTTATTTACTCCTCTTGCACCTTATGAGACTCCGGATGCGTTAGATAGGATATGTGAGGAATATAATCGGGTTATCGGAAATATGGAACTTGAGCCGTTGATTGCGATCTCTGTTTTTATTCATGATTTCCTTTGTATCCATCCGTTTAATGATGGGAACGGACGAATGAGCAGACTGCTTACAACGCTTCTTCTTTATAGAAATGGATTTTATGTCGGGAAATATATCTCCCTGGAAGCAAAGATCGCAAAGAATAAGGATTTGTATTATGAGGCGCTGTACGCATCTCAAGGTGGATGGCATGAAGGCACAGATAATCCGGTTCCTTTTATCAAATATCTGCTGGGGACGGTTCTTGCGGCTTATAAAGATTTTGAGGATCGATTTGCGCTTATAGAAACTAAGAGATCCGCACTTGAAACAGTACGGCTCGCAACACAAAACAAAATAGGACGTTTCAATAAACAAGACATCCGGGAACTGTGTCCGTCTCTCAGCGTAAGCTCTGTAGAAGGAGCGCTGCGTAAACTGGTAGCTTCCGGCGAACTGAAACGTGAGGGAAGCGGCAGAAATACCCACTACTACAGAATCAAGTAGCGAAGCAATCTGTCGGGACTTACACATCACATCAGGCAGCCGATGGCTCCTTCCGCACTGTCAGTTGCAGAGATCCCTGATCCGCTCGACAGGATAGTTATCCTCAATATCAACCGGCTCATAGCCGTGCGGAAGCTTATTTTCACCGATCAGCTGCAGAAAATCACCGACAGCCCGCTTGTCGATCATAATGGCACCGTGACCGTCCCAGTGCCGGTTGGTCTCATACCGTTTCACGCCGGAGATCCAGTAGGCATCTCCATTTTCTATATCGACATAGTTGGAGTAGTAACCGGTCTGCTTTTGAAATGCGTGATCATTGAAGTACAGGGTTTTTCCGGACTTCGACCGCTTCACATATCCGATCCATGCCGGACCGTTGTCGGAATAACCGGTTTTAAGCTCCACGTATAATAATTCTTTTTCCATAGAAAATTCTCCAATTTTACAGGGAAGGCGGCAAAATATCCGTCTGACCAGAGAAAAGGAGGTGGGCACGTTTATATGTGCCGCACCTCCTTCTTTCTTCTGAGAGTTCCTGTATTATCCGCTCAGTTCGTCGCCGCGTTGTTGGGCGTCGTCGCCTTGGTCGTGTTGTTCGCGGTCGTTCCGCCGGTTGTCCCGCCGGTTGTTGTCGACCCCTTCGCGCTGTTCTGAGCCGCCTGGGCTGCCGCCGCGTCGCTGGCCGCCTTCGCCGCCGCGGACTGGGCCGCGGCCTGCTGGCTCTG
>ONSX01000128.1 GCA_900320615.1 uncultured Eubacteriales bacterium
CACAATGCTTATCTTTTGGTCTTTGGTTCGGAATAGTGTAGTGCTGGCGGTCTATCTCTTGTTTTCGGTTGCTTGCTTCCTTACCGTACATGAGCATTTGTTCATGGTTGTACCATCCTCTCCCAAGATTATCCCGCCTCAAATCCTGTAATACAGAATAATCTCGGTCTCACGCTGCTCCCGCACTCCGGTGTCTCACTCGTCTTCACGGGAATTATCTGCGGCGTTCTGCAGGGGCCGAAGCCTGACCTCGCGGCCATCGTGCAGGGCACGATCGCCGCTGCCGCCGTCATCAATGAGATCATCGCCGTGATCGCCGCCAAGAAGGGATTCGAGCTCGCCGGCGAGATCGGGACGGCCGCGGCGGAAGCGCACTAAGTAAGTGAATCTCACCGCTTAAGTCTCAGAGTGACATCGCCCTTGTCGCTGATCTCAAGCGCAAGCGTCCGCAGATATCTCTCATAAAATGATTTTTTCTCTTCCGCCGTGAGCGGCATCCTCGTCCGGATGACAGCCTGCTCGAGTATGTCGTTCAGGTTCAGACGAACTGCCTCTTTCAGGTTATCGCCGATCTCCTTCAGCAGAACCTTCCGCTTGAATTCCGTGTTGCTCCCGGAATAAAAATCGTCGATGTAACAGAAGAAAATACTCTTCTCACTGAGGGCGCGCTTCATCGCCTCACTGCACTTCGTGTGTTCAATCATGACAAGAAACCGTGCCCGCGTCAGCACACTGATCAGGCCCCAGTAGTCCGAGTCGCTCGAGGCCAGGACAAATGAATCCACATCTTTTTCATAGAAATCGCTGCAGCACCGCGCTGTCAGTGTCTGGTCGACGAGAGACTTTCCCGCGAGCAGCCGGTTCACCTGCAGGTGTTCGACCGGGACATTCACACACTCCTGCAGCAGGTCCCACGCATTTGTCGTGTGTTCGTCATCAAAGAGGATGATCTTATAGAGTCTTCCCAGGGCATCCTGGTCGAGATTGTTGATCGTCGCGCACAGCGAGTAGGGATCTGCATTTTCACAGTCAACGAGAAGCTCCGTTCTGCCGCTCTCTCTGACAAATGAATAGATCGTATTCTTTGTGTGGTTACTGACGTCCGATACCCGGTTCAGATCCGTGAACACGTCACCGTTCCACGAGTAGAGAAGCATCAGGAACTTCTTGTCACAGGAGAGGATATTTCCCTGTTCCTCCGCCGGCCAGTTCATGTACGCATGGTACGGATACTGATTGTAGTGCTGATGATAGAAATCGGCCGCTACCTTGAGCCCCGCCCCCGTCGTCCCATCCGGCATGATGAAAATGCGTCGCAGATACGTCCACTCGACCTGTCCGTCGAAGAGCGGCTGACAGTTGTTGATCCGACTGCTGATCGTCCTGTTGATCGCAATCAGCATTTTCGCAGGGTCATCACAGCTGGAGTACAGGCTGATGTTCTCTTCGTTCAGCTCCATGATCGCCTGTGGCGTCACATACTCAGGCATCATCATCATCGTCCGCTGCTCAAGCTGCATCTTTCTGATAATCTTGCTGTAGTTTTTCTCTATATCATTCCGAAGAACACACAGGTTCCGGATGATTTTCGCGCTGCGCTTTCCCCGGAGGCGCGCGAACACATTCATATCCAGAGTTGTATTTTCATTTTCAAAAAAGCATTCCGACACGCCGATGAGGAAGGCGACCATCGACACAATTTCATAGTGCTGATTCAGGCGCAGATCATCGTCGGCACTGCAGGACACACGGACATCTTCCGGCAAAACCATGGATCACGTCTCCTTTCACAGTTTCGTACATATTTATTATACCGCCTTTCGGAACCTGCGCCAAGGTTGCATACCATGTGACAGAATGGTATGCGGCTGCCCGCTTTACCCTGCATCTGCCATTTCCTTCCTGCTCTTCAGATCATATCCGGGCTGCAGATTTCGCAGCTGCGCCGGCAGATGATATCCGGCAAAAAGGATTGACCTCATTTTTCCATATGATTACAATATTCTGGAATCATTCATTTATGAGGAGGGAATCATGGACGAAGATCAAAAGGACCTGGACGAGCAGACGCGCGTCTTTACCAGAGTGCATGGGGAAGCAGCAGAAGGGCTTGAAAGGACAGCATCACGGAAGACTGATGAAAATGCTGCCGCCAGGCCGGCTTCGAATGGAAACGGTCTGACAGCTGGCAGACCGTTTCCGGGAAATGCGCAGAACCCGGCTCGTCAGAACGACTTTTATCAGAACAGTGCATACCAGAGCAGTGCCTACCGCGGAAACAGTGCCCCGAACAATGCCTATCAGAATAATGCCTACCGCGGAAACGGTGCCCCGAACAATGCCTATCAGAACAGTGCCTACCAGAATAATGCCTACCGCGGAAACGGTGCCCCGAACAATGCCTATCAGAACAGTGCCTATCAGAATAATGCCTACCGCGGAAACAGTGCCCCGAACGGTTACCAGAACAGCGGCTATCATAGCGCTCCGAACAATAGCTTTCATAACGGATACCAGTCACCCGACGGCATGGACTACACACCGATTTCGATGTGGGGATACTTCGGGTATGAGCTTCTGTTCAGTATCCCGCTTGTCGGCTTCATTCTGGTGCTTGTATTCTCATTTGGCGGCACGCAGAATATCAACCTGCGCAACTTCGCCAGATCGTATTTCTGCTTTCTGATTGTTGCGCTGATTATTTTCCTGATTGTATTCTTAGTAGCCGGCAGCATGTTCTTGTCGTTCAGCTGAATCGGATGAATTCAGGGTACTGAGCATCCGCGCAGCACACAGGAAAAGGGAAGGGGACCCGCATGATGCAGGTCCCCTTCCCTTTTCCTCAAAATATCTTCATTTCCCAGAGGCATGCGCAAAAAGCCGATCAGCTTCCTGTTTGCTCAGCCGCCGTACGGCATCATAAAGCAGAAGGTCGTCCTCGCATAAAAAAAGGATCTGACTCTTGTCAGATCCTTCGAGGCGACACCCAGAATCGAACTGGGGATAAGGGTTTTGCAGACCCGTGCCTTACCGCTTGGCCATGTCGCCATATGATGACCCCTAGCAGATTCGGACTGCTGTTACCGCCGTGAAAGGGCGATGTCTTAACCGCTTGACCAAGGGGCCGTAAATGCGACTCTCAGATCGCGCAACATGCACCGAATCTTTCGTGTCATGTTAAGCTCCCCGAGTAGGGCTCGAACCTACAACAACTCGGTTAACAGCCGAGTGCTCTACCATTGAGCTATCGAGGAATAGAAGGTAACACACCCTCAAAACCGCATATACGATCATTGTAAAGAACTTGTTCTTTGCTCTTGCATGGCACTTGTGCCATGCAACTGCGCTACCGAGGTCTGCAGAAGTGCGGTCTTCCCGCTCTTTTGCCTCACTGGTCAAATCCTCGTCCGATTAGTGACAGTCAGCTGCACACATTGCTGTGCTTCCACCTCTGC
>ONSX01000121.1 GCA_900320615.1 uncultured Eubacteriales bacterium
TGCGGTCACCAATATCTAAGGAGAATACAAAGAAATGGCAGGAGCAGAAAACATTGTCAATGAGATCCTGCGGGAGGCACGGGAGAAGGCGGACGGCACTCTGTCTGAGGCGAAGCGAAAGGCGGATATGACCGTTTCCTCCGCGCATGCGGACGGAGTGGCCGAGATTTCCGCGGCTGCCGAAAAGGCGGAGAAAGCTGCCTCGGATTATGCAAAGCGCGTAGAGTCCCAGGTGGGGCTTCGCAGACGTCAGGCGCTCCTTGCTGCCAGACAGGACATCATTGAGACAGTCATTGAGAAGGCATATCAAACGCTGAGCGGCCAGAGCAACGAGGCTTATTTTGCGATGATTGAGAAGCTTGTCGGGCTGTACGCGCAGCCGGAGAAGGGCGAAATCCTGTTCTCCGCCCGTGACCTCGGGCGTCTTCCGGACGGTCTGACAGTGGCTGTGGAGAAGGCAGCGGCCGGACGGGGAGGAAGTCTCACAGTATCAGAGACTCCGGCCGGAATTGAGAACGGCTTCATCCTGCGTTACGGCGGAATTGAAGAGAACTGCACACTGGAGGCGCTGTTCGACGACAGGATCGACGAGCTCCGCGACAGAGTGCGCGAGGTACTTTGGTAAAGAAGGAGTTCACGGATGGGTGATAACAGCTATATATACGCAGTTGCAAGGATCCGTGTGAAGGAAAAATACCTCCTCTCTGACGCCGATGTCAGCCAGATGGCCGGAATGCCGGACGCCAGGACCGTCATGGCATATCTTGCGGACAGAGGCTGGGGAGATGCGGGCGCGGCCGTGACTGCGGACGCTATGCTCGCGGCGGAGGAGGAGAAGACCCGGAAGCTCGTTCAGGAGCTTCGGATTGATCAGAGCGTATTCGACCTTCTGTCCTATCCGCAGCTGTACCACAATCTGAAGGCGGGGATCAAGGAAATCTGCACCTCAGAGAAAAATGAAAAAGCCTTTTATCCGGATGAACGCTTTGGACGCGAACAGGTCCTGAAGATTCTTGAGGAGAAAAACTGGAAGGCTCTGCCGGAGCATATGCGCGGGGCGGCTGAGAGAGCCTATGAGACGATGCTGAAGACGCGTGATGGTCAGAAATGCGATATCATTGTTGACCGTGCCTGCCTGGAGGCAATGGAACAGGCGGGGAGGAAGTCGAAGCACCGTGTCCTTCGTGACTATGAGGAGTCGACGGTGGCTGTCACGGACATCAAAATTGCGGCGCGCGCCCAGAAAACCGGGAAGAACCTTGCTTTCCTGAAGGAGGCGCTGGCACCGTGTGAGCAGCTCGATGTCAGACGGCTGGCCATAGCGGCCTCGGAAAATCAGGAGTCCCTGCTCGCTTATCTCGAGGAGCACGGCTTCCGGGAGGCCGCCGAGGCGCTGAAGGAGTCGCCGTCTGCATTCGAGCGCTGGTGTGACAACCGCCTCATTGAGACGATTCGTCCCCAGAAGACGAACCCGGCATCTATGGGACCCGTCATTGCCTATTACCTGGCCCGTCAGAACGAAATCAAGACGGTTCGGATCATCCTCACGGCGAAGGCCAACGGCTTTTCGGAGGAAGCGACCCGGGAAAGGGTAAGGGAAATGTATGTATAAAATCGCGGTCATGGGTGATTACGACAGCATTTACGGCTTTGCGGCGCTCGGCCTCACAACATTTCCGATCAATATGGGCGGAAACATGGAGGAGGCTGCGAAGAAGCTCAGGACCATTGCGGCAAGCGGATACGGCGTGATCTATATCACGGAGGCGCTCGCGGCAAAGCTGAAGAAAGAGATTGACCGGTACAAAGGCCAGCTGATGCCGGCAATCATCCTGATTCCGGGGGTCAGCGGCAACACGGGAGCCGGAGTGAGTCAGGTAAAGCAATCGGTTGAACAGGCGGTCGGTTCCGACATTCTGTTCAGCGGCGACTGAGCAAACGCGAAAAACGGAGTATATAAGAGCGGTACAGATGCCCGTGAGAGGCACCTGCACCGGCCTTGTGCAAAAGAAAGGCATTAATAGACATGAGCACTGGAACAATCATTAAAGTTGCGGGCCCGCTGGTCGTAGCGGGAGGTATGCGCGACGCGAACATGTTTGACGTCGTGCGTGTCTCCAGCGAGCGTCTGATCGGTGAGATCATCGAAATGCACGGTGATCGGGCCTCTATTCAGGTATATGAAGAGACACAGGGCCTCGGACCGGGTGAACCGGTTGAGTCCATGAACGAGCCGCTCTCGGTTGAGCTCGGCCCCGGACTGATCGGTTCGATCTACGATGGAATTCAGCGTCCGCTGAACAAAATCATGGAGAAGACGCACAGCAATCTGTTGTCCCGCGGCGTCGAGGTGCCTGCTCTCGATCATGAGAAGAAATGGCAGTTCACTGCGACCGCGAAGGCTGGCGATAAGGTCGCTGCCGGCGATATCCTCGGAACCGTCGAGGAGACACCGGTTGTCACACAGAAGATCATGGTCCCGGTCGGCACAGAGGGAACAATCGTCAGTATCCGGTCGGGCAGCTTCACAATCGATGAGACGATTGCAACGGTTCAGACAAAGAACGGGCTGAAGAGCCTGACGATGATGCAGAAATGGCCGGTGCGGAAGGGCCGCCCGTACGCGAAGAAGCTTCCGCCGGACATGCCGCTTGTCACAGGCCAGCGTGTCATTGATGCGTTCTTCCCGATCGCGAAGGGTGGCACGGCAGCAATTCCGGGCCCGTTTGGCTCGGGAAAGACGGTCACGCAGCATCAGCTCGCGAAATGGTCAGAGGCGGATATCGTCATCTACATCGGCTGTGGCGAGCGCGGCAACGAGATGACCGATGTTCTGAATGAATTCCCGGAGCTCAAGGATCCGCGCACCGGCGAATCGCTGATGCAGCGGACGGTTCTGATTGCGAACACCTCTGATATGCCGGTTGCGGCCCGGGAGGCGTCGATTTATACGGGTATTACGATGGCGGAGTATTTCCGCGACATGGGATATTCGGTAGCCCTGATGGCCGATTCCACATCGCGCTGGGCTGAGGCTCTGCGTGAGATGTCCGGTCGTCTCGAGGAGATGCCCGGTGAGGAAGGATATCCGGCTTATCTCGGGTCCCGGCTCGCGCAGTTCTACGAGCGGGCCGGCCGCGTCATCTCCCTTGGCAAGGAAGGAAGAGAGGGATCGCTTTCAGCGATCGGAGCGGTATCTCCGCCAGGTGGCGATATTTCCGAGCCTGTCTCGCAGGCGACACTCCGTATCGTCAAGGTCTTCTGGGGACTTGATGCAAACCTCGCCTACCAGCGCCATTTTCCGGCTATCAACTGGCTGACATCCTACAGTCTGTATCTCGATGATATGGAGCCATGGTTCAACAAGCATGTCGATCCGGCCTGGATGGAGACCCGCCAGCATCTGATGAGCCTCCTGCAGGATGAGGCCAACCTGAATGAGATCGTCAAGATGGTCGGTATGGACGCGCTCTCTCCGCAGGATCGCCTGAAAATGGAGACTGCACGGTCGATCCGTGAGGATTTCCTGCATCAGAATTCCTTCGATGATATTGATACCTACACGTCCCTGAAGAAACAGTTCTACATGATGCGCCTGGTATATGCATTTTATGAACAGGGGACAAAGGCACTTGCTCAGGGCGCAAGCATCAACGATGTCGTCAAGCTGCCTGTCCGCGAGGAAATCGGACGTTACAAGTACACGCATGAGGATCAGATCGGCGAGCGCTACAAGAAGATTACAGAAGATCTGGCGGGGCAGATGGCCAACACAATCGGAAAGGAGGACCTGTGATCCATGGCTAAGGAATATCGTACAATTCAGGAAGTCGCGGGACCTCTGATGCTCGTGAAGGGGGCTTCCGGCGAGACAAGAAAATGCAAGGTTCTCGAGGTGGACGGGGACAAGGCTCTCGTCCAGCTCTTCGAGTCTGCGACCGGAATCAACCTCTCCAACTCGAAGGTCAGATTCCTGGGACGGGCTATGGAGCTCGGTGTGTCGGAGGACATGCTCGGGCGCGTCTTCGACGGCATGGGCCGCACGATTGACGGAGGCCCGGAGATTCTTCCGGACAGGCGCATGGATATCAACGGCCTGCCGATGAACCCGGCGGCAAGAGCGTATCCGTCGGAGTTCATTCAGACCGGCGTCTCCGCGATCGACGGACTAAACACACTGGTCCGCGGCCAGAAGCTGCCGATTTTCTCGGCCTCAGGTCTTCCGCACAACCAGCTGGCAGCGCAGATTGCGCGTCAGGCAAAGGTGCGCGGAACTGACGAGCCGTTTGCCGTCGTCTTCGCGGCGATGGGCATTACCTTCGAGGAGGCGAACTTCTTTCAGGAATCCTTCCGGGAGACGGGCGCGATCGACAGAACGGTGCTCTTTATCAACCTCGCGAATGATCCGGCCGTCGAGCGTATTTCGACGCCGCGCATGGCGCTGACAGCGGCAGAGTACCTTGCATTTGAAAAGGATATGCACGTGCTCGTCATCATGACAGATATCACGAATTACGCGGACGCGCTCCGCGAGGTCTCCGCGGCCCGCAAGGAGGTTCCGGGACGCCGCGGATATCCGGGCTATATGTATACCGACCTTGCCCAGCTGTACGAACGCGCCGGTCGTCAGAGAGGAAAGAAGGGATCGATCACGCTGATTCCGATTCTGACCATGCCGGAGGATGATAAGACGCATCCGATCCCCGACCTCACCGGCTACATCACGGAGGGTCAGGTTATTCTGTCAAGAGAGCTCTATCGGAAGGGCATCAAGCCGCCGATCGACGTACTGCCGTCGCTGTCCCGTCTGAAGGACAAGGGCATCGGCGAGGGAAAGACAAGGGCCGACCATGCGGCAACCATGAACCAGCTCTTCGCGGCGTACGCGCGCGGCAAGGATGCCAAGGAACTTATGACCATCCTGGGCGAGGCGGCGCTTACCGACATCGATCTCCTGTACGCGAAATTCGCAGATGAATTTGAGAAGCGGTATGTCAACCAGGGATACAAGACAGAGCGCAGCATCGAAGAGACACTGGATCTGGGCTGGGAGCTCCTGAGAATCCTTCCGAGGTCTGAGCTGAAGAGAATTCCGGACGCGATGCTTGACGAATATTATAAGCGTTAACTGCGCATCGGGCGTGCCTGCAGGGCGCTCAAAACGAGTCTGTATGCCCTTTTGAACGCACCTGCGACTGCATCCATTGATAAGCCCGATGGGAGTTGTCGAGGCCCTTGGAGGTAATTGATTTTGGCAAGTATTACTGTCAGCCCTACCCGAATGGAGCTCACCCGTCTCAAGAAGAAACTTGTGACGGCCGTAAAGGGGCACCGCCTTCTGAAGGACAAGCGGGATGAGCTCATGCGTGAGTTCCTCGATCTTGTCCGGGAGGACATGGAGCTCCGTGTGAAGGTCGAGAAGGGCATAAAAGACGCAAACAGAAATTTTGTTCTCGCAAAAGCAGGCATGTCGGAGGAGACGCTTCGCGCGGCCCTGATGGCGCCCAGACAGGAAGTTTATCTGAAACAGGATAAAAAGAATGTAATGAGTGTTGACATCCCGGTTTTTGACTACGATACTAGAACAGCGGACAAAAATGATATATAC
>ONSX01000111.1 GCA_900320615.1 uncultured Eubacteriales bacterium
GTCTGTGACATCAATCTCATAGAACTTCGGACGCTTGCCCGTGATCGTCTCGATCCGGTCCACGACGAGTGCCTTTGAGTTGTACAGATTATCCGCGATTACAACGTCGTAGCCCGCGTTCAGCAGCTCGACGCATGTATGACTTCCGATAAATCCTGTTCCGCCAGTAACAAGTATCTGCATAATTCCCCTCCTGTATCATCACTTCGTTGCACCGGCTGTCCGCCGGCCACGCCGGTGCCTGTTCCATCGTCATAATCGGCAACATGCATCAGGGTAATTTCTGAAACATTCCGCCCTTCCCGGAACACGCACAGTCCTCATTTTCCGTGCGCGCACTGGCGCTGTAATCAGTGTAACACAGCCACATCTTGTCAACTATGCAAAATCCACCAAATTTTTAACAAAAAAATCGTCAGATGGCACACTCCGCTCCGCACGCAAGAGTCTGCCCTGAAGTCCTGTGTCCCGTCCATCGGCAGTTCCTGAATCAAAAGAGGGAGGGCGGCCCCGCAGGGCCTGCTCTCCCTCTCTTGAAATTTCAATTTTGCTCAAACCGCCCAGGGCCGCTTCACTTTTTCTCCTCGATTGCCTTCTTCGGATCAGCTGCGGTCGAAAGCTTCTTTGTGGTCTTCTTTCTTGTGGTCACCTTCTTCGGCTCCGTCTTTGCCGTCGTGACCTTCTTCGGCTCTTCCTTCGCCGTGGTCACCTTCTTCGGCTCCGTCTTTGCCGTCGTGACCTTCTTCGGCTCTTCCTTCGCCGTGGTCACCTTCTTCGGCTCCGTCTTTGCCGTCGTGACTTTCTTCGGCTCTTCCTTTGCAGGTGCCGCTGCAGTCTTCGCCGGCTTTCTTGCCGCAGTCTTCTTCACAGCCGTCTTCTTCGCTGCCGTCTTCTTTGCTGCCGTCTTCTTCGGCTCCGGATTGTTATACTCGAAAATGCATGCCCCGTAAGCCGGAAGGACGAATCCGAAGCTGTACGGCTTGCCGTCGCACTCAGATTCCACAGCCTTGAAGCTCTTCTTCGCAAATGTGAAGTTCCCGCCGTACTTCGGATCCATCGAGTTCATGACCAGCTTGTACGTGCCCGGCACGAAACAGCCGACGCGGTAGTCGTCGCGCTCCATCGGCGTGTAGTTGAGGACGAACAGAAGGTTCTTCTTGCCATCCGGCGATTTCCGGACGAAGCTGTAGATGGACCGGTCCGCGTCATCTGCGTTGATCCATTCGAAGCCCTCCGGCGTTGTATCCGTCGCATAGATAGCCGGATACTTCTGGCACAGGTGCCACAGATCCCGCACATAATCCTTCAGCTTCGCATGCAGCGGATTCTCAAGCAGGAACCAGTCAAGCTCCCGCTCCTCGCTCCACTCGCGCTGCTGGCCGAACTCCTGGCCCATGAACAGCAGCTTCTTGCCCGGATGACCGGCCATGTACGCGTATCCGGCCTTCAGGTTGCTGAACTTATCCTCATAGATACCCGGCATCTTCGACCACATTGAGCATTTCAGATGAACGACCTCGTCGTGAGAGAGAACGAGAATGTATTTTTCACTCCACGCATAGGACGTAGAGAAAGTCATCTTATAGTGGTTGCCCTTGCGGAACAGCGGATCGAGTTTCATGTACTCGAGGAAGTCGTTCATCCAGCCCATGTTCCACTTCAGCGTGAAGCCGAGGCCGTTCTCCTTCTCGACATCGCCGGTGACATGCGGCCATGCCGTCGACTCCTCAGCGATCGTGACGACGCCCGGATTTCTTCCCCGAATCAGCGTGTTCAGATGCTTGAAGAGCTCGATCGCCTCGAGATTCTTGTTTTCGCCGTACTTATTTGCGACCCACTCGCCGTCTTTCTTGCCGTAATCGAGATACAGCATCGAGGCGACCGCATCAACACGAAGTCCGTCCACATGCATGTACTCGACCCAGAAGAGCGCGTTCGCGATCAGGAAATTCTTGACCTCCGGTCTTCCGTAATTGAAGATCTTCGTGCCCCACTCCGGATGCTCGCCCTGACGCGGATCCTTGTGCTCATACTCCGGATCGCCGTCGAAATTCGCAAGTCCGCACTCATCCTTCGGGAAATGCGCCGGCACCCAGTCGAGAATGACGCCGATCCCGTTGTTGTGGAAATAGTCGACCATCTGCGCAAACTCCTGCGCCGTGCCATAGCGGGACGTCGGAGCGAAATATCCCGTGACCTGATACCCCCAGGAGCCGTCGAACGGATGCTCCGCTATGCCCATGAGCTCGATATGCGTGTACCCCATGTCCTTCAGGTACGGAACTGCGCGCTTTGCGAATTCCATGTATGTGTAGAAGCCTTCGACCCTGCCGTCGCACTCCGGATGCTTCATCCACGATCCGATGTGGCACTCGTAGATGATCATCGCGTCCTTGTTGACATCAAATGTAGTCCGCTTCTTCATCCACTTGTCATCTGTCCACTTCAGATGAGAAATGTCAGTCACGCGTGACGCCGTCCCCGGGCGAAGCTCCGCCTCGTTGCCGTATGGATCCGCCTTGTAGAGGCGCTGATCCTGCGCGCCGATGATAAAATATTTGTAGAGGCATCCCGGGCGAACACCCGGAATGAAGGTCTGCCAGACACCAATTTCATCGTGATCAGAAATTACATTTGCCTCTGTATTCCAGCCATTAAAATCACCGATGACAGATACGCTCTTCGCGTTTGGTGCCCAGACAGCGAAATAGGTTCCTTCCACACCATCGATCGTCGTCGGATGCGCGCCAAGCTTCTTGTAAAGATCATAGTGTGTCGCGTGACCAAAATAGTACTGGTCCGTCTTTGTAAATTCGTACTGGTTTACCATCACTATACCCCGCATATATTAATCGTTCCACCGAATCCCCGTCCTGCCAAATATCGGCGGAGATACCTTCGGATTTACAAAGTCATTATATTCTTTTCGAGCCCTTCTGTAAATGCAATGTTCATATACAGGGCGTCGTTCGTGTCGTCATTTTCGTGAGAAATGCACAACCTCCCATCGTTCCCGCATCCGCCCGATGCGCTCTGCCGGGCGATACGGGTGCTGATGCTGCATCACAGGCCATACTCACCTGTGATATCTCTCACCCTTAAGGTACCGCCCGATCATATCCTCCGTCACGCCGTGGTTCTGGATAATCTCGCGGTAGAAATGCCCGCTCTTCTTCACGGTCCGTTCCTGCGTCTTAAAGTCCACATGGACAAGGCCGAACCGCTTCGACGTCCCCTCCAGCCACTCGTAGTCATCGAGGAGTGTCCAGTGATAGTACCGCTCAACCGGAAGCTTCGTCGCCGCGAGCACAGCCAGCTGGTCATAGAGATAGAGCGAGTGAAATGCGTCCTTATTGTCCGCGACGCCATTTGCCGTGATCCAGATCGGACGGTCAAGGACCTGCGTCAGGGCCTGCATACACTCCTCAAGTCCCTGCGGATAAATCTCATGGCGCACGTCGTCCTTCGCGTCGTACTCACGCGTCATGTCATCCCCCGGCCTTCTGCAGTGCGTCCGCGTGAAATAATCGATGCCGATGAAGTCCGCATAGACGCCCTTCTCAAATCCGCCGAGATTCTGCATTGGAAAATGAAATTCCCCCTTCAGAAACGCCTCCGCCGGCCTCGTCTGGAAAAACGCCTGCCCGAGCAGGGCCGATTTTGATTCTATGAAACTGAGCGGGTTTACGGCCGCGAAGATCTGCGCATTCAGTGCCACGCCGGCGCGTGTGTCATCGTATCCCATCTTCTCCCGCATGCGGTGGATCTTCTCATAGGCGCGAATGTGGCATCCGGCCATGACGCTCATCACGCGCCGGACCGTGACAATATTGTCGTCTCCCGGCGGAAACCCGAGGCCGCCGTAAGCCGCCACCGCATAGTAATTCGGCTCGTTAAACGTCACATAGTCCGAAACCAGATCGCCAAATGCGCGGACAACAAGGCCGACAAAATGCAAATAGTGCTTTGCATTTTCCGGCTTCATGAAGCCGCCGCGCTCCATGAACCACATCGGATCCGAGAAATGATGGATGGTAAGCAGCGGCCGGATCCCATGCGACGTGAGATACTCCAGCTCCTTCCTGTAATGGTCGACAGCCGCCCGGTCAACCGTCCCCGGCTCCGGCTGTATGCGCGTCCAGTCCACACTCACACGCATCGTCTGCACGCCGAGCGCCAGCAGAAGATCTGCGTCACTTTTCCAGCGGTTCCAGTGGTCGTCCTCCACGGTGATATCCGAACCATCCCTGATCCGGCCTTTTCTGTACCAGTAATTCCAGCTTGAATCGACCGCTCCTCCCTCCGTCTGGGCCGCCGACATGGCGACGCCGAGCAGCATGCCCTGCGGCAATGTATATCCCTTCAAATCGCTGGGTACAAAATGAACAAGAAAAGAGCCGCCCTGGCAAGGCGGCTCTTTTCTTCGCTTCCATGCGTATTTGGCAGGTACGCACTTCTTGTCATAAGATTCTCTGGCAAAGAATCTGCACGGTGCAAACGGAACACCATGCGACAAACCGTCCTGGCACGACGGTCCCCCGGTTTCCCGGGAAATGAAGCGGGAGGTAAAACGGATGTATAGGAAAGTTATCAAATATAAGTATCAGCAAAGCCCGGCTATGAACGGGCCCTGCCATCATGTCATATCAATCAGTCAGCCTGACCCTCAAGGAGCAGCTTGATTGTCGCTGTGTTCAGCGGAGCGCCTGTCATAAGGGACGCTGCAGCCGCGAAAGAGTACGCGTTGTCCTGAACATATTTTCTGAATCTTGCGCCAAGCGTATTGCTGTCCTGGCGGGTTGTCTCAAAACCGTTCATGCGGTTGTAAGAATTAAGAGCCTGTGATGATGTCATAGAAAACATCTCCTTTCAAATAAGTTGCGTATATAAATGCTTTCCGGATCACGCGCTCCGCTTCCGTACACCGGAGGCCGGCGCTTTCTGCTGCGTAAACTTGCGCCCGTACTTGCGATCGATGTCATATTTCAGTCTGTTATGTAACCGCTCATCGATTACATGCCTTATCATACAGCCTCCGTCTGATACGCATAAGGCCGGATTTTGACCGCTTTTATGTCGATTTTGACATTTTTATATTGAAATTTGTGATTTTCCGGTTCATGATTAGGACATACGGAGGCAGCATATGGAGGAAAGAAATGCATATACAGGTGCCCTCACGTCAGTGGATGAGCCGATCTCCATCCATTATCTGACTGACAGCGGACGCTACACGCCCGCTCACTGGCACGAAGATCTGGAGATGCTCTACATCCTGAACGGCACCGCAACGGTCATCGCCGACGGCATAAAGCACGTGCTCGTCCCCGGTGAGTGCATTGTGATCGACTCCAATATCCTGCACGAGACGCAGTGCGTGACGTCGCTCATGATGATCTCCGTACACGTGAAGCGCGATTATCTGCGCTCCCGCGCGGACAGTACCCAGCCATTCCTGATCCGATGCAGCCGCTCGGATCTTGTGCGGGAGCAGCTGAAGCCGTATCTTGAAATCTGTGATATGTTCCGCACGATTGTCCCGTTCTATATTCTTCACATGGATGGCTGCCGACTGATAAGCGAGGCCTGCATCCTCAGGATTCTCTACCTTCTCGTGCAGCATTTCCGAATCCCGCTCGGCGCGGACGATATCCCCGCCCTGACGGAGAACCGCGAGCGAATCCAGAAAATCGCTTCATTTATCCGGGAACACTACAGCGAAAAGCTCACGCTGAACGGGACTGCGGAGCATTTTGGTCTCTCAGAGGCGTACTTCAGCCGTCTGTTCCGAAAGAACTTCGGCATCACCTTCATCCAGCACCTGAACCGGGTGCGGATCGAGCACATCTACCACGACCTCATTGCGACGGATGAGCCGGTCATGGAACTCATTGAAAAGCACGGTTTCACAAGCTACAAGCTCTTCAGCCGCACCTTCCGGCAGATCTACGGATGTACGCCGCGGGAGGTGAGGCAGCGCTCACGGAGCCGCGCGGAATGAAGAAACAGAAAGGACATACAATGATATTTGACACGCATGCACATTACGATGACTCTGCCTTCGACAGGGATCGCGAGGCCGTCATTGCGTCTCTGAAGCCCGCGGGCATCGGCCGCGTCGTTGATGTCGGGGCCTCGAAAGAAAGTCTCCCCCGAGTCAGGGCCCTCGCCGACACGTATGACTTCTTCTACGGCGCGCTCGGCCTTCACCCCGATGAAATCGGTGATCTCCCCTCGTGCCTCGCCTTCATTGAAGATGGCCTCCGTGACCCGAAGATTGTCGCCGTCGGCGAAATCGGCCTCGATTACCACAGGCTCGTGCGCACAAAGGAGTGGGAACACGCAAAGGAGCGGCAGATTGCTGCCTTTCGGAAACAGATTGAAATCGCGATTGCAAATAAAAAGCCGATCATCGTTCACTCCCGCAACGCCGCTGCCGACACGATGGACATCATCCAGGAATACTACGGCGATGGAACCTGGGCCGGTCTCAGTGCAGACGGGCGCGCGATTTCTCCGGTCACGAAGACCATTCATACCGGCGACGGAGAGACGAAGCGTATACTGACGAACTCCTCCGTCGGAAAGAAATTCATTTCTCCGGGAATCGGTCACACCATGAAGAACAAGGGCATCATCCACTGCTACGCATACTCCGCCGAGCAGGCGAAGATCTACAC
>ONSX01000098.1 GCA_900320615.1 uncultured Eubacteriales bacterium
ACTTCTCCACTCAAAAGACGATACTGAATCGCCTGTGTCAAAGGTTTCACGCGGAAGCCTTTGTGTGCTCTAAAAAAAACAAGCTCTTTTTCAGAGCAATACTAATTATAAGTTAGCTTCTAATTCTTGTCAACGTATTTTTTTTATTTTATGAATATTGATTTTGTGCCCGAAATCCGTTATACTATCAGAGTTGATGCGGATATAGTTCATCGGTAGAATGCGACCTTCCCAAGGTTGAGAGGTGGGTTCGATTCCCATTATCCGCTTGGAACAGCCCGACACAGAATCTGTGTCGGGTTTCTTTTTTCTGAAGCCGTCCATTTTCCCGGACAGCTTCAGAACATTGGATGCCGTTTTTTCTTTTTCCTTTAGCAGAAAATCCCTGCAGGAGATGATACATTCTTCTCCCGCAGGGATTCTTCGCCAGTTCATCCTTTGTCAGAACAACACACTGTCAGCCATGATCCGGATGATTGATGCCTTCTTCATTTTCGTCAGATTCTTCACCGCCATCTTCTCCCGGTTCTTCAGGGTCTCTCTTGACCTTTGAGAAGGACGCCACCTTCACGCCGTCCTTGAGATCCATGACCTTGACGCCCGTCGTGATCCGTCCGAGTACAGAAATATAGCTGCACGGTGTGCGCATAACAATTCCCTCTGTCGTAATCAGAAGCACATCGTCATCCTGGCAGACCGCGCGCGCACCCACAAGATCGCCTGACTTCTCTGTAATCTTGTAGCATTTGACGCCGCTGCCGTCTCTGTGCTGCGTCTTGAACTCAGTTATAGGAGTCAGCTTGCCAAGTCCCTTCTCGGAAATGAACAGCACATGGCTTCCCTGATTTTCGGTCATCATACTGACAACCTCATCTCCGTCCGCAAGCTTCATGCCAATGACACCCATAGCACTTCTGCCCATCGGTCTCACATCACTCAGGTTAAAACGAATGCTCATTCCCTTTCTCGTCACAAGGAGAATGTCCGATTCATTTTCATCCCACTTGACTTCGATTAGTTCGTCGCCATCCCGCAAAGTAATCGCCGCAAGTCCAGTCTTCCTCATATTCTTAAAATCAGCAAGTGGCGTCTTCTTGACGATTCCCTGCTTCGTCGCCATAATCAGCTGCTTATCCTCATCCATGCTGCGGATCGGCATAACATTCGTCACATGCTCGCCCGGCTGAAGCTGCAGAAGGTTAATCAGGGCTGTTCCGCGCGACGTGCGGCTTGCCTCCGGAATCTCATATGCCTTCAGCTTGTATACCCGCCCGAAATTTGTGAAGAAGAAAATTGTATTGTGGTTCGACGTCATCATGACATCCACGACCATATCATTTTCAATCGTCTGCATACCCTTGATTCCCTTACCGCCGCGATTCTGACTGCGGAAGTTCTCAATAGACGTGCGCTTGATGTAGCCGAGCTGTGTCGCTGTGATCACAGTATTCTCGTCCGGCACCATATCCTCAATGGATATGTCAGATGAATCGAAGATGATCTCTGTCTTTCTAGGATCTGCGTATTTTTCCTTGATCTGAAGCATTTCATCGCGAATAACCGCAAGAAGTCTGTTCGGATCCGAAAGAATCTTCTTCAGCTCATCAATTTTCTTCATGAGCTCTGCGTATTCATTTTCAATCTTACTCCGTTCCAGACCTGTCAGTGCGCGGAGACGCATATCAACAATTGCCTGTGCCTGTACGTCGTCCATCTCAAAACGCGCGATCAGTTCCTGTTTCGCCTCCTGGACATTTGCTGAATTTCTTATAATCCTGATCACTTCATCGATGTGATCGAGCGCAATCAGCAGTCCTTTCAGGATATGTGCGCGTTCCTCCGCCTTGTTCAGGTCAAACCTGGTGCGTCTTCTGACGACGTCTTCCTGATGACGCAGCCAGCAGACAAGCAGCTCCTTCAGGTTCAACACCTTGGGCTGGCCATCAACGAGGGCCAGATTATTGACTCCGAAAGTGTCCTGAAGCTGTGTGTGCTTGTACAGCTGATTCAGGATGACATTCGGGTTCGCATCACGGCGGACCTCAATGCAGATCTCCATGCCTTCACGGCTGGAATGGTCATTGAGCGCAGTGATCCCGTCAATTTTCTTATTGCGGACGAGATCCGCGATCGACTCGATCAGTCTTGCCTTATTGACAAGGAACGGAAGCTCCGAGACAAGTATTTCTGATTTTCCATTTGGCCTGGTCTCAATTCTGGACACGGCACGGACAATAATCTTCCCGTGACCTGTCCTATACGCCTCCTCGATGCCCTTGCGGCCCAGAATTGTCGCTCCGGTCGGGAAATCAGGTCCCTTGACGATCTTCATGATATCCTCGATTGAGGTGTCCTTTCCGCCGTCAATCTGGTTATTGATCATCAGTGTGCACGCATCAATCACTTCACCGAGATTATGCGGAGGCATATTTGTCGCCATGCCGACCGCAATACCAGTTGTTCCGTTGATCAGAAGATTCGGGATTCTTGCAGGCAGTACAACCGGCTCTTTCTCCGTCTCATCAAAGTTCGGCTGAAAATCCACAGTATCCTTATTGATATCGGCCAGCATCTCCATGGAAATTCTGGAGAGTCTTGCCTCTGTATATCTCATGGCAGCCGGAGAGTCTCCATCCACGGATCCGAAATTGCCGTGCCCGTCTACAAGCGGATAATGAAAAGACCAGTCCTGTGCCATATTGACCAGTGCGCCGTAAATGGAGGAATCACCGTGCGGATGATATTTACCCATTGTATCACCGACAATACGGGCACATTTTCTGTGTGGTTTGTCCGGCCCGTTATTCAATTCAATCATAGACCAGAGAATACGCCGCTGTACCGGTTTCAGTCCGTCCCGGACATCCGGAAGCGCGCGCGATACAATGACAGACATCGCATAGTCGATATACGATGTCTCCATCGTTTTTTTCAGGTCAACATCCTGAATCTTGTCAAATACTGTATCGTCCATTTTTTCCCCTTACTTCATGTCTGCGGCAGTTACACATCGAGGTTCGTCACGTATTTTGCATTTTCCTCGATAAATTCTCTTCTCGGTTCGACCTTGTCGCCCATCAGAGTTGTAAATGTCAGGTCAATCTCCGACGCAGAGTCATCATCCATGTTCACACGCTTCAGAATTCTGCGCTCCGGATCCATTGTCGTCTCCCAGAGCTGATCCGCGTCCATCTCACCGAGACCCTTGTACCGCTGCACCTTGTTGTTCTGGTCCCGTCCGATCTCCTGCATAATTTTATCAAGCTCCGCGTCAGAATACGCGTACCATACTTTCTTGTTCTTCTCCACCTTATAGAGCGGCGGCATCGCCAGATAGACGTGCCCCTGCTTAATAAGCTCCGGCATAAACCGATAAAGAAAGGTCAGCATCAGTGTCGCGATATGCGCGCCGTCAACATCGGCATCGGTCATAATGATGATTTTGTCGTATCTGAGCTTGGTAATATCAAAATCCTCATGAATGCCTGTTCCAAATGCAGTAATCATTGCCTTGATCTCTGCATTTCCGTAAATCCGGTCAAGTCTTGCCTTCTCCACATTCAGGATCTTGCCGCGAAGAGGCAGAATCGCCTGTGTGGCACGGGAACGCGCTGTTTTTGCGGAACCACCTGCGGAATCACCCTCGACGATAAAGATCTCACATTTTTTCGGGTCCTTGTCCGTACAATCTGCCAGCTTTCCAGGAAGAGACATCCCGTCAAGCGCGGATTTTCTTCTGGTCAGGTCACGCGCCTTCTTGGCTGCATCTCTGGCTCTCTTCGCCAGAATCGACTTGTCAATGGCCGCCTTACCAACATTCGGGTTCTGCTCGAGGAACAGCGTCAGCTGATCTGAAACAACCGAATTGACGGCGCCACGTGCCTCTGCGTTGCCTAACTTCTGCTTTGTCTGTCCCTCAAACTGCGGGTCTGCGATCTTGACAGAAATAACAGCCGTCAGCCCTTCCCGTATGTCTTCACCAGACAGATTCGGCTCGCTGTCTTTCAGAAGCTTGTTCTTTCTCGCATAGTCGTTAAAGGTCTTCGTGAGTGCGGCGCGGAAACCCTCGACATGCATACCGCCCTCCGGTGTGATGATATTATTGACGAACCCAAGCGTGTTCTCCGTATATCCGTCGTTGTGCTGCATCGCAACTTCGACAAGCACGCCATCCTTCTCTCCCTCACAGTAAATAATCTGCGGGTAGAGAGGCGTCGATGAGCGGTTCAGGTACTGAACGAACTCCTTGATGCCACCCTCGTAATGAAAGACCCTTACATGCTCAGGTTCCTCCCGCTTATCCTTAAAAGTGATCTTCAGTCCCTTTGTCAGAAATGCGATCTCGCGGAATCTTGTTTTCAATGTATCGTAATCAAAATGAATATCGTCAAAAATCTCCCTGTCCGGGAAAAATGTAACCGTTGTCCCGTGTCTTTCCGGATCACAGTCACCGACAATCTTCAGCTTGTACATCGTCTTTCCACGCTCATATCTCTGCTGATAAATCTTTCCGCCGTGGTAGATCTGTACTTCCAGCCACTCAGAGAGCGCGTTGACAACCGAGGCACCGACTCCGTGAAGTCCTCCGGACACCTTATATCCTCCACCGCCGAATTTTCCGCCTGCGTGCAGAATCGTGAACACGACCTCGACGGCTGGCTTACCAGACTGATGATTGATACCGACCGGAATTCCTCGTCCGTTATCCTGAACGGTCACAGAGCCATCCGCATTGATCGTCACCTCGATATGGTCACAGGTGCCGGCCAGTGCCTCGTCGACCGAATTATCTACGATCTCATATACGAGATGATGCAGACCCCTGGCAGAAGTCGAGCCGATATACATGCCAGGACGCTTTCTGACCGCTTCAAGACCTTTCAGGATCTGGATCTGATCGGCTCCGTATTCTTCATGATCTTCAATATTCATTCAATTCCTCCCTGAACGACAGTCTGTCTGTCCCTGTCAAGCTCGCTTAAAACATCATCGAGAAGCAGGATCGGCATATCATGCCGGTTATCCGAGATTGTTCTGATCTCTGCCATTTTCATGGACAGCGCAGCCGTTCTCTGCTGCCCCTGTGAACCAAATGTTCTCAGGTCCATGCCATTTGCACGAATGCACATGTCATCCCGGTGAGGCCCGGCTGTCGTCATTTTCATCCGCAGATCATTCGCTCTGCATCCGGCCAGCTTTTCCTCAAACATGTTCTCCGCGACATTCGGCTCGTACTGAATCTCAAGCCTCTCTCTTCCTCCCGTCAGCATATCATGGGCAAGAGCCGCATTCCCGCTGAACTCCTCAAGAAATGAACGGCGCTTTCCGATAATCCTGCGCCCGCACTCCGCCAGCTGTATGTCCCATACATCGAGCTGATCCGCCCCACGGCCTTTCATGGCAATTTCATGGAGCAGCGCGTTTCTCTGGCTCAGGCACTTATTGTATCTGGCAAGGTCCGCCATATACAGACGGTCAATGCTGCAAAGAAGCGCATCTATGAATTTTCTCCGCCCGGACGGACCATTCTTGATCATATTCAGATCCTCCGGAGAAAAAAATACAATTCCGCAGATTCCATACAGCTCAGACGCGCGCTTTACCGGCACACCGTCAATCGCCACGCCCTTGGACTTGTTCCTGCGCAGATGTACGTCAATGCGGTATTCATTTCCGTGGCGGTCAAGCAACATACGGATATGGCTCTCCCGCTGACCGATCCGGATAATATCGCGGTCTCTGGAACCTCTGTGCGACCTGGTGGTACACGCCAGACAGACCGCCTCCAGGATATTGGTCTTCCCCTGCGCGTTGCTCCCATAGAACAGATTGATACCGGGATCCGGCTGCAGAGACATCGATTCGATATTCCTGAAGTTTTTCAGTTCAAGAGATTTAACGTACAACTTCGATCTCCGTTCCGTCAAATGAGACCACGTCTCCCGGATACAGCTTTCTTCCTCTCCGCGTATCCGTCTCGCCGTTCACCTTCGCCTCACCAGCCCGGATTCGTTCCTTCGCTTCAGCCCCGTCGCTGACCAGATCCTCGGCCTTCAGAAGCTGCCCGAGTGTGATATACTCCTTTGTCAGTGTCAGTTTTTTCATACTTCTCTCCTTATGATAAACGCAAGATTCTGTCATGGTGAAGACGCGTAAGAGTTAATGTATATTTATTCATATTCACGCATAACATCCGCATGGGCTCGTCTTTATATTGTCTGTCATTTTTTAAAGTTATCATTCTTTTTTGTTCAGACAAATTCATAACGGGCGATGCCTGCTCCGCAGCTTATGGCAGAGACGTTTTTCACACGCCGGGGCCGCAGAATTACTGGACGCATCTTCTGTTATCTCGTAAAATTGACCGGCAGAATCAGATATGTGTATGTCATTTCCTCATCTCTGATAAAGCACGGCGCCTTCGGATTGACCAGATACATCGTGACATTTTCATCATCAACCGCCTTCAGGGCATCCATCATAAATTTCGGATTGAAACCGATGACCATGTCCTTGCCCTCCTTCTCGATATCCAGACTTTCATTCATGGAACCGAGAGGAGATTCGATGGAAAGACTCAGTGTATTGTCTGTCATCTCAAAAATAATCGGCTTCTTGTCTCCCTCTCTGACAAAAAGGGACGCGCGGTCAATACAGCTGAGAAGACTGTTCCGGTTAACGACCACCCTGGTTTCATAATCTGCAGAAATCATCTGGTCGACATTAAAATACTCGCCGTCAATCAGCCGCGTGACAATCTTTGTTCCCGGAATCTCGAAGACCATATGGTTTTTCGAGAAAAATACATGAACCATCTCATCCATCTCGCCGGAAAGAATACGGCTGATCTCAAGAAGGGTCTTTCCAGGAACGATGACTCGTTTCGGCTCAAAAGTCTCCTTGAGGGCAACGCGACGAATCGCAATCCGATGGCCATCGAGTGCGACGACACGCAGCACATCTCCGTTGATTTCAAACAATTCGCCATTCATCACCTGATTATTCTCATTTGTAGCAATAGAGAAAATGGTCTGAAGGATGACCTGCTTCAGTGTGAACTGAGAAATGGTGACGCATTCTTCTCTCTCGACATTCGGAAGATAAGAAAAATCCTCTCCGCTTCTTCCGCCGATGCTGAAACAAGCTTTTCCGCAGGTCAGCTTCACGTTGTAATTTTCATCTGTCGCAATACAGACGGACTCGTCAGAAATTTTGCGGACGATCTCGGAAAGCATCTTTGCGTCAATAGCAACTGTTCCGGGCTCCTCGATCGTTCCGTTCATGTGCGTCTCGATGCCGAGTTCCATATCATTGGATGTAAGCACAATATCAGAATGTTCCGCCTGGATCAGAATGCATTGCAAAATCGGCATAGTTGTATGTGCCGGGACTGCTCGAATTGCAATATTGACAGCCGTCTGCAGATCGGATTTGGAAGCGATGATTTTCATGTCTCAGATGCTCCTTTATTTGTAAATAATAAAAAAGATATTCGCCGTCGTAACCGTAGGGGCGGTGGATATGTGTAAAACTGTCAAAAACCTGATAAACACGGCAAAAAAAGCCATGAATAACTCTGTGTAAAACCACCGGAAAACGTGTGGCTTTTGTGGTGTGCCGGAAAATGCACACAATTCTGTTCACAATGAGTCCACGTGAATATGGTGGATAACTTTTGTGTATATCTGTCCTGACCGCCGACCAGGCGATTAAGCTGGGCTGATCTTTTTACGGATCGCGTCTACATCTTCCTTCGTCGTCGGATTGGAAGCGATTTCCTTCTCGATTTTTTTGCATGCAGAGAGGACTGTCGTGTGATCCTTCTTATTTAATGCGTTCGCAATGGTCATCAGAGAGTCTTCCGTCATTTCGCGGCAGAGATACATCGCGATGCTTCTCGGATAGACGTATTTCTTGTCCCGCTTCTGGCTTCGGATCTCTGCAAGCGTCAGATGATAGTGATCGGCGACTGCAGAGACAATCATATCGGATGTGACTGTCTTGTTTTCATCCGGCGTGATCAGGTCCTTCAGGATTTCTTCCGCCAGCTCGAGCGTGATCTGCCGTTTTTCCAGCACGCTCTTTGCGCGGACGCGGTTGAGGCAGCCCTCCAGCTCACGGATATTGGATTTGATGTTCTTGGCGATGTAATCGAGAACCTGGTCGTCGATGTGATATCCGTCGGATTCCTCTTTTTTACGAAGAATTGCCATACGAGTCTCATAATCCGGTGAGGAAATATCCGCAATCAGGCCCATTTCCAGACGGGAGCGGATGCGCTCTTCCAGGATATCCAGATCTTTCGGCGGTTTATCTGATGAAATGATAATCTGCTTCTTGGCGCCGTAGAGAGCCTCGAATGTATGGAAGAATTCCTCCTGCGTTGATTCTTTGCCGATCAGGAACTGAATATCATCGATCAGAAGAACATCAATATTCCTGTACTTATCACGGAATTTAGACATAGCGGTATTGCTGCTGTTCCGAATGGAATCAATCAGTTCATTTGTAAAATCTTCTGAAGTGACATAGAGGACACGCGCTTCGGGGTTTCGCTCAAGAATAAAATGTGCAATCGAATGCATGAGATGCGTCTTGCCGAGTCCCACACCCGCATAGAGATACAGCGGGTTGTAGATTTCGCCGGGAGATTCGGCGACAGCAAGAGAGGCAGCGTGCGCAAATTTGTTATTTGAGCCGACGACGAACGTGTCGAAGGTATATTTCGGGTTCAGATGCGCGCGCTCCATTGCTTCTGTAAAGGTCGTATCCTGAGAACGAGTGCGCGTACGTGCCTCCGCATCTTCCTTTGTCAGGTAGTGAACGTTCAGAGAAAGCCCCGTTACCTCTGAAATTGCATTTTTTATGAACAGAGTATATCTCTTGTTCAGAATATTAATTGCCATCAGACCGTTTTCCACAACAAAGTAGACTCCCTCGTTGTCGCACGAGAGAATCTGAAGTGGTTCGATCCACGTTGAATAGGAAATACCGGTGAGATCTCCCTCTTCTTTTATTTTGTTGAGAATCTCAGGCCAGTGTTCTTTGATTACAGTCAGATTATCCATGTAGAGCTGTTACCCCATTGTTCTTATAAAATACTTTCTTATTATAAAGGAAGTGAATAACTTTATCAAGGGGCATAGCCTCTCAGAGGCCGTAAAATGCCCTGAGACGGCTTTTCGCATTTTGTGGACATGATACCGCTTTTGCCATGGAAGGCGGTCTGGGCAAATATAAGCCGTTTTCTTATGAAAAATGAATATCCGGGCATTTGGTGGACAAGGTGGATTAGTGAATATCAACAAGTTATCCACAGAAAATGTGGATAAAGTGAATAAATCGTTGGATAACCCTGTGCAGACAGATGGGGAAAAACATAAA
>ONSX01000097.1 GCA_900320615.1 uncultured Eubacteriales bacterium
TTGCGGCAAGCACAACTTCACGGAGATCCGTCAGTTCAACCTGATGTTCAAGACCTTCCAGGGCGTCACAGAGGACGCGAAGAACGTTGTCTATCTCCGCCCGGAGACAGCACAGGGCATCTTCGTGAATTTCAAGAATGTCCAGCGCACATCCAGAAAGAAGATCCCGTTCGGCATCGGTCAGATCGGAAAGTCCTTCAGAAATGAGATCACTCCCGGAAACTTTACGTTCCGTACCCGCGAGTTCGAGCAGATGGAGCTTGAGTTCTTCTGCAAGCCGGGCACGGACCTTGAGTGGTTCAACTACTGGAAGAGTTTCATGAAAAAATGGCTGCTCGATCTCGGCATCAAAGAGGAGGAGCTCCGCTTCCGTGATCATGAGAAGGAGGAGCTGTCCTTCTACTCGAAAGCGACGACAGATGTCGAGTTCACGTTCCCGTTTGGCTGGGGCGAACTCTGGGGCATTGCGGACAGAACGGACTATGACCTGTCCCGTCATCAGGAGGTTTCCGGTCAGGACCTGACATACTTCGACGACGAGGCGAAAGAGAAGTATATCCCGTATGTCATCGAGCCGTCGCTCGGCGCTGACCGCATGGTTCTTGCGTTTTTGTGCAGCGCCTATGACGAGGAAGTGCTCGACGAGGCCAAGAACGACGTCCGTACAGTCCTTCATTTCCATCCGGCACTCGCACCGGTCAAGATCGCTGTTCTTCCGCTCTCGAAGAAGCTCGCAGAGCCTGCGCAGAAGATTTATGCACAGCTTTCGAAGGATTGGAACTGTGACTATGACGACAGAGGCGCGATCGGCAAGCGCTACAGACGCGAGGACGAGATCGGAACGCCGTACTGCATTACCTACGATTTCGATTCCGAGGAGGACAAGGCGGTCACCATTCGTGACAGAGACACGATGAAGCAGGTTCGTGTCCCGATCGCAGAGCTCCGCGATTACTTCCGCGACAAGTTTACATTCTGAGCGGCTGCCAGAATCTGAGGCGGGCCATGTGCTCCGGGGAAATCCGGGGCACATGGCCCGCCTTTTGTAGTTGTAACTACGGATGGGAAATGCTATTCTATTATTGAAAGAGTAATTTGGTAATCATAGGGTAGCTGTCAAAAATATTCTGAAAAAAGGAGGGCGTCTGCATGGCAAAAAAGTACAGCTGCAAGAACTGCGGAGCAGAGCTGTATTTTGATCCGAAGAGCGGAAAACTGCACTGTGAATACTGTGGTTCCGACTTTGATCCGTCTGAGTACGACTGGAAACCGGGAGATGATGCGAAAGACCAGACGATTCCGCAGGCAGGTGCGGAAGGAGCTTCCGGGGAGGCGGATGCCGGAGGCGCAAAGGCGACAGATGACTCCGTGTCGACGGACGACCTTGTCGTCTACAAATGCCCGAATTGTGGGGCGGAGGTGATCACATCGAAGAAGACGGTTGCGACGACTTGTGTCTACTGCAATCGGGCGATCACGCTGGAAGGCAACGTACAGGGCGATTTCCGGCCGGACTTTGTGCTTCCGTTCGAGAAGGAGCGGAGTGAGGTTGTCGCTGCATACCAGAAATTGTGCAGGAAATCGATTCTGACGCCGCGTCTCTTTTCGCGCGAGTCGCAGACCGCGAAGATCAAGGGAATGTACGTCCCGTACTGGCTGTTTTCATTTGAGGGCCGGGCGATGCTGAATGTCCGCGCCGAGAATGTCCGCACTTTCGTCCGCGGCGACGAGGAGATCACGGAGGTCTCGCGGTATGTGATCGACGAGGAGGGCCGGGCGAGTTTTGAGCGGGTTCCGACAGACGCGATGAAGGAGATGGATAACACGATGATGGACTCCATTGAGCCGTTCGATTTCTCAAAGCTGAAGCCCTTTAATCCTGCGTATCTGGCCGGCTTCTACACGCAGCGCTGGGACGATGATCAATCGGAAAATGAACCTCGCGCGAAGGCCCGTGCGAAGGAACAGCTCTCGGCGGAGGTTCTGTCACACGTCGGCCCGTACGGGACAAAGGTGATTCAGAACGAGCAGTACCAGTGGTCCGACCAGAAGGTCGAGCAGGTCATGATTCCGGTCTGGATGATGTACACCGAGTACAAGGGAAAGAATTATGTCTTCGGCATGAACGGTCAGACCGGAAAAATGATGGGCGAGATCCCGAAGGATCCGCTGCGGATTGCGAAGATCGCGCTGGGGACTTTCCTTGGCACACAGGTTCTGTTCATGCTGATCAGGCTTCTGGGGGTGCTGCTGTGATGACAACAACGACCGTTTATCAAATGTATATTGCGCGGAAAACTTCCGGCGCGTCTCACAGGCACCCGCGCCTGCGAAAAACAGCCAGGTGTATTTCCTGTCTGGTGGTCATGATTCTTGCCGCCTGCTGCATGGTACTTGCGGGAGCGTCTGCGTGCCTTGCGGACAATTCCTACACGACGAACAGCGGAGAGACCGTGACGGTTCCGACCGTGGATGATACGTCTGCCAGCGTGTATGACTACGCGGGGATTTTCTCAGACGACGAAAAGAAGAGTCTCGAGTCGGAGGCACAGAACCTTGAGAGCAGCAGGGACTGCGCCATTATTATCCTGACAGCGGACAGTATTCCGGCGGACGCGGAGGACTCTTCAGAGACGACGGAGCAGTACGCGCAGCAGTTCTACATGGACAACTGGCTCTCCGCAGACAGCCCGGATGACAGCGCAAATGCGATGATCTTCATAATCGATATGAGCAACCGGTGGATTCTCGCGACTGGTCATGGAAAATACGCGACGGAAAAGTACGCGGACTGGGAGGACAAGACAGAAAATGCCGTCTACACGTACGCTTCAGATGGTGACTACTACGGGTGCGCAGGCGCATTCCTTGCGCGATTCAGGAAGCTTGACAACCCGGTGTATGCGCTGATTCCGACGGGCGGGTCTCTCGCCGCAAGTACTGTCATCACAGTGCTCGCTTTGATTATCATTGCGCTCGTCCACAGCAGGTCACAGCCATCGAAGGCGACAACGCCGCCGGTCAGGGAGACAGACTATACGCCGCTCCGGCACGACAGCCATTTCCTCGGGACAACGGTTACGCGCCACAGAATCCCGAAGGATACGGGCAGCGGAGGCGGCGGTCACGTCTCGTCGGGCGGCGGATTCTCCGGAGGCGGCGGAAGCTTCTCGAGCGGAGGCGGCCACAAGTTCTGAGCCGGACACTGCCTGCCACAGAATATGAAATGCAGGAAAACGTGCACACAAAAAGCAGTGCCATGAATTTTACCGGTATAAAGCCGGACCTTGAAAGGAGGATACTATGGGACTTATAGCAGCGGCAGCATCGGTACTCGGCGCGGCGGGGGCCGCGGTCAATACGACTGCGGAGTCCATGTGGGTCGATTATTTTGAGAGCGGAGACATGTCAGGTGGAATCCTTATGAAGCGCGGAGAGAGGATTTCAAAAAAAGGAGCCGGAAAGCACGGCGACCAGAATATCATCACGTCCGGATCCGGCATCGACGTGCAGGAGAATCAGTGCATGATTCTCGTCGAGAACGGAAAGATCGTCGATTTCTGTGCGGTGCCGGGGCGCTATACATTTGACGCATCGAAGGCACCTTCCCTCATGAGCGGCAACAACAAGGGACTCAAGGCGCTGGCCTCGCAGTTCGGTCAGTCATTTCTTGCAGGTGGATCACGCACGAACACGCAGCGGGTGTACTACATCAACCTGGGTGAGATTCAGGGCTTCAAGTGGGGATCCGGCAATATTGTCTTCGACCACTGGGAGACAGATATGAACACGGGAAAGCCCTGCTGGCACATCGCGACGACGCTGATGGGCAACGGCATGTACTCAATTCAGATTACAGATCCGGCGAAGTTCTTCGCAGTTATTGGCGCGCAGAAGACGGGATCGGACGGAAACGGCCTCATTGCGCGCGAGGATATTGAGCCGCAGATCAAGACAGAGGCGATTGCGGCGATCCGTCAGGGCGTCGGCCAGCTCTCAAAGCTTCACATCGGCTATACGGAGATCGCGGCAAATGAGGCCAGGCTCACCGAGGACGTCGATCAGATTCTCGACAAATCCTGGAGTGAGGCGCGCGGCATTTCGATCTTCCGAATCGCGATCGGCATGATGGATGCGGACGACGCGAGTAAGCAGAAGATCGAGAAATATCAGGAGACAAAAGGATACACAGACCCGTCGATGCTCGGCGCCTACATGGGAATGGGCCAGACGCAGGCCATGCAGGCGGCTGGCGCGAATGCAAACGGCGCGGTGAATGGTTTTGCCGGCATGGCAATGATGAACGGCATGAATGGCGGAGCCAATATCCAGGGCCTCATGCAGCAGGGACAGGTCGCAAGAGAAGTGGCAGAGGCAGGGCAGGCTCAGAAGCCGCAGCAGGACGGTGCATGGACCTGCTCATGCGGAGCTGTGAACACGGGAAATTTCTGCACGAACTGCGGAGCAAAGAGACCGGAGGCCCAGAAGAAGGCGTTCTGCCCGAATTGCGGCTATCAGTTCCAGGATGCGGCGCATCCGCTGAAATTCTGCCCAAACTGCGGGGCAAAAATTGGATGAGTGAAGTGTGATATTTTCTTTCAGGACCCGGCCCGGCGCGAAAAAGCGCTGCGGCCGGGTCCTGGGCATTTGGCGGAAACGGCTCTTTTTCCGGATCCGGCGGAGCGACGAAAGCGTACCTTTGGGGCTGTACAATAGGTTAAAATGACGGAAACGTGCAAATCTTGTGTTAAAAATATGACATAATGCGCAATAAAACTTGAACGAAACGGCAAACCATTGTAAAATATGTACCTAGTTGAAGAAGGGCGGGAAGAGCCCGATGGGAGGTACAGCCAATGATAAAACGGGAAAAGAGAAATGTCATCGTCGGTCAGTCCGGCGGCCCCACGGCCGCGATCAATTCGTCACTCGCGGGTGTCTACCGGACCGCGAAGGACCGCGGATACAAAACGGTATATGGCATGCTTCATGGCGTGCAGGGACTGATGGAGGGCCGCTACATCGACCTCTCCGAACACATCACAAGCGGACTTGATGCAGAGCTCCTGAAGCGCACACCTGCGTCCTAC
>ONSX01000046.1 GCA_900320615.1 uncultured Eubacteriales bacterium
ACCCACCGCTCCGCACGCAGAATCGCCAGAATCCGGTGCGGAGGAAATGGAAGTATTCACTTGTCAGATGACATAGAACCAGTTCTCGTCCTGGTCGAGCTCCTTCTGGACAGGCTTCTTGCCGTCGTCGAAGTTGACGCGAAGCTCCTGGTTCTTGATGGAGACCTTCGCGCCGGCCGCGACCGAGGACGTAATAAATGCATTGGCCCCGATGACGGCTCCCCGGCCGATGACCGTGTCTCCGCCGAGAATGGACGCGCCGGAATAGATCGTGACGTTGTCCTCGATGGTCGGATGACGCTTCACTCCCTTCAGGAGCTGGCCCTTTCTTGTGGACAGGGCACCGAGCGTCACGCCCTGATAGACTTTCACATTGTCGCCGATCAGCGTCGTCTCGCCGATGACGATGCCTGTGCCGTGGTCAATGAAGAAATATTTGCCGATCGTTGCACCGGGGTTGATGTCAATTCCGGTCAGAGAATGCGCGTACTCTGTCATAATTCGCGGAAGCATCGGCACCTTCATCAGAACGAGCTCATGTGCAATGCGATAGACCATGATCGCATAGAAGCCCGGGTACGAGAAGATGATCTCGTCCTTGTTGTAGGCCGCCGGATCTCCGTCGAACTCCGCCTGCAGGTCTGTCTCGATGAACGCGCGGATCGCGGGGATTCTCTCAAGAAATGCCATTGCGATGTCCTGAGCCCTGTGCGCGACCTGATCGCAGTCCGTATTCTCAAAGTCCGGGCTGTAGCGGAGCGCAATATTCACCTGCTTCGTGAGGTTGAAGAGAACATCCTCGACAATCGTGCTCGTGCTGTTCTCCACCGTATAGTAGCGGTACTCCTTGGATTTGAAAAATCCGGGGAAGATAATCCTCTGCAGCTTTTTCAGGATGTCAATGACCGCGTCCTTGTCAGGACAGTTGAATGCGTTGGTCTTGTCGATATAGCGGCCCTTTCCGTAGTCCTCAACGATTGTTTCGGTCAGTTCCCTGATGTGCTGTTCCATATTTTCCATGGTCAGATCCTCATTTTCCTTGCCATACGGCAGATACTTTCTATGCAGACTTATCAGACAGCCTGAAAATGCACGGCATGCCGATATACCGACAGTATACCAGAAATCCGACTTAAATGATACGGTTTTTTTATAAGTCCGGCGGTCACATTTCTTCAGAGCGAATCGATATACGCGCAGGCGGCTGTCGCGGCGACGGCTCCGTCCGAAGCAGCTGTCGTGAGCTGGCGAAGCGTCTTGGTCCGGCAGTCGCCGGCTGTGAAGATGCCCGGCTGCTTCGTCGTGCAGGTCTCGCCGGCACTGATATAGCCTTTCGGGTCGAGATCAACCACATTGGCAAACGGCTGATTGTCTGGCACCTGGCCGATCGCAACGAAGAGCGCGGACACCGGAAGAACGCGCTTTTCGCCCGTCAGCTTGTCCGTCACCTCAACGCCCTCGACGGTCTTGTCACCGAGTACAGCCGTCACGTTCGCGTTCAGCACGAACTCGACATTCTTCTTCTCCTTCAGTTTTTCGACATCCGCTGCCACGCCGCGGAACGCATCGCGCCTGTGGATCAGATAGACCTTCGAGCACAGATCTGCAAGATATGCCGCGTCTCCGAGGGCCGTGCTGCCTCCGCCCGCGACCGCGACGTCCTTGCCTTTGAAGAACATACCGTCGCAGGTCGCACAGTAGGAAATGCCGTGTCCCGTCAGCTCCTCCTCGCGCGCGATGCCGAGCTTCCGGTTCTTCGCGCCGGTTGCGAGAATGACCGCCCTGCACTCGTAGGAATTGCCGGATGCTGTGCGGACGACCTTGCGGTCGCCGTCATTGTCAATGGCGGTCGCCGTCTCGTAGACGAGCTCCGCACCGAAGGACACCGCCTGGTCGTAGAGTCCCTGCGCAAAGTCAAAGCCGGACACATGGCTGATGCCCGGGTAATTCTCAATGTCCGGCGTGTTGACGATCTGGCCGCCGTACATCTGCGACTCAATGAGAAGAACGCTCTTGCCCGCGCGAAGGGAATAAATTGCCGCTGTGAGGCCGGCTGTCCCGGCTCCGATAATCACGATGTCTTTCATTGTCTGTCTCCTTTCAGTCCGCACCTGCCGTGATCCGCCGCCATCCCGCGCAGGTTCCGGATAAAAAATCCCCGGTGCGGAGCCGCCTGACTTCGCATCGGGGTCCTTCATTTGTCAGTTTATTTGAGCATCGCAAGAAGCTTGTCCTTCGGCACCATGCCGACGGAGCGATTGACTTCCCGACCGTCCTTGAAAATGAGAACCGTCGGGATCGCCTGTACGCCGTATCTCGACGCGATATCCGGCTCGTCATCGACGTTGACCTTGAAGACCTTGATGTCCGGGTTCTCATTTGCGATCTGAGCGATAATCGGGCTCAGCATTCTGCACGGGCCGCACCAGGATGCCCAGAGATCCACAATCGCCGTACCCCCGGACTGAAGAACCGCCTGATCAAAATTCTCTGTTGTTACATTAATCGGATCTGCCATAATCGTATCCTCCTTGATTTTACTTTTCACTGTCCGGTCCGTCTATCCGGCCCAGAATCTTGTAGAGCAGCCGGTACAGCTGCTTTCCCTCATCCGGCGTGAGATTCACACATCTTCCCATCTTCGCCGGTATGTCAACTGCCCGCTCTCTCAGTCCCATTCCCTCTTCGGTGACATGCACCACGAGGTTCCTCTCATCCTCCTTCGAGCGCTGCCGGGTGATAAACCCCTTTGCCTCCAGCTTCTTGAGAAGCGGCGTCAGCGTGCCCGAGTCAAGGTACAGCCTCTTCCCGAGGGTCTTCACATTTGTCTCCCGCTCATCCCAGAGAATCATCATCGTGATGTACTGGGTATACGTGAGATCCAGCGCATCGAGATACGGCTTGTAGCGCCGCACGACCTCCTTTGAACAGGCATAGAGCGGAAAACAGAGCTGATTCTCGATTTTCAGGCAGTTATACCTCGTATTTTCTATTTCAGCCATATTCTCCTTTCTGCAAATGCACTTATCTCCGGGTGCGGTCTGATTAAATTGCTTACAATCTTCTTATATCATTCGCCCCGTTCTTTGTCAAGTGTTCAATTTGATTTTGTGCAATTTTTGCAGAGACAAATGAAGAGCCCCGGGATGTCCGGGGCCCTTCTCTTTTCCACTGACTGCAATGATTTACTTTTTCTTTCCCAGAAACAGGTTGAGCGTCGCAATATCATCTGCCGTCAGTCTGATGTTTGCCGTCTTTGTTTCGCCGCCCGGTGCCGTGACGCTCAGCTCGACGACCGCGCCCTCCACCGCGCTGCTCTCACATGATTTGAGGAACGGGATGAACTTCGGATGCTGCTGCCGGAAGATCTGATAGCGGCCCTTCATTTTCATGAGATTCATCGGATTAAATGCCATATCGATTCTCCTTTCCTGACTGACGCGGGCACCTCCTGTCCGCCGTTACGGACATTATAGTTCCTTAGGTCCGGAAAGTCCCGAGACAAAACCTCACGATTGTCCATGTGCAACGCATTTATTACCATTTACTTCGAACCGGCACCTCGAGAGCCGGCGGGTAAAAAAGTGCTGAGCCTCAGCCGCACCCGATACGCGCTGGCAGGCGGCAGTCAGATATATGCCGCAATATCGATGTTATCGCCTTTCAGGCCGACGACTGCACCACTCTCTGCCTCTGCGGACTCCGGATGCGCGAGCAGCCACTTGTTCGTCGCCGTGAGGTACTTGTCCTCAGCGGATCTGCCGCCCATCTCCGGCTTTCCGACATTTGTTCCCTTCGGGAGAGCCACCATGACCTTGAAGCCTTTCGATGCGTCCGCGTGGCACGGCGCATAGTGAAGTGTCGTCGCATAGACTTCAACGAGGACGCCCGCCGGGACGCGGAATGCCTTCACCTTCGATGTATCGAGCATACCGTCCGCGATCTCACTCTCCTTCGCAAGAAGAAGAATGAAATCCTCTGTTCCGAGGTTGAACTCGCTGCTTCTGTGGTACTCGAGGCAGTTTAACTTCGTGTTGTGACCGTTGCACCAGCCAAACTCAACCGCAAGGCCGCCGAACAGTGTCGGCGCGAGGGCAAGCGCCGACGCAAGGTTCTGAAGAGCCGGCTCCTCGGCGACATAAGCTGTCGCCTCGGGGAGCGGAGTCTTCTCATTTAACGCATCGAGAAGCGGCTGCACATCGCAGCCGCTGATGATGCGGCCGTACTCTCTGAATTCCGGATCCTGCACGCTGTAAATTTTCATGGCATCCACCTCACGCGAACGGATTCTCGTCCGGATAGCGGTCTCCCGCCGGATGATTGTAGCCGATCTCCTCCGGAGCGACACCGATGTACTTCAGCGCGTCATAGAGTGACTTTCCGTACTTGCCGAACATGACGGCGCCGTGATGCGGATAGTTCTTTCCGATCAGCTCGTAGCGATAGAAGCGGCCCATTTCCCTGATTGCGAAGACACCGATCGAACCGAAGGACCTTGTTGCAACCGGAAGAACCTCACCTTCTGCCGCATATGCGCGGAGCTTTGCGTCAGCCGTAGACTGCAGTCTGTAGAACGTGATATCGCCCGGCATGATGTCGCCTTCCATTGTGCCGTCGCACCACTCCTGCGGATGCGTGTTGGCCATGATCTTCTGATAGCCGATGTGCGGCTGAACAAGCTTTGCGCTGCATGTATTGCCGCAGTGGAAGCCCATGAATGTATCTGTGAACTTGTAGTCGAATTTGCCCTCGATGCTCTCCTTGTACATATCCTTCGGGACTGAGTTGTTGATGTCGAGGAGCGTGACCGGCTGCTCACTGATGCAGAGGCCGATGTACTCGGACAGCGTGCCGTAGATGTCCACCTCGCAGGATACCGGAATGCCGCGGCCCGTCAGACGGCTGTTGACATAGCACGGAACGAAGTTGAACATATCCTCAAATGCAGGCCAGCACTTTGTCGTGAGCGCGACATACTTGCGATAGCCCTTGTTTGCCTCGACCCAGTCGACCAGAGTTGCCTCATATGCCGCGAATTTCTGCAGCATATCCGCCTGCTTCTCTGTCGGCTCCGTGATTTTCAGTTCCTTCATCATGTCAGCCTTGATATCGGCGATTTCCTGATTCTGCTTCTCGACAACAGCTGCGTCCAGATGGTACTTCTCCGGGCAGTAATGCTTCTCATATGCCTCGAAGAGGTCAAGCTCAGACTCCTCCTCAATCTCGACATTCAGGTTGTAGAGCTGTTTGATCGGCGCATTGCATGCAAGGAAGTTTGCCGGGCGCGGGCCGAAGGAAATGATCTTCAGATGATCCAGTCCTTCCTTTACTCTCGCAATCGGAAGGAAATCATGGATCATGTCCGCGACATCATCCGCGTCACCGACCGGATATTCCGGAATATAGGCGCCGACATTGCGGAGTGCGAGATTGTAGCTTGCGTTCAGCATGCCGCAGTACGCATCGCCTCGGCCCTGAACGCCGAGCGTATTCTGGGATTCTTCTGCAGCCGCGCAGAACATCTTCGGGCCGTCGAAATGCTTCGCAAGAAGAGTCTCGGAAATTTCCGGGCCGAAGTTGCCGAGATAGACGCAGAGCGCATTGCAGCCATTCTTTCTGATATCCTCGAGGGCGTTGACCATGTCAATTTCACTCTCGACGATCGTGATCGGACACTCATAGAGATCCTCCGCGTTGTATTTCTTTGCGTAGGCCTCTGCAACAGCCTTTCTTCTGTTAACGGCAAGCGGCGCCGGGAAGCAGTCGCGGGATACAGCCACAAGGCCAACTTTGATCTTCGGAATGTTGTTCATATCTGATTCGTCCTTTCTTTAATAATATGTTGTATCTGATAATTACATGTATAACTTTCTGGCACGGCCCCGGTCGGGATTCCCTGTGCCGGGATCCGGCATCGTGTATCAGAAACCGTTTTGATCTCTCCGGAAATACCGGCGGATGTCACAGCGTCGGAAACAGCGGTTTCAGCGCCGGATACAGGCTGTGGAAGGTCCTGTATTTCTCCTCATAGCGCGCTGTCAGCTCCGGATCAGGCTCAACGGTGTCCGTCACGCGGACGAGTCTTTCCGTCGCGTCCTTGACGCTTCTAAATTCTCCGCAGGCGACCGCCGCGAGGATGGCTCCGCCGTAGCCCGGCCCCTGCTCCGTCTCGGGAATCGTGAGGGTGATGCCGAGCACGTCGGCGAAAATCTTCTTCCAGAGCGGGCTCTTCGCGCCGCCCCCGCAGATCATAGACTTCTCCACACGGATGCCGAGCTTCTTTGCCGCCTCCAGGCTGTCGCGGATGCCAAATGCGACGCCCTCGAGCACAGCCTGCGTCATGTCCTCTCTCGTGGAGTCCATCGTAAGGCCGATAAAACAGCCTCTCGCTGACGCGTCGTTGTGCGGCGCGCGCTCACCCATGAGATATGGCAGGAAGTAAATGTGATTCCGACCGAGCATAGCGTCACTGATGCCCGCCTGCTCCTTTGGATAATCTTTCGTGCGGATGATCTCGTCCATCCACCATTTGTTGCAGGATGCGGCCGAGAGCATGCAGCCCATGAGATGGAAGCCGCCGTCCGCGTGCGCGAACGCATGCAGTGCATTTCCCGAATCGACGCGGAATGTGTCCCCTCCGGAAATGAAGATCGTCCCGGATGTGCCGAGCGAAATATTGCATCCGCCCGCACCGACGACGCCTGTTCCGACGGCAGCAGCCGCGTTGTCTCCCGCTCCGGCGCAAAGCTTCACCGTCTCCGGAAGGCCAAGAAGCTTTGCGTACTCCGGTTTCAGCGTGCCGACCGTCTCGTAAGACTCGCAGAGCTTCGGCATCATGTCCTCACGGATGCCGCAGATCGAAAGCATCTCCCGACTCCAGCGCTTGTTCTTCACATCGAGGAGCAGCATGCCGGATGCGTCGGAGTAATCTGTGCAATTTGTGCCCGTCAGCATATAGTTGATGTAATCCTTCGGGAGCATGATCTTGTCGATCCTGGCGAACAAGTCCGGCTCATGCTTCTTCATCCAGAGGATCTTCGGGGCCGTAAATCCGGTAAATGCAATGTTCCCGGTCAGTTCCGTCAGCTTCTTCTTACCGATCACGTTGTTCAGATAATCGGTCTCCTCCTGCGTCCGCCCGTCGTTCCAGAGAATTGCCGGTCGGAGGACACGGTCGTCCCTGTCCAGCACAACGAGTCCGTGCATCTGGCCGCCGGCGCCGATCCCCGCGATCTTTGATTTGTCTTCATTTGCCGTGAGCTCCCGAATGCCCTTGAGGACCGCCTTCAGCCAGTCCTCCGGATTCTGCTCCGACCAGCCCGGATGCGGAAATGAAATCGGATATTCCTCGGAAACAATATTCCGGATCGCGCCCTTCTCATCCATAAGAAGAAGCTTGACAGCTGATGTGCCGAGATCGACACCAATGTAAAGCATAGCCACCTCCCCGGAGGTGATCCCGTCTCAGTTCACAGAAACCGGGTAATCGCCCTCCATTGTATAATATCCTGTATCTACCAGTTCTTTCTGGATATTCTTCGCTGTGACGCTGACCGGAGTCAGAATCAGCGATGGAACCGTCACGGTCCCGTTGTTGTACGTCTCGTCGTCATACGCGCAGTCAAACGACCAATCCGCGTCTTCCACGAGGCTCTCATCCGGAGTCTTCCCGTTCACGAGCCAGCTTCCGGCCTCGGCCGCTGCCGCCGCCTCATTGCCGAAGGCCTTGAACACAGTCATCGACTGTTTCCCGTCCACGATCTTCGCGAGGTTTGCGTCGTCCGCGTCCTGACCCGTGACAATCACGTCGCCGCCGTTGTAGTCCGCATCGAGCGCCTTCATGACACCGAGCGCGATCTGGTCGTCCGCACAAATGACCGCGTCGAGCTTTGTGCTGTCAGCGTAATACGTTTTCAGGATCTTCTTCATGCGCTGCTCCGCGGCATCCTGGCTCCAGTCCGTTGTATCAGTCGCCGTCAGGGTCGTGTCACCAGAGGAGACAATGACCGTCTTTGCATGAATCGCATCGATGAACTCGTCATATGCGCCCCGGAACAGATAGTAGCTGTTCCGGTCATTCTCATCGCCGCTGAAGAACTCGACATGGAACTTGTCACCCGTCGATTCATCGATGCCGAGCTGATCGATGACGTACTCCGCCTGCATCTCTCCGATCTGATAATTATCGAATGTCACGAAGCAGCCGATATCGCCTGTCTTCTCAATCAGCCGGTCATAGTTGATGACTGGAATTCCGGCGGCTTTCGCCTCCGCGAGTACATCGGTCAGCGCATTGGAATCAACCGGCGTGATGACGAGAAGGTCAACCTTCGCGGCGATCATGGACCGGATCTGCGCTGCCTGCGAGTCCGCATTGTCGTCCGCAAACTGGATCTCCGCCCGCGCGCCCTTCGCCTGAAATCTTTCCGTCAGAGCTGCCGCGTCCTTCAGCCATCTCGTCTGCTCCTTGGATGGCAGCGCGATGCCGACTTTCTTTCCCTCCATCGTCACCGGCGTGCTCTCCGCGGACTCCGAGTCTGAATCCGCCGCGGTCTCCGATCCGCTCTCCGCAGATGAAGCGGCAGATTCACTTTCGGACGAGACACTCTCCGTCTCAAAATCTCCGTCGCCGCCACCGTAGTCGATGCTGCTCTGTCCGCAGGCGGACAGCATACAAGCTATGGTTCCCGCCAGAACCAGCGCAGTCATTCTTCTTCCTCTCACTGCTGCATCCTTTCCGGATTTTCTCCTCAGAAAATTCTGGCAGGAATCTTTTATAAAGATATTTTATAAATCTTCTTTATAATATTCCCTGCCGCCTGTTCCGTCAATCCATCCCAGCAGAAAAAATAATTTCTGTAAGCTTCCACAAAATTTCCGCCCGGAATTTAGCCATTATTTCAGCTGCTCAGATACTGTCGAGGAACGCCTCCGTGAAGTGCCACGCGACGCCCATCATCCCCGCCCGCAGCGGATACTTTCCAAGCCGTATGTAGTCTGCATTTTTATCAAATGGACTTCTCTCGAGTGTCAACTGCTTCAGGCGGTTCATATACGGTCCCAGATACTGGGATACAAAGCCGCCGAGGATCACGTCGCAGTCGAACGCCATCCGCAGGTTGTTGATCCCGAGCGACAGATGCCAGAGAACGTCCTCCCACAGCTCCGCGTACTCTGCATTACCTTTCTCAAGGCCGTCGAAAAACTCCTCCGCGGTGATGCCGAGGTCGCGCGTAAATCGCAGCGCGCTGCAGTAGGACTCAAGACAGCCCTGCTGCCCGCAGTTACACGAGCGGCCGTCCGGCACAATACAGATGTGTCCGAATTCAGCAGATCTCCGGTTTGTTCCGACATACTGCTTTCCGTCGATGTAGATCGCCCCTCCGATTCCGTTCTCAAGGAAGAGATAAACGAAGTCCTTGTCCCGCTCCTCCGGGCTGAGGCCCAGCCATTCGGCCGCGCCGGCGCTCGTGCTGTCATTTTCAATAAAAATCGGATAGGAAATCGCGTCGCGGATATCCTTCAGGCTGATGTTCTTCATTTTCAGTGTCGGTGAGAATATGATCCGGTCCCTCTTTCTGTCGATCACGCCCGGAACGGTGATGCCGACCCCGAGTACACGTTCCCGATCAAGATTGTTCTCCGTAAGGAATGTCTCCAGCTCCTCCGCGATCTGTCTGCCAATTCCGAGACTGTCGGTCGTCAGCGTATTGACCCGGCGGTACGCGATCTCATTCTGCAGGAGGTCGCACGCCAGAATCCGGATGTGGTTTGCGGTCACCGCGATTCCAATCGAACACCTGAGATTCCGGTTGACTGTATAGCCGACCGCCGGACGTCCGCCCGTCGACTTCTGGACCTCACCCGGCCGGATCAGATCCGCCTCCAGAAGCTCCGCAATGTTCTGGTGAACCGTAGGCAGCGAGTATCTGGTCGCGGCCGCGATCTGCTGCTTGCTGACGGGCTTCTCCGAGTTGTAAATATACCGGTACATCTTGTTGCGCGTCATCCGTCTTCGCTCTGTCATCGTCGTCATCATCCCCTCCTGACTGTCCATAATCTGCCAGTACTTTTATAAAACTACCTAATAAACAATATAGGCAAATGAAATCACCGTGTCAACACGGTGATTTGCATCTTGCAAAAACGCGAGAATATAAAAAACCGCCCTGCAGAAACTGCAGAGGCGGTTCATATCAGGATTCACTGCGGCCGATCAGTATGCGAGGACTTCACAGCCCTTGTCCGTGACCAGAACCTGAACTTCCCACTGTGCGGACGGCTTTCCGTCTTCCGTGTAGATTGTCCAGCCGTTATCTTCATCCTCATAGATGTCGTCCGAGCCCATGTTGACCATCGGCTCGATCGTGAAGCACATGCCCGGAACCATCAGCATCTCTGTGCCCGGCTCAGACACATAGCTGACCCACGGGTCCTCGTGGAACTCACAGCCGCAGCCGTGACCACCGATCTGGCGGACCACAGAGTAGCCGTTCTCCACCGCATGCTGATGCACCGCATGACCCATGTCGCCGAGGAACGTCCACGGAACGACATGCTTGATTCCGATCTCAACGCACTCCTTTGTCACGTCGACAAGCTTTTTATTTTCCGGAGACACATTGCCGATGCAGAACATACGGGACGAGTCCGAGAAATAGCCCTTGTAGATTGTGGACACATCGACGTTGATGATGTCTCCGTCCTTCAGGATGCGGTCCGGCGACGGAATGCCGTGGCAGACCTCCTCGTTGATGGACGTGCACACACTCTTCGGGAAGCCCTCATAGTGGAGCGGTGCCGGAATAGCCCCGGCCGACTTCGTGACGTCATAGACAATCTGGTCGATCTCCTCTGTGCTCATGCCTGCCTTAATCTGGTCGCTGACGGCGTCGAGAACCTTGATGTTGATCTTCGCGCTTGCCTTGATTCCCTCGATGTCGAGCGGAGTCTTGATCAGCTTTCTGGCGGGGACGACGGCGCCCTTCATTTCAAAGGCGCGGATCTTCTCGTCAAATGCCTCGTGGCAGTGCTTATATTTTTTCCCGCTTCCGCACCAGCACGGCGCATTGCGGTCAATCTTGGGATTTGTGAATTTCATTTTTCTATCCTTTCTGATGCTCTCTGTGCTTAAGTATCGTTTTTCCCGGTGCAAAAGTCAAGTGATTCTGATTGTCTGGAAAATGAATTACGTGTATAATATGGTTGTTGTTTTTTGCCGCATGGCCTCATGCGGTTTTCTTATTAAAGAGGATTGATTATGACAAGAGAAGAACGAGTAAAACAGCTGCACCGCCACATCGCGGCCGCGGCTGTCACTGCAGGCGCAGTCGTTGTTCTGGTCGCCGTTGCTGCCGTCCGCGGCTATCCGGTTCCGGGCGCATCCGGCAAAACCAGCACAACATCCATTTCGCAGGAAACGGCTGCGGAAGAAAGCGCAAATGCCGCCTCACAGACAGATAATCAGATTTCAGCTCTGACAGGCAACACAGCATCCGCGGGAGCTTCGTCCACTGTGTCATTCGACACGGCAGCCGCCTCCGTCTCAGAGAGCAAGGCCGATACCATTGCAAATGCAGTCAATCCGACCACTGTGCAGGAAGAGATCAAAAACACGGACGGCTCTCTCGATCCCTCTAATTATGAGAGCCATCTCGCGAAGGCCGTCTCTGATCCGGCAGATTTCTGGTCAGGAGCGCCGCTCATCGATGTACAGATGCTCGACATCAACCCGTACTCAAGACCGGGCGGCCAGATGTACCGGGTCGATGACATTGTCGTCCACTCGACGGACTCGCCGAACGCGCCCGCTCAGAATATTCGCGACTACTTTGAGAGTCTCACGGACGGAAGCCGCTCCGCAAGCAGTCATTTTATCGTCGGTCTGAACGGCGAGATCATTCAGTGTATTCCGATCTACGAGAAGTCCTACGCGACCAAATGGCGCAACTACGACACGATCTCCATCGAGATGTGCCCGACAGATTCGGATGGCCATATCAACGACGCGACCTATCAATCGACGGTTCAGCTCGTCGCGTGGCTCCAGAACGCACTCGGGCTCTCCTCGAGTCATGTGATCCGCCACTACGACGCGACTGGAAAAATCTGCCCGCGATACTTCGCCAACAACCCCGACGCATGGACGCAGATGGTCGCCGACATCGGAAATGAATGGAACACGATCTCGGCTGACGGCGGCAGAGTATCCTGACAATCGCTGCGGAATTTTTCACAACAGAGCAGAAAGGAAAATAACAGATGTCTGGCAGAGATGTTCACGCAAAACTGGACACGCTCCGGGATATTTTGAGAGGCTGCGGCTCGGTTGCCGTAGCCTTTTCCGGCGGCGTGGATTCTACATTCTTACTCAAGGTCGCCCACGACACGCTCGGCGACAGGGCGATCGCCGTCACGGCGCGCTCAGCTTCATTTCCCACGCGAGAGCTTCACGAGGCGGAGGAATTCTGCCGAAAGGAGGGAATCCGCCAGCTCATTGAAGATTCCGAGGAGCTTCAGATCGACGGCTTCTCCCACAATCCGGTCAACCGCTGCTATCTGTGCAAGCATGAGCTCTTCTCGAAAATGAAGACTCTGGCAGAGCAAAGCGGCATAGCCACTGTTGCTGAAGGCTCAAATATGGACGATAACGGCGATTACCGCCCCGGCCTCATCGCCGTCGCGGAGCTCGGCGTAAAGAGTCCTCTGCGCGAGGCAAAGCTCTATAAGGAAGAAATCCGAAAGCTCGCTTCGCGTGCCTCTCCTCCCGCTTCCCGTACGGCGAAGAGATCACAGTCGAAAGACTCGGCATGGTCGACCGGGCGGAGCAGCTGCTCCTCGATCTCGGCTTCCGCCAGGTCCGCGTCCGCATCCACGAGGGCACGCTCGCAAGAATCGAGGTTCTTCCGGAAGAACTCCCCGCCGTGCTCAAGCACCGTGAGGAAATCGTGAAGAAATTCAAGAGCTTCGGTTTTCTCTACGTGTCCCTCGACCTCTCGGGGTATAAAACCGGAAGTATGAATCTTGGCCTTGGCTCCAGGGCTTGAGGCCAGGGCAACGTCCAGGAGAAGACACCAGTTCAGGCGCCTCAGGATCACTCCGCGAATACCAAGGGGATATTGAGGGGCGTCAGCCTCCAAAAAAGGGGACCCGGCCATTGGCCGGGTCCCCTTTTTTATCGTGTCAGATAAGACTCATGCCTTATCCTTAGAACCGAAAACATTGATCTTATAGTTGACCATGTCAACAATAGCCTGAGCGCCCGGAGCGAGAAGCTTGCGCGGGTCAAAGCCCTTGCCCTGCTTATCCTTGCCTGCCTCGATGTACTCGCGCGTAGCCTTTGCGAATGCGATCTGGCACTCTGTGTTGACGTTGACCTTGGAGACGCCGAGGCCAATAGCCTTCTGAACCATCTCATCCGGGATGCCGGAACCGCCGTGAAGAACGAGCGGCATGTTGCCGACAGCCTTCTTGATGTTCTCAAGAACGTCGAAGCGAAGTCCCGGCCAGTTAGCCGGATATACGCCGTGGATATTGCCGATGCCTGCCGCGAGGAAATCTACGCCGAGATCAGCGATCTTTGCGCACTCTTCCGGATCAGCGCACTCACCCATGCCAACGACGCCATCCTCTTCGCCGCCGATAGCGCCGACTTCCGCCTCGATGGACATGCCCTTCTCATGAGCCTTTGCAACGAGCTCCTTTGTCTTTGCGATGTTCTCCTCGATCGGAAGAGCAGAGCCGTCGAACATGATGGATGTGAAACCAGCATCGATGCACTTGTAGCAGCCATCATATGTGCCGTGATCCAGATGCAGAGCAACCGGAACCGTGATATTCTGTGACTCGATAATATCTCTGACCATGTCAGCAACAGTCTTGAAGCCGCACATGTACTTGCCTGCGCCCTCGGAAACCTGAACGATCACCGGAGCATTGGACTCCTGAGCAGCCTTGAGAACTGACTTTGTCCACTCGAGGTTATTCAGGTTGAACGCGCCGATCGCATATCCATTGGCTCTAGCAGCTGTAACCATATCTTTTGCGGAAACTAACATGTATGAATCCTCCTTTAATATCTGCCCTCTGTGTAAACATCGGGAATATGCT
>ONSX01000131.1 GCA_900320615.1 uncultured Eubacteriales bacterium
TCTCGCCTCCTGACTGACGTTCGGGTTGTTGTTGAGAACTCTGGAAACGGTTCCCACTCCATACCCGGACTCCGCCGCAATTTCCTTAATTGTCATCCTGTCAATCCCTTCATATCAACGCCGTTCTGCCCATATCATCCAGTCCGGCATCTCCCCTATCCGGCCGATGTATCTGCCATAATTCACCGAAAAAATGCCAATTTTACAAGGAAAATGATATGTCTCCGAAAGAGCCTCCGCACCTGTCGCGGAACCAGTTTCACTTCTCATCCAGTGGATGGTCGTCGTGGAACCGTTTCCATCCATGTTTCTAATATACCCGCTTTGCTCCCAAATAGCAAGCGACATCCTCAAAAAAATAAAATTTATGCAAGGTTCACAGAATATCTCTCTCCATTTTGTCTATATTGCCGGAATCACTGTCCCGCAGAAGCCTTGTTCACACGCAGCTTGTGCGAATTGCTGCAATGCAAGCGCAGCCGCGCAAGAGCCTCGTTCACACGCTCTGCGTGCGAAACACTGCGAAGCTCTGCGGAGCAAGCGCCATCGCACCTTCTCCATAAGTTACAGCGCCTCCGATTCCAAGCAGCCGCTCAGAAAGTCGCCTTCCTTCTAAGCCTTCAAGCTCCTCATACGGAATCTCCGCCTTCTGCCCGGACGGATTCACCGCACAGACCAGATCTCCGCGCCTGTAAATAAGCGACGGCTCCCCTTTCTTCGCGCGCAGAACATGAAAGCTCCCGTCCGCCTGCAAGTCGGGCTCCGCGTGGCGCAGTCTGAGCACCGCCTTCACCGCGCTGTACAGTGACTCCGGATCCTTGATCTCGTTCTCCGCGTCCGGCGCTCCCGGCGTCCTGTCGACAGGAAGATACAGCTCATCCTCATCCGCGTCAGAAAATCCCGCATTTTTCCCGGCCGTCCACTGCATCGGCGTCCGCGATCCCGTCCGCGTGTAGCCGCCCTCCTTCGTCGGCAGCACTTGATAGCGCATGCCGATCTCGTCCCCGTAATAAATGAACGGCACGCCCGGCATCGTAAGAATCATCGCGTACGCGAGCTTCAGCTCGTCCCTTGTGAGGTTTGCAGCCGGCCGCGGCGTATCGTGGTTGCACGTGATCAGGCTGATATAACCCTTTCCCCCGATGGCCCGGAGTCTCGGCTCATACTCCTCCAGGAAATGCGTGGCGTCTCCGCCGCCGTCCGCCTTGAAATAGCTCCGGTCTTCGAGTTTCTTTCCCTCCGCCAGCGCGTTCATGCCCGCTCTCTCGTAGTCGCGCAGCAGAGAATTGTATCCGTTGCCCATCCAGTCGAGATAAAAGTCCATGTGGAAGCCTGCCGGAATCGCCTGCTCCGGGACGCCCCACTCGGAGACAAGCGCTGCCTCCGGATAGTCGCGGTCGAGCATGGCCCGCACATCTCTCCACACGGCCTGCGTCCCTGACTTGTTCTCATCATCGTCCTTAACAAGCGAATTGGCCATATCGACCCGGAAGCCGTCGCACCCTCTGTCGAGCCAGAAGCGCATAATATCCTTCAGTGCCTCTCGAGTCGCAAGCGCATCCGGGGAGTCGACCGCGTCCTGCCACGGCTGTGTCGGATGAAGCCATCCGTAGTTGAGTGCCGGCTGGCACTTGAAGAAGTTCAGCATATATGCGCCGTTTCGCTCGCACTCACCGCCGATATACGGGTGACCGTCGATCCCGAAGAACCAGCAATCCGTCCAGATATAGCGGCCGCTGTACTCATTTTTCTCAGCCCTGCTGCTCATGCGGAACCACTCGTGCTCCTCAGATGTATGGCCCGGCACGAGATCGAGGAGCACGTGCATGCCGCGGCGGTGAGCCTCCCGGAACAGCTCCTCGAGATCTTCATTTGTCCCGTAGCGCGGCGCAACGGTTTTATAGTCGCGGATGTCGTATCCCGCGTCCTTGAACGGCGAGTCAAAGCAGGGATTGATCCAGAGCGCATTCGCGCCGAGGTTCCGGACATAGTCCAGCTTCTCTGTGATTCCCGGTATGTCCCCGATTCCGTCCGCATTTGTGTCGCGGAAGGACTGCGGGTAAATTTCATAAAATACTGCGTCTCCAAGCCATTTCGGCATAACCTTCCTCCATTTCACTGTCATGATGCAGCGTCCGAACGCCGGATCATTCCTGCATCTTTCACATAAGAATCTCTGCGATATCCCCGTCCATAATCAGGCGCACATCCGCGTCGTTCGGAAATCTCTCCCGAAGGCGTCTTACGGCCGCCTCCGTCTCTCCTTTAGTCTTCGCATACGTGTTCAGAAATATGCTGTCAACCCCGGACGCCTTCGCGACGCCGAGATCCGAATCATAGTCATTTCCGACCATCACGCACTCCGCCGGATCAAGCCCCCGCTCTGCAAGGAGCCGCCGCATAAAGGCCGGGTCCGGCTTCTTCACGCCGCACTCCGAGGAAATGTAAACCCCGTCAAAATACGGAAGAAGTCCCGTGCGCTCAAGCTCCGGAAATGTAAACAGGGCCTGCGCGTTCGAGAGGAGATAAACCTTTCTGCCAGCTGCCTTCAGCTTGTCCAGCGTCGGAATCGTGTGCGGATAGAGCTCGAGCTTGTCGCGCGAGATAATCCGGAAGATGTTCGCCGCGGCAGTCAGCCAGCCGCGCCGCGCATCGCCTGCGGCAAGATCCGGCGCGTCCTCGCAGCGCTCGTGCGTCCGCGGAGTGTCAACACACGACTTACAGTGTGCGCTCTCACGGCTCTCATGCGTCCGCGGCGCCTCACGAAGAAGGCGCGCGAAGACGACGCCGAGGTCGATCTCCGGACAGTACAGATCGCCTTCCGCCTCCCGAACAGCCTTCTCTTCCTCCTCGACCATCCGGAGATATGCCTTCCGCAGCTCTCCCGGCTCGTAGTCCGCGCCGTACACGCTGTAGAAATCCGCCATCTTCTCCCAGAGAAGCGGGCTCTCCTCGTCCGTATGGATATCAACCAGCGTCCCATACAAGTCAAATATATAATTTTTATACATATCTCAATCTCCCGCCGGGCGCAAGGCCCTCGTTCGCATCACAACTCTCATGACGCTTTCGCGTCATTCCTTGCTCATACCTGTTGTCGTCGCTAGTGCGCTCGTCCGCCGGCGTGCATGGCACGCTGCGTCCTGCGCACTGCTTCGTGGATTCTCTCCCCGTGTATAAGTCCCGTTAGATTGCTTCGCTGCTTCGCAGCTCCCGCAATCAAACAGGCATTCGCATTCTCATGACGCTTCCGCGTCATTCCATGCTCATACCTGTTGTCGTCGCTNTTCTCATGACGCTTCCGCGTCATTCCATGCTCATACCTGTTGTCGTCGCTAGTGCGCTCGTCCGTCGGCGTGCATGGCACGCCGCGTCCTGCGCACTGCGACCGGGACTTATACACTAAAAAGCAAGCCGGGCGGCCGGACCGAAAGGGGTCCGGCTGTCCGGCAGATATAAACAGATATAGTCTTGTCCTGGTTCAGCCCTTGACTGCGCCGCCTGTGACGCCCTCGACGTAGTACTTCTGCAGGCACATAAACAGGATAACGACCGGAATTGCGACCAGCACGCCGCCGGCGCAGAACCGTGTGAAGTAACCCTGATAGTCGTTCGTCCATACCCAGCGTGTGAGACCGACAGCGACG
>ONSX01000022.1 GCA_900320615.1 uncultured Eubacteriales bacterium
GACACGAAGCTTTGCATCGAGGTTGGACAGCGGCTCGTCCATGAGGAATACCTTCGGCTTACGGACAATTGCACGGCCCATCGCGACACGCTGTCTCTGGCCGCCGGAAAGAGCCTTCGGCTTGCGATCAAGAAGCTTGTCAAGGTCGAGGATCTTTGCAGCCTCGCGGACCTTCTTATCGATCTCGTCCTTCGGGACCTTGCGGAGCTTAAGACCGAATGCCATGTTGTCATAAACTGTCATATGCGGATACAGAGCGTAGTTCTGGAAGACCATCGCGATATCACGATCCTTCGGCTCAACGTCGTTCATGACCTTGCCGTCGATCTTTAATGTACCGCCTGTGATGTCCTCAAGGCCTGCGATCATACGAAGGGTTGTAGACTTTCCGCAGCCAGACGGGCCGACGAAAATGATGAATTCCTTATCTTTGACATCAAGGTTGAAATCCTTGACAGCTTTGAATCCGTTCGGATATGTTTTATCAATATGCTCCAGTGAAAGACTTGCCATTTTTCTCTTCTCCTCCTGATACATCTCTCCGCCGGCCACCGTTTTCCGCCGACTGTTATCTTATGGTTACAGTATATCGAAGGAGGGCTTCCCGCGCCATGTTCGAGCCGCACAAAGATTTCTCTGTTTCGCGGGCAGATTGACGAATACCGCCGGACGGTCTGCGGGCAGGTTGACAAATGCTGCCGGACTGTCTGCGGGCAGGTTGACAAATATGCCGGGCCGGCCGCTGCATACATATTCTCTCTCCGAAAAGCAGGGCAGAATCCGCTTGTTCTCAGATCCCGTACATCGTCTCGATAAGCTTTGTTCCGGATGCCGTCCGGAAGATATGGTCCCTCACATGTTTCACGGCACTGACCGGCTCCTTGTCCTCAAATAAATTGACCAGGAAGTCCGCCTCGACAAGGATCTGATAGTCATCTCCATCAATATTCGTATATGTGTGGTGGTGGCCGATCAAATACTTCACGCGCCCGATCAGCTCCTCGTCATCTATGCCGACGCCTCTCATCAGGTTCTCCGCAACCGCGGGGCCCTCCTGCTCCTGCAATTTGCCGTTCTGATGACCATATTTCTTCTCCGCCGCGCGGATGCCGACGTCGTGAAGAATTGCCGCAATCTCGATGGTGCGCACGGTCTCCGGCGGAAGCTTCTCATTTTCTGCGATAAGCTTCGCAAAGCTGTGCACTTTGACCGAGTGCTGGATCCGGAGCGGATCAGCCTCATTGTAAAGGATCATGGAATTAAGAAGTGCATATATCACGCTGTCATCGTTCATAAATAAAATCCTTTCGTTTGCTGCAGGTGGAAACCCACTACCTTCAGGTGGCTGGCAGTTGACATATTGCCCTAATCAGAAGCTCTTGATTGTGTCGTTGTCCTCCGACACAGCCTCACCGATATGCCGGATCACGACGTCGTAGCTCACCTGATCGTTCACGTGAACCGTGCAGGTGTCGCCGACCTTGTGGTGCATAATTGCCTTTCCGATCGGTGAATCGATGGAAATAAGCCCCTCCAGCGAATTTCCGCGAATTGTCGTCACAATCCGGTATGTCTCCGTCTCATCGTCATCCGGGAAATACACTTCGACCGTCTTATCCATCGAGACCTCATCGGCTGCGCCCGTGTCCTCGACAATCTTCGCGGTACGGATCATATTCTCGAGATAGTTGATCCGGCTGTCATTCTGACGCTTCGCACGCTTTGCGGCATAGTACTCGAAGTTCTCACTGCGGTCACCCTGCGCCGCGGCGGTCTTGACCTCCTCGATCAGCTTCGGCCGCTCTACATTTTTCCTGTGGTAGATTTCGGCTTTCATCTTGTCAATGTCGCCCTGTGTCAGTCTGTCATACATGTTTCCATCAACCTCTGTTTCCGTCACTCCTCGAGGATTTCGATCTCGAGGTAGTCAAATTCTATTTCTTCTATAAAGCTGTCCTGCCGGAATCTCGTCTTTGCGCGCCGCCTGAAATCCTTCACATTTGAGTCGAGCCACGCAGGCACCGCAAGGTCAAGTTGCATGCAGATTTCACTCAGTGCATGAAAAATGCGGTGCGTGCGGGTGTCATCGAAGGTTTCCACGACGACGTCCCGCAGGAGATGATTGTCCTTCCAGATTTTTCCCCAGACCCGCATGATTTAAAAATGTCTCACCATATATTCGACGAGTCTCGCGCAGTGTTCCGCTGCCTTGCCCTCAAACTCATCATAGGATACGGTCACGCTCTCGTCAGCTTTGTCGGAAATGGCGCGGACGATGACGAACGGAATTCCGTTGATCCAGGACGCCTGGGCGATCGCAGCCCCCTCCATTTCACAGCAGTCCGCGTGAAATGTTTCACGGATCTGATTCTTCACCGCTCTGTCACAGATGAACTGATCGCCGCTCGCGACTCTTCCCTCGAAGACCTGAATGTCCGGGTCAGCCTCGCGGATCGCGTGGACAGCCGACGCTCTCAGAATTTCATCGGCTGTAAAGAAAGATGTGCCGAGCTGCGGAACCTCACCCTTCGCGTAACCGAAGACGGTTGCGTCGACGTCGTGATAGACGGCGTCCGTCGAGACGACGATGTCGCCAATATTGATGTCGTTATTCAGAGACCCTGCGACGCCTGTATTGATGATGTGTGTCACATGGAAGAGGTCCGCCAGGATCTGCACGCAGCATCCGGCGTTGACCTTGCCGACACCGCTCTGCACGATGACGACATCCGTATTTCCGATCGTTCCTTCGCAGAATTCCATGCCGGCTTTTCTCTGAGTGCCATTCATCTCCATCTTGGATTTAAGCGCAGCGACCTCTGCGGACATCGCGCCGATAATGCCGATTTTCATTTTCTTATCCTCTCCTGTCGATTGTACATCTGCGCAGCCGCATATCTGTCCGGATGCGGCTGTGCCTTCTTGGTGTGGTTTATTCCGGATAAACAAGATGCTTCTCATCGATGTTGTAGAGCACATTGTTCAGGTACCGGTTCGCAAGCCAGTTCGCCATGCCGAGATTCTGATCCAGATAATTGCCGCAGTCGCGCGGAGCCGCTCCCGGAACCTCTCCACGGAAATCACGGATGAACTCGAACATCTTTGTGACAAGCGGAACAACATCCTTTGAGCTGTAATCGCCCGCCAGCAGCATGTAAAAGCCGGTCCGGCAGCCCATCGGTCCGAAGTAGACCGTCTTGCCTGCGAACTTCGGATCATTGCGGAGATAAGTGGCGCCGAGATGTTCGATTGTATGGACTTCAGCCGTGTTCATGACCGGCTCCTTGTTCGGAGTTGTCATGCGAAGATCGAAGGTCGTGATGACCGCATCGCCGTATTTGTCCTTACGGGACACATAGACGCCTGGTTCAAGCTTCAGGTGATTGATTGTAAAACTCGTGATTTTTTCCATGATAGTTCTCCTTATCTTTACAAGCCGTGCCTGTCCTGTTTGCGCGCATACATGGTTCTGTTCGGCTATAACCGCGAAACTGTTGACGGAATTTTTGTTCTGCTCGCGCGCATACACGGTTCTGTTCCGAAAATAGCATCCTGATCTCTCATCCGAGGTCAGGCGCATGTACATTTCATGTCGAAGTGCATTATAGCACAGAGCAGAGCGTGTTCCAACGCCAACCGGACATATGCGGCGCTTGCGTGTGAGGTGAAAGCCGCATTTCTTTGACTTGATACTTGCACGGAAAGCATATACTATAGATAAACAGCCAGAAAAGCATTGGCACAAGCAATCAGATATAAATCTGATTTTGAGCTAATGGAATACAGGGAGGTAAGACATGCAGTACAAAACCAGGGGCACCTGCTCTCAGCTCATTGAATTTGATCTCGACGGCAGCACCGTCCACAACGTGCGCTTCACAGGCGGATGCAACGGAAACCTGAAAGGCATCGGCAAGCTTGTCGAAGGTATGGACGCACATGACGTTATCGACAAACTTGAGGGCACGACATGTGGCTTCAAGAATACATCATGTCCTGATCAGCTCGCAAAGGCGCTGAAAGCCGCTCTGAACGAGTGAACAAGGGGGCGGCCCGCCGGAACGCCGGCAGGCCGCCCCTTTCAGCTGTAAGTAAATCCGAGAGCACTGTATCTGCATCCCGGCTGTACAGAAGATTGCGGCTTACCGCCCGCAGGTATCCTGATCCCGTCTTGAATTTTTGTCTCTGCCGCTGCTTCCGATGCCCTCCCATTTGTTGAGGAGTGCCGTCAGCTGGTCTGTATACTTTGCGAGATCCTTATTGGTAAAGCCCCTCGCCTCATGTACAAAGGCGAGCAGCCGCTCCGCTGTGTTCTCGAGCCGTCTGTACGGTGTCGACATGCCGCTGCTCTCTGTCTCGCGGACCGGATTTCCGTTGGCATCGCGCCGCACATACGGAACCGGCTTCGCCTCGAACTCGCATTTATCGGTCAGAAGGTTCCAGACTGTTCCGGAATATGGCGCGACCGCGCTGTAGCCGAGTCTCTCATGGAGCAGTCCCGCATAGATATCCACGACGGAATCCTCTCCGTGAACAACAAAGACACGCCGCGGCCTCGTCCCCGTAAAGCCGGCTGCCCAGTTCAGAAGGCCCTGCTGATCTGCATGTCCGGATATACCCGGAAGCGCGCAGATCTCCGCCGCGACATGAATTTCCTCACCAAACAGCGTGACTTCCTTCACGCCCTCAAGCAGTCTTCTTCCAAGTGTCCCCTCGCTCTGATAGCCGACGAACAGAATCGTCGATTCCTCTCTCCAGAGATTATGTTTCAGATGATGCTTGATTCGGCCCGCATCGCACATGCCGCTTGCCGAGATGATGATCTTCGGTTCCTCCACAAAATTGATATTCTTCGACTCATCTGGTGTCGTCGCGAGTTTAAGTCCCGGAAATGAAATCGGGTTGATTCCCTGATTGATCAGTGACTCCGCCTCGTCATCAAAGCACTCCCGCGCATTCTCATTGAAGACGCTCGTGGCGCGGACTGCCAGCGGAGAATCAACATAGACGTCAAAACCGTCATGGTTCTGGATCAGATGCTGTTCCTTGATCTGACGGATGAAGTAGAGCATTTCCTGTGTCCGTCCGACGGCAAATGAAGGGATCACAACATTGCCGCCCCTGTCAAAAGTCCTCTGAATCACCTCCGCAAGATCCCGGACATAATCGGTCCTCGGGCCGTGACTCCTGTCGCCGTACGTCGACTCCGTCACGAGATAATCCGCATCGGTGATAGTTTCCGGATCGCGTATGAGCGGCTGATTCGTATTTCCGATATCACCTGAGAAGACAATCTTCTTCGTCCTGCCCTCCTCCGTGAGCCACACCTCGATCGCCGCCGATCCGAGAAGATGGCCGACATCTGTGAAGCGGATCCGGATTCCATCGCAGACATCAATCTCCATGTTATACGGGCACGGAACAAAATACTTCATGATGCGGGCCGCATCCTCAGACGTATAGAGAGGCACATAGGGAGCCTCTCCCTTTCTCTTGCCTTTGCGGTTTCTCCACTCCGCCTCGAATTCCTGAATTCCCGCCGAATCGAGCAGCATGATCTCACACAGATCTGTTGTGGCGCGCGTCGCAAAAATCTTTCCGCGAAAACCCTGCGCGCCAAGAAGAGGCAGAAGGCCCGAGTGGTCAATGTGCGCATGTGTCATAAAGACGTAATCGATGTCCGCGGCCTTCGCAGGAAGCGGCACATTCTCCCACACATTCCGTCCCTGTTCCATTCCGTAATCAACCAGGATCTTCTTTCCAGCCGCCTCGAGGTAATGACAGCTCCCGGTCACCTCGTGATCAGCTCCGATAAATGTCAGCCTCATACAAAGCGCCTCCTTCCATCTCTGCCTGATGCCGTCTGCTCACCAATCCGGCTCATGCCCCATCACAGTGATGGAAAGCATCTCATTTTCCGAAAGACTGGTTTGCCAAACCGCCTTGTTCGTACTATGATAGCTGAGACAGCTGACGGGACGGCCGGACCACGTTGTCCTCTGTCCCGCCGCAGGCAGTTTCCGTATATATTCAACTATCTGAAGTATAGCATAAAACGTTCATTTTCTCCCGTGAAATGAAGGCTCCGGTGCGTTTTATGCATTGCCCGCGGACCGGCAGACAATGTCGGAAATGCTTTCGGACGCATGCGCTATGCAACTCTCAAGGAAGGAGGGCGGCGAAAGAGTCTTCGCCGCAGATCAACATGAAAAAAATCGTTCTGACAGGCGGAGGCACCGCCGGCCATGTTACCCCGAATATCGCGCTCATCCCGAAGCTCAGAGAGCTCGGATATGACATCAGCTACATCGGCTCTTACGACGGAATTGAAAAGAAGCTGATCGCAGATTTTAATATCCCGTATTATGGAATTTCAACAGGAAAATTCCGCCGCTATTTTGATCTCAAGAATTTCACGGATCCGTTCCGCGTCATCAAGGGAATCGGCGACGCGAAGAAGGCCCTGAAGAAAATAAACCCCGACATCGTCTTCTCGAAGGGCGGCTTTGTGTCCGTCCCTGTCGTCAGAGCTGCAAAGAGCCTTCACATCCCGGTGATCTGTCATGAATCCGATATGACACCAGGTCTTGCGAACAAGCTCTGCATCCCGGCAGCTACAAAAGTCTGCTGCAACTTCCCGGAAACCGTGAGTGAGATTAAAGATGGAAAGGGCATCCTGACCGGCACGCCGATCCGCGCCGAGCTTCTTGCGGGAAGCCGTGAGAAGGGCCTTGCATTTGCCGGACTCTCCGGAAACAAGCCGGTCATCATCGTTATCGGCGGATCTCTCGGTGCCGTCGCCGTCAATAACGCGGTTCGTGCCGCTCTGCCGGAGCTTCTCAAGACCTACGATGTCATTCACCTCTGCGGAAAGGGCAAGCTCGACGAGTCCCTGAAGGGTACAGAAGGATACCGTCAGTACGAATATATCAAGGAAGAACTTCCTGACCTGTTCGCGGCGGCCGACGTCGCAATCTCACGCGCCGGGGCCAATGCAATCTGTGAGCTTCTGGCACTGAAGAAACCGAACCTGCTCATCCCGCTCTCCGCAAAGGCGAGCCGCGGCGACCAGATTCTGAACGCGCACTCCTTCGAAAAGCAGGGCTTCTCCATCGTCATCGAGGAAGAAAACCTCACGACGGAGAAGCTCGTCTCTGCAGTAAATGAGCTGCACACTGACAGGGACAAATATATCGCCGCCATGGAGGGCAGCAAAAACACAGATGCCATCGGCATCATCACAAATCTGATCGAGACGTACCGCCGGAAATAATACTCCGGCGGTACAGCCGCCATCAGCTTCCGAAAACCACTTCGGAATGAATGCTGACAGATCATCCGGTTCTTGTCATTCGCTTCCGAAAACCACCCCGGAATGAATGAGCCGGACGGACATCCCGCATTATGTCGCCGGATGCATCGGAAAGTTCTTCCCGATGACGTCGACGATCTCGTTCAGCTCTTCAACCGGCTTCACGAGCGCAAACCGGATGTAGCCCTCGCCTTTCGGACCGAAGGCAGTGCCGGGCGTTCCGACAACGCCGCAGGTGTCGAGCAGCGTGGAAATGCACGACTCGGACGTATATCCCTCAGGCACCCTGATCCAGGTGAACATGGTGCCCTGGGAATCCTTCGCATCCCAACCGATTCTTCTTAAACCGCCGCAGATCGCATCGCGCCGCCGCTGATATTCATCACACTGCGCCCTCACTTCATCCATAGGGCCGGTCAGAGCGGCGATCGCGGCCTTCTGTGCCGGATAAGAAATGCCGAAATCATACTGACTGCGGAGCAGCTTCAGCGCACCGACAATCGACGGGTTGCCGATCAGATAGGACAGTCGAAGGCCGGTGAGGTTAAAGGACTTCGAGAGCGAGAAGAATTCGACGCCGACCTCTTTTCCGCCCGGAAGAGAGAGCATCGAGAACGACTCCCTGCCGTCAAAAATGATATCTGAATATGCCATGTCGTTGATGATGAAGAAATCATACTTGCGCGCATACGCGATCAGCTTTTCATACATGGATTTCGGGGCGGCCGCTCCGACGGGGTTCGACGGATAAGACACGACCATGTACCTCGTCTTGTACAGAACATCCTCCGGAATATCCTCAAGGACCGGGAGATAATCATTTTTCTCAAGAAGATCGTAGTAAAAGACCTTCGCTCCTCCGAAATAAGAACCGGCCTCATAAATCGGGTACCCCGGATCCGGAAGCAGCACATAGTCCCCCGGATTGCACATCGCCATTCCGAGGTGTCCCATGCCTTCCTGCGTGCCGTGTACGCCCGTAATTTCATCCTTCTCAAGCTCAACACCGAAGCGTCTCTTATAATATCCGATCAGCGCACCCAGCATGGCATCTGAATCCGTGAGCGCGTATTTGTAGTCCTCCGGTTTTCCCGCCGATTCTCTGACTGCGTCCATAATGTGCTTCATTGGTTTGAAATCAGGCGTTCCGATGGAAAGATTATATACTTTTTTCCCCTGCCGGATGAGCTCATCCTTTTTTTCATCCATTGCAGCAAAGATTCCTGTCTGAAAATGATCCAGCCTGTCGGCATGCTTATAAACCTTCATATCCTTCTCCGTTCCTGGCAAGTCTTCCGGCTGTCTGCCGGCTGCTGTGCCACATTATAGCACATCTGTGCTATAATAGATGCAGCCAAAAAACGCAGAGAGGGAAGAAATCTTGAGAAACCGGAACGCCTTCGTCACATACGCGCTGATCGCCATCAATGTGGCTGTTTTTTTCATCGATGAGATCTTCGTCGGGAGCACCCTTGACACCGGCGTCCTGATCAGGGCCGGAGGCGCCTATGCCCCGTACATTTCATCTGGCCAGTATTGGAGGTTGTTTACGGCGATGTTCATGCATTCGGGCATGCAGCATCTCCTGAACAATATGCTCATGTTATTCATTCTCGGCACCAGTCTCGAGTATCTGCTCGGCCATGTGAAATACGCGGTTCTTTATATCATGTGCGGGCTTGTCGCCAACATCGCTGCCTGGAGGTATTATACGGCGGCGGGCGCCAATGTCGTATCCGTCGGGGCTTCCGGCGCGATCTTTGCCGTCATGGGCGCGGTCATTTACATCGTCATCCGCAACAGGGGACAGGCAGCCGGCCTCAGCATAAGGCAGATGCTGATCATGCTCGCTTTCTCTGTGTATTTCAGTTTCATCGGCTCAAACATCGCAGCCACCGCACATATCGCGGGCCTGATTTCCGGATTCATTGCCGCTGTTCTTCTCTATAGAAGGCCGCATGGAAATCAGCCGTACAGATATGGAAGCATCATGTAAGACAGGCACTTTTCCCGGAAAATGCACGGCCATTTTCCAGCGGTGCAGAACAATTTAAATTCAAGGAGGCAACATTATGTCAGACTGCATTTTCTGCAAACTCGCCAACGGAGACATTCCGACGACAAAGCTCTACGAGGACGACGAATTCACAGTCATCCTGGACGCAGGTCCGGCCTCAAAGGGGCACGCGCTGATTCTTCCGAAAAAACATTACGCAAATATCTATGAAATCCCGGATGACGTCTGCGCGAGAGCGTTCGTTCTCGCCAGGAAGATGGCAATCCGCCTCACGAAGGCAATGAACTGCGACGGCTTCAACATTGTTCAGAACAATGGAGAGGCTGCGGGCCAGACCGTATTTCACTTCCACATTCACCTGATTCCGCGCTACGCCGGCGCAGAGCCGATCGTCGCAAACTGGAAGCAGGGGAAACTGACAGACGCGGACAAGGCGGACATCGTGGCAAAGTTTAACGCGGCCGCGGACTGACCCGACAACTTTATTCCTTCCTTCCGCCGCTTCTTCTGAACACATATTCCAGATCGGCGAATTTCACGCCCGCACCGTCGGTCAGCAGAATCTCTTCATTTCCTACGGCCATGTGCCCATCGACGCTCGTTCCGTTCCTTGAGCCGAGATCGGACAGATAGTATTCTCCGCCGCTCATAAACACTCTCGCATGGATTCTGCTGACCGTTCCTGACGGCAAAACCACATCGACGGCCCGCGCGTGCTTGCCGACCAGAAGCTCCTTTCCCTCAAGGCGGATGACCGGAAGGTCTGTGCCGCTGTGCGCGGGGATGAGCTCGGCGCTCATGCCGCGCGGAGAAACTTCCGATGCGCCGCCGACTCCGAGCAGCACTGTCTCGTCCGAATCCTCTCTGTACATTGCCTGACCATCTCCGGTTCCTGCGCTCTGCAGGACAGAATCCGGCCGGAAATCCTCATCGTTCTCCACGCTTCCATATCCCGTCCCTGCCTTTGCAGAGCCGACGCGCAGACTGCTGCCCGACAGATCCGGACCCGATGCAGCCACCATCTCTGCTTCCTCCCGGCATTTACGGGACAGTTCCCACAGGCCCATGTCTGAGGTTTCCTCTGCGCGGGTCCGCCACTGGCGTTTTCGTGTCAGGACGAGTCCCGCCGCGAGAACTGCCGCAGCCGCCGCGGCGGCTGCCAGAGCCGCCTCCGCGGGCGTGGCGAAAATCAACACACCGGCATGAAGAAAAATATACACCGCCGCTGCCACGGCGCTTCCCACAAGCGCGATCCGAACCGTCGCTGCCTCCGGTATCAGCTTTCTTTTCTCTTCCCTGAGCACAGCTCCGACAGTATCCTGCCGGACAGCTCCAGAAGGATCTGTTTCTCGAACTCTGCCGTAACGCTCGTTAAAAGCTCCTGTTCGAGCTCCCATACCGCTTCCTGTTCCATGGGCGCCTCTCATCTTCCTGGCAGAGACATACGCTCCGTTCCGTTTCCGTTTACTCTCCCTGCTCGCAAAACTTCTTCCATTATCCGTGACAGAACTGCCATATGTCTCCCGCGACGATCGGTTATCCGCAGCGCGTACCTCACCCGCAGACAGCTCCTCCGGGTTCATGTGCTCCGGCCCCGACGGACGACGATTCAGACCGTCATTTGTGAGAAGTCCCGGCAGGTCTGAGAGCTCTGTGTTCACTTTCTTCAGCTCGTGCAGAATCCTGCTCGCAAATACGACGCACTCCTGGTCCTCGTGGTCGACGCGCAGAAGGAGGTACTCCATCAGCTCGCGGAGCGATTCACGGATGTCCCGGCCCCTGCAGGGCACATACGGGATTCGGAGCTCTTCTGCGACACCATCGATATACAGATACTCCGGGTCCAGAAGCAGATGATCCGCATCGAGCAGATAATCATCGAGAGCGCCAAGTGAGGTCACGAGGCTGACAAGTATTCGTTTCAGGTCATCCTTTCCGATCTGCTTCATTCTGCAGAAGACATCAAACGGCTGCACCGATGTGATGTCATATCTGTAACAGGTCTTATTGTCGACATGCTCCTCTGTCATCGGCAGCAGTCCCGGAATCCGGTTCGACTCCAGAATCCCTGTCTGCCACTCCGGAGCCGCTTCTCCCTCCTCATCGGTTTTCAGAATCATGTAGCAGTGATTGAGATCACGTCTGTACTCAGCGTTGTTCATTTTTCAGTGTCCGTGCCTTTCTTGCGATGCGTATGGCCGTGACCGGCCTGATTTTCTGATAGGTCGCCGTGGATTCCGAATTCCACAGCCCGCTCCCGCTGTAGTGAAGCGTCACCGCCTGCGCGCTCACGGTTCGGGCATTCTGATCGTCTGTCCGCTTCCACGAGACATCTCCCGACGCGAACAGGACATTCACCTCCTGACTTCGCCCGCTGACAGCCTGCTCCGCGCACGAGGATGCGAGCACAGTCCGGTTCATCACATGGACCGTAAGATAGACGGACATGATAAGCGCGAAAATCAGGACCGGCATGAGAAGGGCCGTCTCAACGGCCAGAGAAGCCCGTGCCGTCAGGCACCTTCGTCTCTCCTTTTGTCCTTTCCTCACCGGCATATCTCTCCTCCTTCCTGATCGTTACCGGATCAGCAGCGCGGCAAGGTACCCCGCGAGCAGAAACGGCACATACGGGATCTCCCTCTTTCCCTGTCTTGTGCGGATAAAAAGAATTCCCGCCGCAACTGCTGCAAAAAAGCTTCCGGCCAGCCAGGTTCCGAGCAGCTGCCCCGGATCAAGAAACAGTCCCACAACAGCAATGACAATGCCGTCTCCTGCTCCGACCGCGCCCCGCGTAAGCCAGGACAGAGCCAGTATCAGAAGGCCGGGAAACACACGGATCATAATCTCCTGCGGTGCGCAACGGCTGTATATAGCAAATCCGGTCCCGGTGAGAGCCGCTGCGATGGAAAGCGGAACCGATATGCGCCTTGTCCTTATATCTGTCAGAGCGCAGATAACGAGATAAATACCCGCAATAACCGCTCTTGTCATCCCTGCTTTTTCCTCCGCGTCCATCCCGGACACACCCTGATGGCACAGCTCGCTATCCGCTCATCTGCCTTCCCGCGCATCCATCTGCGCGCATCTTGTGCAGAGTGGGAGATTCCCACATGCATCTGCGCTCACGACACTGACATGGCGCGTGAGGCTCCCGTAATTTTCCGTCGGATAATAATAATCTCCGCTCTCTGACACATAGACTGGTCCCTCATATCCCTTCGGAAAGCCGCTGCACGGTTTGTATCTGCCGCCGTCTGCGTTCCGCAGTCTCCCAACTTCGCCCGTCGTTGTCTTTATAATCGTGAGGTCGAGGTGCGAGCAGTCCGCATGCGTGTGGTATACGCTTTCATTTTCAGTCACATAGACCATGGCGCTGCCCGCTCCGTCCACTCCGTCCGAAAATGCGTACGCATCCGCTCCGATCCACGGATATACCCTCGCCCTCGTCGCGATCCGGACTCCATCCGCTCCCGGAACAGAGAACGGATACCGGTAATAATAATTCGAGCTGATATCAATCCAGAATCCATCTGCCCGCTCCCCCACAAGAAATGCCGCAGCCGCCGTTTTTCTTGCCTTATTGGACAGTTCGAGATTCCGCTCTCCCTGAATTCTCACCGCGTTCATCACGGAAATGAGGACAACACAGGCCATGAGATACAATGGCAGCACGAGCGCGGCCTCCAGCGTGAGAGATGCCCGCGCCGCGTCCCTGATTCGCCGGTTTTCCTGAGACGGTTTCTGATCATTGTATTCCGCGGCGCAGCCATTCATCCTTTCTCCTCCCTTCCCCCGCACAGAGCTTCTGCCATGCTCTGCGCCCGGCCTTTTGTTTTATCATCACCGTGACCTGCACGGACATGACCATCTACAGATCTCTGTACCCGGCCGTTTTTTCCACCTCAAAGGTCACCAGGGACTCCGCCCTGATCCGGTACCTGACGCTCAGGGAATCGAGGCAGCAGTCAATGCGGAAATTTTCATAGCCATTCCCGCTCCCGCGTATCTCCGACTGAATCATGGCCAGGGCCCGCGGGGTCAGCTCTGTATTTTTCTTTGTCAGAAGAAAGATTCCGAGGTATTCATCGTAGCCGAGTCCTCCGGGGACATCCTTCGTCAGTCCACCCGGATTGGAAATGAGCGTCTCGAGCGAACCGAGACCAACCTGCCAGTTCGCCGGCGTCTTGACCGCGGCAACTCTCTTGCCCTCGAGGAGCGCCCGCACATCGATCACACTCTCCGCATACGCCCACCCCGCGGCCAGGACAAGACGGACAGCCGGATACAGCTCCGGGATGCCCATCAGCCCTGCGATCATGAGAGAAGTCGTATCCAGCTCCCTGCATTTTGCCGGGTCTGCGTAAAGAAAAGCAATATTGATCCCCTCCCGCACGAGGAGAAGCTTCCAAACAACAGCCGCAAGGTTCTTTTTATCTGTCGTCTTGCCGCCGAGAATGTACTCGAGCTGGTAGGCAAGGGCCGACTGCCCCGACGGATCTCCGTATGAGCTGAAATGCTCCCGGAGATATTCGACGTACAGGAGATAGTCAGTTCCTCCCGACGCGCAGCCGCTCACATCAATGACACCGATTCCGGACTCGCGCGGAGATGCCCCGGACAGATCGTCCGCAGCGGCTGTCCTCTCTGAAATGCCATTCGGCGCGACAAATTCAAGCAGGCTCTTCCTTCTGATCGTCTCAAGAAGCGGCAGTGGGTCCGTAAAGTCCGCCGGCGGATCCGGCACCTCCGCGGGAACATTCGACGTCTCCTCCTGTGCTTTCGCCTCAGCGGCCTTTGCCTTCAGGTCCGCATAACTCGTCTTCTCCGCCTCCGCAAGCGCATTCTGCCCGGTTTCCTCCGATCCTGCGGCCTTCTGTTTCAGGGCCCGGATCACAGAAAGTGCCGCCGTGTCCTTCACACATTGGACGGCCTGCGCCTCGAACGGCTTGCCCTGCTGGTCCGTGAGCAGCGTATACCCCGAGAGAGCTGTTTCCTCACTGGCCAGAGAGAGAAGGTTCTTTCCGCCAAACACAGTTCTTCCCCGGTTCGGCACAAGCAGATAACTCATGGAGTCTTCCAGCATATCCGTGACGCCGCCCAGACCGAGTGCCCCCGCAGATCCCGCGTTCACGCAGAAAATGCCATATTTCTCCATCATCTGCCTGTCGTAGTGGGCGAGCACGGAGAATACCGCCTGATCAGCCCCGTTTGCGGCCGCGGCGCGCCCTGCCTGGATCTTCGCGGCTTTGATAGCGCCAGTGATCAGAGAGACCATGACAAGAAGCGAGAGCGTCATATAAATCGTGATGCCGGCTTTCGCCGTGCCAGTTTTCTTTCTCATAGTGGCCATACAACCTGCTGTGTGTGAGCCTCTGCGGCAGCTTCTCCCGCGCTGTCCTCTTCTGAGAGTCCTGACCTGATCTGCCACCATCTTAGGGCATGGTTTACCCGTCAGGATTATTCTTCGCGCCGTACAGCCGCCGCTTCGGTCCACGTTGTGGGGATTGAGCAATCAGACACTGTTGCTCTGAGATGATACCTTGCTGAGGATGTTCCTGAGAACGGCTGTAATCTGGGTCTTGAATACCAGGACGAGAGCAATCAGAACGAGAAGGATCAGAACGATCTCGACCGTCGCGACTCCGTCTTCCTCCAGCCAGAATTCGGATAATTCACCCATCAGTGCACCTCCTTCCCCGCAGCTATCATTCACGCCACATGGGCGCACTGCGGCAAATGAAGTTCCAGATAAAAGAGATTGTTTCTCCGGCGCCCTGAACCGGCGCCGGAAAGAAGGGAAGTGGTTGTTTCTTGTGATTGTAGTATAAGAAATGCGTCTGGATTTATGCAATATGGAAAATTGCATAAAGAAGGATATGGCTTTTTCGGCGCACGGACAAGTTCTTCTGCCGCGTCTGCCCTCTTTTACGAAGCGCCGGCATCTGCCGACGCTTCACCGTCTCATTTTCCGTAGTGAGACATACACGACTTCACATTCGCCTTCCATTGTCAGCGGCACGGCGCTTCTTAAGCTCCGTCGAAATTTCCTCCATGCGCGCCGTGTTCAGACGAAAGCATTTCCGGAAAATGATCATGCCGGCAATAAGCAGGACGGCGGGCACGACCGTCATGCTCATGCGGAGTCCGCTGAGAGTTCCCGCCGACTGGGCGGCCGCTTTCCGGTCGAGATCAATCACGTGGATCACAATGCCCGCGATAAAGACAGCGAGCCCCGAGGCGAGTTTCACCGTAAAGGTCTGCATTGAAAAAATGACGGAATCCTCCCGCGTACCATTTATCATTTCCCCGTAATCGACCGAGTCCGCGAGAAAGACCGTGAGAAGCACGTTCTGCAGTCCGTAGCCGCCGTATACAAGAATGCCCGGAACGCAGAGAATCCACCAGCGTCCGCCGTCATACACGCGTCCCGCAGACATCAGAAGAATGGTGAGAAAGCCGGCGAGCTGCAGGATAAAGCCCGCCATGAACAATCTGATCTTGTCCGCCTTTCTGCGAAACAGAGGAACAGCTGCCATGAGAAGGACTTGCGCGAGAAAGCAGACAGCCGTGAATACACTGTATGCCCCCGTATTGCCGACATCGAACTGGAAGAAATACAGGATCAGGTTGCCGACGATATTGAGTGCCGTGTAGACAAAAATGATGGACACGACAATCGTCACAGCCTGATCATTGTGGAACAGGGCCCGGAACATATCTCCGAGACTCTCACTCTTCATGTTCTCTTCTTTTGCCGGCTCCGGCACGGATAAGCAGAATACGACCTCTGAAATGACGAACACCGCCGCAATCAGAATTGCCCACCAGCGGAAACCGATGCGGTAATTCAGAAGAGATGCGCCACCTCCGAGAACGGGCACAACAACCATCGTGAGGACGGTTGGAACGGCATCGCCGACTCCCGCAGACGCGCGCGCAAGTGAGGTAAGCTCCTCGCGGTTCTTTCCCGGCTCCGTGATCGCCGGAATCATCGACCAAAACGGGATGTCCATCATCGTGTACGTCACGCCCCAGAGGACATAGAAGACGCTGCACCAGACCTTCATTGCATTTAATGAAGCAGACGACGGCGCCGAGAACAGCGCGTAGATAATGACTGCGTTGAGAACCGTGCCCGTAAAAATCCACGGGCGGAACCGGCCCCAGCGAGTCTTCGTCTTCGCGACGATAATACCCATGAACGGATCGTTCAGCGCGTCAAAGATACGCGCGGCCATCATCATGCCGCCGATGAACACAGAGCTGATGCCGAAAACCACGTTGTAGTAATACAGCATATAGCTCGATATCAACATGTATACGATATCCTTGCCAAACGCCCCGAATCCGAACGCAGCCTTGCTCTTCCCGCTCAATTTCATCTATCAGTTCCTCCTGTTCCGCCTTTTCACACCGCACACCGCCCTGCCCGGCACGAGCGCCGGATATCCGGCTCTGTGCGCACGTTTTCTGTGCTTATTGACGAATTTTATATTTTATATACAGATATCATACAGCAGAATGCACCCAATTCCTACTTTTTTCCTCATTCCTTTGCACTTTCACCTTGTGCGTGATACAGTTTTTACAAGTTCTGATGGAGGGAAAGATTATGACATACGATGAATTACTGATGAATGCCAAAAACTGTGTCGGCCGTTACTGCCACGCGTGTCCGGTCTGCGACGGAAGAGCCTGCGGAAACCATATCCCGGGCCCCGGCGCAAAAGGAACCGGCGACGTCGCGATCCGCAACTACGATGCCTGGCAGAAAATCCGCATCAACATGGACACCATCACGGAAAACCAAACGGTCGATACGACCTTCCATGCATTCGGAAAAGAATTCGATATTCCGGTCTTCGCGGGGCCGATCGGTGATGTGCGCCGGCACTACGGCGACAAATATGATTTCATGCAGTACAGCAACATTCTGGTTCGCGCGTGCAGCGAGAACGGCATCGCCGCATTCACCGGCGACGGCGTGAATCCGGCCATCATGGCCTCCGCCGCGGACGCGATCCGCGCCTGCGGCGGAGACGGTGTGCCGACCGTCAAGCCGTGGGATGCTGCTACGCTTGGTGAGCGGATGCATGAAGTGAAGGAGAGCGGCTCATTTGCCGTCGCAATGGACATCGACGCCGCCGGTCTTCCATTTCTCAAGAACTGCGTGCCGCCGGCCGGACGGAAGTCCGAGGATGAGCTCCGCGACATCATTGAGGAGGCAGACAGGCCGTTCATAGCGAAAGGAATCATGACCGTCTCCGGCGCACGCAAGGCCCGCCGTGCGGGCGCGGCTGCCATCGTCGTGTCGAACCACGGCGGCCGCGTGCTCGACCAGGTTCCCGCAACCGCTGAAGTCCTTCCGGAAATTGCCGAGGCTGTCGGCGGCAGCATGACAATTCTCGTGGATGGCGGCATCCGCTCCGGCATTGATGTCTTCAAGGCGCTGGCCCTCGGCGCGGATGGCGTTCTCATCGCGCGCCCCTTCGTGACAGCCGTCTACGGCGGAGGCCGCGAAGGTGTCACCGCCTATGTCAACAAACTGAAAGAGGAACTCCGCGATACGATGTTCATGTGCGGCGCCAATACACTGAAGGACATTAAGCGCTCCATGGTTCGCATCTGACAGACGGCACCAGGGCTGCATAATCTGGTGCGGCACCTGTCGCAGGCTCCGTTTACGCATCAGGAAAGGAGACAGCAGAGAAAATGAGAACAGTTACACTCGGTTCCACCGGCATCAAAGTCCCGCAGAACGCGTTCGGCGCGCTTCCGATACAGCGGGACAGCAGAGAGACCGCCGTTCAGCTTCTGCGAGAAGCGTACCGCGGCGGCATGACATTTTTCGACACGGCCCGCGCCTACTCGGACAGCGAGGAGAAGGTCGGCGAGGCCTTTGACGGCATGCGCGGGAAAGTCTTCATCGCAACGAAAACGGCGGCGAAAACACCGGAGGAATTCAGAAAAGACCTCGAGACGTCCCTTCGCAACCTGCGCTCAGACTATATCGATATCTATCAGTTCCACTGCGCGGACCAGGTCTACGCACCCGGTGACGGGACCGGCATGTACGAGGCAATGCTCGAGGCGAAGGCTGCCGGAAAAATCCGCCACATCGGCATCACTGCCCACAAGATCAGGGTCGCGGAGGACGCCGTCTCCTCCGGTCTCTACGAGACGCTCCAGTTCCCGTTCAGTTATCTCGCGTCCGACCGGGAGATCGCGCTTGTCCGCGGATGTAAAGAGCGCAATGTCGGCTTCATCGCAATGAAGGGTCTCGCGGGAGGTCTCATCAATCACTCCGATGCCGCGATGGCATTTATGACAGAGTATGACAACGTGCTGCCGATCTGGGGCATTCAGAGGGAGTCCGAACTCAGGGAGTGGCTCTCCTATATGGACCGCACACCGGAAATGAGTGGCGCCATCGCGGACTACATCGCGCGGGAGAAAAAGGAACTGTCCGGAGACTTCTGCAGAGGCTGCGGCTACTGCATGCCCTGTCCTGCGGGTATCCAGATCAATCAGTGCGCGCGGATGTCGCTCATGTTGCGGCGCGCGCCGTCAAAGAACTGGCTGAGCCCCTACTGGCAGGCGGAAATGAAAAAAATCGAGGGATGCATAAACTGCCGAGCCTGCACGAAGAAGTGTCCATACGAACTCAGCACGCCCGAGCTTTTGAAGAAGAACTACGAGGACTACAAGAAAGTCCTCGCCGGAGAAGTCTCCGTAAACTGAAGGAAACAGCTGCTCACATAAAAAAAGAGGCACCCTCTGCTGAGGTGTCTCTTTTTATTTCCGGCCTGTCAGGCCCCGTGCCCATCAAATTTCTATGGCAGCAGTTCAGTCTCCGTACCCGTCAGGATTTTTCATCTGCCAGTTCCAGCTGTCACGGCACATATCGTCAAGGTTCTTCTCTGCCTTCCAGCCGAGGATTTTTTCCGCCTTGGACGGATCAGAATAGCATGTTGCGATGTCGCCCGGGCGTCTCGCATCGATTACATACGGAATCTCCTTGCCGCAGGCCTTCGAGAACGCCTTGATGATGTCGAGCACGCTGTAGCCGATGCCTGTACCGAGATTGAAGATATGAACACCTGCGCCGAGCTTGGCGAGGCCCTCGATTGCCTTTACATGACCCTTCGCGAGGTCGACGACGTGGATATAGTCGCGGACGCCTGTGCCGTCCGGCGTGTTGTAGTCATTTCCAAATACATGGACCTTCTCAAGCTTGCCGGCCGCAACCTGTGCGACATATGGCAGAAGGTTGTTCGGAATACCCTTCGGATCCTCACCGATGAGACCGCTCTCATGCGCGCCGATCGGGTTGAAGTAGCGGAGAAGCATGACGTTCCACTCGTTGTCTGCCTTCCAGATATCGGTCAGGATTCTCTCCTGCATCGCCTTTGTCTCGCCGTACGGGTTTGTCGTCTTACCGAGCGGGCACTCCTCTGTAATCGGAATCTGTGCCGGATCGCCGTACACCGTTGCTGAGGATGAGAAGACGAAATTCTTGCATCCATGTGCTCTCATGACGTCTGTGAGGACGAGTGTAGAGACGAGATTGTTATAGTAATACTCGATCGGCTTTCTTGTGGACTCGCCGACCGCCTTGTATCCTGCGTAATGAATAACCGCGTCAATATGCTCCTTGTCGAAAAGATCTGTCAGAGCTGTGCGGTCTGTGACATCAATCTCATAGAACTTCGGACGCTTGCCCGTGATCGTCTCGATCCGGTCCACGACGAGTGCCTTTGAGTTGTACAGATTATCCGC
>ONSX01000020.1 GCA_900320615.1 uncultured Eubacteriales bacterium
GACATCTGTGATCATGTTGGTCGCAGCGTCAGCCTCGCCGACCGGCTCAACAGAGAAAGTGTAATCAGCAGCCGCGGAGTTGTCCTTGACGAACTGCTGGATTTCCTGCGTTGTGAAATCAACAGCTGCATCAGCGACCCAGACCTTGATTGTGCCCTTCGAGCCGTTTCCGACAGTCTCTGTCGCAACGGAAGATGTGGCAGCCGTAGAATCCGCTGCGGAATCCGTTGTGCTGACGACATCACCGGATGCTGTCGATGTTGCAGAAGAGCTGCTGCCGCAGCCGGCCATTCCTGCAGTCATAACAGCTGCAAGACCCATAGCCATAAGTCTCTTTGTCTTCATGTGATTGTTTCCTCCCTTTAGAAACGTTTTAATAAAATGAACTCATTACCTTTGGACGTCGCGGCCTGTTCCCGAAAGCTCTGTTGTTTTAGTGTGGAACCGTTTCCATCCCTCTGACATCAACTATAGCCAGTTACCGGGAATTTTTCAATGTTTTTTTTCTGGTTTTTCATTTTTCGTGCTATATGTACAAATTCTTGCCGTGTTTTTTGTGCGATATTTCAAGCGGACTACTGCGCCGCTTGGACAGAAAATATGGAACCGATTCTTTTCATCAAGAGTTCAACTCTTCCGAAATAAGTAAAATTCCGAAGCTGTTCATTTCGAGAACTATCTTCGGGGCATAAAAAACAGCGGGAGATACAGATCCCCCGCTGCCTCTTAGAAATAAAGTCGCAGAATTCCGATCGACGTCTCCGACAGTTCCCGAATGATCCAGGCAGTCTCCCCGTCACCGAAGGATTTTTTCTACGCCCGTCTTATGAAGTGTACGAAAACGCCTTCTTCACATCATCCCAGGTCCCGCCGCCGGCGGCATACGCCGTCAGCGCGCTCGTCAGCCCGGACCGCCAGGAATCAGGGTCGGCAACCGCCGTGTACGCCCACGGCACAGACGTCTTTCCCTGCGTGCCATATAGGATCGCCTTCGCACCGAACGCATTTGCCGGCGCAAAATCCCCCGTACACGTATCATACGGGCAGATCATGCCGAGTTCCTGGCCGAGCGCAACCCTTCCCGCGTCAGACGTATAGAGCCACTCGAGAAATGTCAGCGATGCCTGGATCTCCTCGTCCGTCGCCTTCGCGTTGACGGCCCAGTGATAATCCGAATCGACGCACAGTCCCTCATTTGCGTCATCAACACCGAAATAGATCGGGATGATGTCGAGATCTGCTGGTGTCACCGCATATTTTCCGCTCGTGAGTGCGCCGTAATCCGAGTCGCCGCCCTGCCAGAAGACCGCCTGACCGGACCCGAACTCCTGCTCCGCATCGTATCCTTTGTCCGCAAGGTGCGTCACATCCGCCGCCGAATCGCCCGTGTAGAGATCAAAGACCTGGCGGAAATTGTCGAGATAGGTTCCGGACAGAGCGTCCGCTGTCACGGAAAAATCCGTCACGCCCTTGTCCTTCAGCTCATAATAGACAGGAAGCGCCGCCAGCTGCTCAGACAGCTTCCATGCGGACATAGCATCCATAGACGGAGATGCGAATGCCTCCGTCACGGCAAACGATTTTCCATCCGCCGCGAGCTGTGCGTTCAATTCCTGCAGCCGCGTCTCGATATCATCTGCGACCGCCGACAGTGTGGCGAGGCTCTGAATATCATCCGGAGACGAAATCAGAGCGCCGCTCATTTTGCAGTAGGATTCAAGAATCGTCCGGTTGCAGATAATGCCGTAAACGCGGACAGACGCGGGAACAGCGGCCGTCTTCCCGTCGCAATGGATATCAAGAGACGGATCCGCCACATGAGACGCGACGTCCGAGCCGCTGAGATCATACAGGTAATCCTTCCATTTTGTGGCGTCCGATTCGCTGCCGAGATTAAAAACTGTCGGATACTCGCCCTGTTTGAGGAGGGCCTTCAGTTCATTGTTGTAGTCACCGCTTGATATCGTGACGACCGTGACGTAACCGCCCAGGTCCGTATAGAGCGTCGCGAGGGTCTGAAGCGCCGCATCCGCCCGCGGGTCTGCGTTCAGAACATAGACACGCCCGTCGCCGATTGAAAGCCCCGCGTTATTGACTGCAAGCTTTGCCGCGGAGACAACTCCCCCGAACCGATCCGCCGACTCCGTGCCGGCTGCCACGGCCGTATTTGCGGAAGGATCTTCTCCTGTATCCGCCGCTCCGGGCTGCGATGCAGTCTGCGTCTCCGCTGCCGGAGCCGCAGATTCAGCTACTGCAGCTTCCGCAGATGTGCCGGCGGAATTTTCCACCCGTCCCGCACTGCCGCAGCCAGCCAGAGTGCACGCAAGCCCCGCGGCAAGAATCATCCGATATATCTGTCTGTGCATAAACATCCTCCATAATCCAGAGAAAGCATAGCACATCCCCGCCGCGAAGCCAACTTTAACGCAACGCGAGCAAAAAATTCCCGCCGCTGCAGTTGGCGGAATGAATCGCGATGAACGCGGCAATGGCGATGAGCAGGATTCACCTCATCTCCAGTACGACCGCCTGATAGCCGTCCATCGTGAGCACGCCGTCTTTCACAGAGAAATCTTCACATGTATTGAGCACGACCTGCCGCACCTCTCCCGGCAGCTTCACCTCGCGCCTCTCATTTCTGTAATTTCCCAGTACAAGCAGCGTCTGCGCCTTTCCCTTCCTGTAGAACGACATAAAATTGCTCTGATCCTCCATGAACGGGATAAATTCTCCGTAGACGATCGTATCCGAATAGTCGCTGTTCTTCCGGAGACTTGTGAGCTTTCTGTACCAGTTCAGCACAGAGTCCGGATCTCTGTTCTCCGCCGCCACGTTAACCGGCTTTATCTCCGGGTCATCCGCCGACACCGGGCTCGTCGCCCCTTCCTGCCTGTAATTCGGATTGACAGGAAGCCACGGCGTACCTGTCGTGAAGCCTGCATGTTCCGAGTCGTCCCACTGCATCGGCGTGCGCGCATTGTCACGTGAGTAGGTATTGACGAGCTTCAGCGCCGCCTCGTCCGAGAGGCCGGCCTCCCGCGCAACCTTGAACTCGTCGATCGTGGAGATATCGTCGACTTCATCGATCGAATGCAGCACAACATTTTCCATACCGATTTCCTGTCCCTGATAAATGAACGGCAGTCCTTTCTGCATAAACTGCATAACCGCCAGGAACTTCTTGCTGCGGTCGGTCAAGTCTCCCTCCGGAATATAGCGCGAAACGCCGCGCGGCTCATCGTGGTTCTCGATAATCGTGGAGACCATACCCTGGTCGTCGACGACACGCTGCGTCATGAAGCAGGCGTCGCGGTACTCGTCCGGCGTGACCGGCTCAAAATCGTACCATCCCTTGTCGCTCGCGCCGAGGATCGTCTCCCGAAAGTCGAACATCGAGGAAAAATACCCGTTGTCCCCGATAAACTCGGGGATCTGCTCATTTGTGTTGTTGAAAATCTCGCCCACGGAAAATGCATTGTGAGGCTTGAATGTCCTGTCGCGCATTTCGGCGAGAATATCGCCGATTCCCTTTGCATCCTGAATCATGCGGGAGGCGCGGCACATCCCGTCATCGCGATCCGGCTCATAATTGTACGCTTCAAATGGAAGAGCCTTCTTGATATTCATGATCGCATCGAGCCGGAAACCCGCAACGCCGCGGTCCAGCCACCAGTTCATCATTTTGTAGATCTCCTCCCGCAGTTCGCGGTTCTCCCAGTTGAGGTCCGGCTGCTTCTTATGGAAGAGATGCAGGTAGTAGAGATCCGTTCCCGGAACCTTCTCCCACGCACTGCCGCCGAAATAGGAACGCCAGTTATTCGGCGCGTGTCCGTCCACAGCCTTCTCAAAATAAAAGTAGCCGGCATATTTTCCGTACGGGTCCGCCAGCGCCTTCTGAAACCACTCGTGCTCATCAGAGCAGTGATTGACGACAAGGTCCATCAGAATATACATGTCGCGCTTCTTCGCCTCCGAAATGAGCCTCCACATGTCGCCGTTTGTCCCGAAGCGCGGGTCGATCTTGTAATAATCCGCGATATCATATCCCTCGTCCGCAAGCGGAGAGACATAGCAGGGACTGATCCAGATAATATCGACGCCGAGACTCTTCAGGTAATCCAGCTTTTCCGTCACGCCGTTCAGATCCCCGATTCCGCTGCCGGTCGTGTCCTTGAAACTCTTCGGATAAATCTGATAAGCAACCTTTCCGTGCCACCATTTCTTCTGCATATACAATTCCTCCATATATTTCTCTGTAACTCATATGCAGTTGTTATCTCGCAGCCGCCGCACGCACCCCCGAACCGCGTGCAGTCGCGAAGTGCAGAGACAATCCGCATCTTCCTTTTCATGCACAGTCCCACCCGAACCGCATGCATTCTCGAAGTGCGGAGCGATGTCGCTGACCGTTTCCGCCTTCCAGCGTGCAATCAGCTGCCGGCGATGCCATGGTCATCCGTCCGGCGCCGGGAGTATAATATAGGCGATCTCTGTGGCTGCATCAGGCCGCATACAGTGATCAGACATTTCACGCCCGAAAGGAGCCCCATGGTCACAATCCGTGAAATCGCCGAGCGCGTCGGCGTCAGTGCTACAACTGTATCCAATGTCATCCACGGAAAGACACGCAAAGTCTCTCCCGAAACCATTCAGCGCGTCCGCGATGAAATCCGCGCCTCCGGCTTTGTGCCGCGGCAGGGTCTCGAGGTGCTCGCGCAGAAGCGCTCACACCTCATTATGGCAGTCGTTCACACAACAGCCCATTTTCAGAGAACACCGGTCTCTGACCCGTTTTTCGGGCAGACCATCGGCGCGATCGAATCCGCCGTCCGGGCGGCCGGCTATTACATGATGCTCTGTATTGATTCCGATATTGACCGCATTTTCAACACGGCCCTGTCCTGGAATGTGTCAGGAATCATCGCGATCACATTTTCTTACAAAAATTATGAGAAGCTGCGCTCTCTCGCAGAGTGTCCCGTCGTCGGCATCGACACGCACCCGGAGAGCGATTGCAAAACGCCCGCTCCAGCGGCCTTCTCCGGCATGCGCGGCCTTCATGTGACGCTCGACGATTACAGAGCCGCGGGTCAGATGGCCGATTATCTTATTAATCAGGGCTTCCGCAACATTCTCACGATTACCAATGCGCGAATCGGCTCCTCACGCCAGCGCGCCCTCGCAATGAGAGACGCAATGGCTGCTGCCCATGTCCCGAACGCGCGCGTCACATCAATCATCCCGACCGGCTGTCTCGTTCTCCCGGATGATGAGAGACGCCGGAAAATGCTCCTCGAAAGCATTCTTCCGCTCGCGAAGTTCAATGTCGCGCTGTTCTGTACGTCCGATCAGCTTGCGTTTTCCGTCATCCGCATTCTGAACGCCCGGGGATGCACAATTCCGGCCGATTTTTCGGTCTGCGGCTTCGACGACAATCCCTACGCTGAGTTCACAAATCCTATGCTGACAACAATTCATCAGGACATCACGGGCAAAGCCGAGGCTGCCGTCCGTCTTCTTTTCGGTGCCATCGCGGCCGGCGAATCCGCCCGCACTTCCGAACGTGCGGGCACCGTCTCGTTCTCTGATTCCGAAGATGCCGCTTCACGCACACAGAACCGGATCGTAACCCTCCCGACGACACTGGTCGTGCGCCAGAGCGTCCGCTTTATTCATCGCTGACGGTTTCCGTCCCCGACGTCTGCCGAAGCAGCCGGCCGGGGCATCCCGGCGCATACGCATATCGATCCGTCCCGGCCGCGCAGCCGGGACGGGAACGCTCCGGCAGTGCTTCCTTTCGATTTCCCTCCGCCAGATTTACCTGGCCTTTCGAATGACGTACGCCTCATACGGCGCCATATTCCCGTCCTTTACATCGTGCTCCGGAATATTCTGAATGAGCACGCGCCCGTCTCGGAAGCGCTCCGGAATATCAAGCGTCCGGGCATGCTCCGACAGGTTCGCCGCACACAGAAGCTCCTCGTCACCGAGATATCTGCGATACACAAAGAGATCCGGATCATCCGGCAGCAGAAGCTCATAGTGACCGTAGACAATCAGTTCGCTGCTGTGGCGCAGGCTGATCAGTTTCCTGTAGTAATGGAAGACAGAGTCCGGACGGGACACCTGTTCCTTCGCGTTCACCTTTGTATAGTTCGGATTGACAGCAAGCCACGGCTTTCCCGTCGTGAATCCTGCATTTTCCGAATCATCCCACTGCATCGGCGTGCGCGCGTTGTCGCGGCTCTTGTGCGCGATCATCGGGAACAGCTCCTTTGGGTCCATGCCGACCTTTCCGGTCAGCTCGTAGTAACCATTGACCGACTCCAGATCATTAAATTCGTCGACCGACGTCCACGGATAATTCGTCATGCCGAGCTCTTCGCCCTGATAGACGTACGGCGTACCTTGCATCATGTGAAGGACAGTCGCAATCGCCTTCGCAGAGCGCTCCCTGTACTGATCACTGTCATTTCCGAGGCGGGAGACAATGCGCGGCTGATCATGATTGCAGAAATACAGACTGTTCCACGCAACTCCGTCGAGGCCGTTCTGCCACTTGGAGAGGTTCTCCTTCAATGGAACGAGCGGCAGCTTCTTCGTCGACCACTTGATGCCGTCGCCTCCGTCAAGGCCGACATGCTCGAACTGGAAAACCATGTTGAGCTCCGTTCCGGCGGCATTGGCATATTTCTTTGCCTCCTCGAGCGTCACACCTGCGCACTCGCCGACCGTCATCAGATCAAACTTCGAGAGGACCGTGTTTCTCATTTCCTGCAGATACTCATGGACGTGAGGGCCATTGGCGCAGATGTTCGGATCTCCATAGAGGCCGCCTCCCATGACCGGCGCGTCCGGCAGTCCGTCCGGCTTGGAAATGAGAGAAATGACATCCATCCGGAAGCCGTCGATACCTTTCTCACACCAGCGGGTCATCATGTCGAATACTTCCCTGCGGACCTTCGGATTCGTCCAGTTGAGGTCCGGCTGCTTCTCCGCGAAGAGGTGCAGGTAATACTGACCTGTCTTCTCATCAAATTTCCACGCGGACCCTGAGAAACACGAACCCCAGTTGTTCGGCTCATGCCCGTCCACCGGATCTCTCCAGATGTAATAATCGCGCTTCGGATTCGTGCGTGAGCTTCTCGACTCGATGAACCATTTGTGCTCATCCGAGGTGTGATTGACAACCAGATCCATGACGATCCGGATGCCGTGCTCATGCGCCGCCTTCAGCATCCGGTCGTAGTCCTCCATGGTCCCGAATTCGTCCATGATCGCCTCATAGTCACTGATGTCGTATCCGTTGTCCGCATTCGGGCTCTTGTAGACCGGGCTCAGCCAGATCACGTCGATGCCTAGTTTCTGCAGATAATCAAGTTTCGAGGTGATTCCGTTCAAATCGCCGATTCCGTCCCCGTTGCTGTCCGCAAATGACCTCGGATAAATCTGATAAACAACGCTTTCCTTCCACCATGCCTTATCCATTATGTTTGTTCCTCCTTATCCTTTCCGCACTCCATTTCGTGCTTTCCCATTGTGACGCCGCCTTCCGGACCGTCGCTTCCGACGTGCGCGCTTTCGATGCAGCCCTCTTCCCTCTCATTTTGACGCCACCTTCCAAAGAGTCGCTTCTTTCGCCGCCGACATCCCCGCGCATATCATCGCCCTGTCCTGATCCTACCGTATCTGGCAGATCCGGACAATAGGTTTTGTTCATAACCGTATAAAACTGATAATAGCAAAGCATGTGTTTTATATATTCTGTATATATTGTCCGCACGGGTGATATTCGTCGTCTTCAAAAAGAAAAGGTGCGAAGCCCTTTCCTGAGCTTCGCACCTTCTGAACAAAATTTTCATTTGATTTTCTTCACCGATTCACCCTTGACGAGCGTGACCGGGAGCAGTACATTCGAGCTGTATTCTGAATCCTGGATCAGGCGGATCAGCTCCTCAACGCTTCTCCTGCCCTTCAGTGCAAAATCCTGCCGGACTGTCGTGAGTCTCGGCCTTAGTCTTCTGGCGAGCCGGCTGTCATCAAAGCCCGCAATCGATATATCATCAGGCACATGTTTCCCCCGATTGTAGAAGGCAAACATCGCCTCAATCGCCATCGTGTCCGACGCAAAAAAAAGGGCCGTGCAGCCGATAAAACCGTTATCGGCAATCCGCACGTACTGTGCAAACCGGTCGAGCTCGCAGAACTCCAGCTTTGTCACCCACTCCTTCTCAACCTTCAACCCGTGATGCGCCATTGCATCCATGTATCCCCTCTCTCTCTCACCGTCCACATAAATAAAGTCACGGTTTCCTGTGTTCTGCATGAGCGCGAGGAAACCGATGCGTGTGTGTCCGCAGTGGATCAGATACTCCGTCATCTCGAAGGCCCCTTCATAGTCACACAGGCCGACATTGACGAAGTTCTTATCTCCCGGAAGATAGCACGTATCAATCGAAACTATCGGCATCTTCAGCTCAGTCCGGAGCATGAAATAATCCTCCCTCTGCGCGCCGAGCAGAATCATCCCCTCAATATTCCATGCCCTCGCCATCCGGAGACACTCCTTCATGTCGGGGTTATTGTACAGCATCATGAAATATCCATTCTCGCGGACTGTCTGTTCCACAGACGCGGTCACAGAACTCACGAACGGATCCTCCAGCAGAGATTCCCGCTCATACGGCCTGTACGCGACAACGAGCGCAATCAGCTTCGATCCGTGCCGGCCCAGAATCTGTGCCCCCATATTGGATACGTAGTGCTCCTCCCGCAGAATGGTCTGCACCTTCTTCAGTGTATCAGGGGATACTCTTCCTGTTCTGCCATGAATCACATTCGACACTGTCGTCGGGCTGACACCTGCCAGATCCGCAATCGTCTTGATCGTCACCATAGCTTTCCTTTACCGTCCTTACAGTCTGTCTTCTGAAATTATAATCGACTGACAGGATATTGAAAGAGCCTTTTCTCTTTTTTCCTAAAACTTCATGCGCACGGCAACTGACTTATACAGTAAAATACAGCCCGCGCAGATACTGCGCGGGCTGTATTTTACGTTTTCCAGATAAGTTCAGCCCTTGACAGCTCCTTCCACCATGCCGTGCATGATCTGCTTCTGCGCGAACAGGAACAGAATGATCATCGGCAGGATTGCGAGCAGTGCCGCAGTCAGGATGAGATCCCACTGTTTGACATAGGACCCGACGAAGGCCTGAACGGCGACCGGAAGGGTCTTGACCTTTCCGTTCTGTCCCAGCATAAGAGACGGCAGAAGGTAGTCGTTCCAGATCCACATGCCGTTCAGGATTGTGACGGTCGTGATCACCGGCTTCAGAAGCGGGAAAATAATCTTGAAGAATGTTCCCTCCGGCGAGCAGCCGTCGATCGCCGCCGCCTCCTCGAGGTCATACGGAATGCCCTTGATGAAACCAGTCAGAATGAACACCGTCATGGCGCCGCCGAAACCGCAGTACGCGAAGACGATGCCGGGGATCGACTGAAGCATCGAGATGCCGATAAATTTGCCGACGTCGCGGAATGTGGAAATGAGCGGCAGCATGACGACCTGGAACGGGATGATCATCGATGCGACAAACACCATGTATACGGCCGTCGCCCATTTCTTCTTGTTATTCCGGCTGATAACCCACGCCGCCATTGCTCCGAACAGGGCGAGAAGAACCAGCGAGATGATCGTGACAACTGCGGATGTTCCGAACGCATACCAGAACTGGAAGTTCGAATTATTGACAACTGCATTCAGGTTCGTGACCAGCTGAGCGATCGATGCTCCCGCGATGGAAACAGGGCTCGCAACGATGGCCGTCTGCTTCTTAAAAGCGTTCAGAACAACGAGATAGAACGGAAACAGAATGTAAACCGCAAGAATAATGCCGATAATCGTGAGGATCAAGGCTCTTGATTTCTTTGTCGTCTTCATTACAGCTCTACCTCCTTCTTATTGGACATACGAACCTGGATCAGCGAGATGCACGCGAGGATAATGAAGAAGAGAACCGCCTTCGCCTGGCCCTGCGCGTAGTTGTTCTTCGCGATTGCCGTATTGTAGATATTGAGTGCGAGCATCATCGTTCCGTTCGACAGGTAGCTGCCCATGAAGTTTGCGACCGAGCCCTGGCCGTTTGTGAGGGCCATGTTGACATCGAACTGCTTGAACGCGGATGTCAGCGTCAGGAACGTGCAGATCGTGACCGTCGACTGGATCATCGGAACCTTGATTTTGAAAAGAATCTGGGATGGAGTCGCACCGTCGATCTCAGCCGCCTCAATAACGTCCATCGGAACCTGTGTGAGACCTGTGATGTAAATCAGCATGATATAGCCGCCGTACTGCCAGATATAAACGACAATGATCGCAAAAAGCGCCGTGTTCGTTCTCGAAAGAAGCGAAATATTATTCGTCAGTTTGATCAGAACATTACTGAACACGAACTGCCAGATATAGCCGAGGACGATGCCGCCGATCAGGTTCGGCAGGAAATAAGCTGCCCGGAAGAAGCCGGTGCCCCTCATTTTCGAGGTGCACAGAAGCGCGAGCGCAAAACCCACGACATTGATCATGATCATATTGACCGCGACGAAGATGAACGTGATCAGGATTGACCAGATGAATGAAGGATCCTTGAACATCGTCTGATAGTTCGCGAAGCCGACGACCTTCGTCATCTTGATTCCCGTCCAGTCCGTAAATGAGTATCCGATACCAAGAACCAGAGGGATGATCACCGTGACAAGGAAGGTGAAGAGCAGCGGAAACAGGAAAATCACGTACACAATGGCCCGGTGGTGCTTCAGCGTCGGAAAGAGATAGAGTCCGGCCAGAACCCCGATGATACCGAGAACCAGCATAGTTCCCGTGGCGCTGTTGCTGCCTGTGCCCGCAAAATCCATTGCCAGTGAGGCGATGAGAAGAATCACACCGGCTGCCATGAGGACGGGGGATAAGATCTTGTTGCCTATATTGATCTTCATATAAGCCTCCTGATTGATTTGAAATTTGAGCGCCGCCGCGCTTCCGGATCAGACAGAGAAAGAAGCTGTTTTCATTTGTCTCATCCAAAACCGCGGCAGCGTCCGTCAAAAAAGCGGCCGGCAGTCTCCCATGCCGACCGCTTTCGTCTACGGTTGTGTGCTATGAAAGTTATGAGCCGTAATACTGTGTCAGGACCTGCTGAACAGCGGATACAAACCCATCGACGTCCATGTTGCCCGCCGCGAAATCCTGATAGACAGCACCGAGTGCATTCTGGGCAAGGCCGTCCTTATTCTGGAGCCAGTGCCATGCGGATGTCTTGCCGGAAGCTGTGTAGTCGGAAATGGTCTGAGCAAACGGATCATCCGCGACATATGTGCAGGACTTGAACGGGCTGATGAAGCCTACGTCCTCGACGAGAATCTTCTGACCGCCGTCGTTGCTTGCGCACCACTGCAGGAACGCCTCTGCCGCCGCCGTGTTGTCATTCTTGAAAACCGCCCACCAGGACGGAGAATTCGTCTGAATTGTGTCGATGCCATCCTCAAAGCAGTACGGAAGCATACCGACCTTGAAGTTGCCAGCCGCGTCATACATTTCCTTGTCGTCGGATGTCATCGTCGCGCCGATCCAGGATCCCTGCGTGACAAATGCGTACTTGCCGGACGCGAAGTTCTGGATCTGCTGATCATATGTACCGGAGACGAGAAGAGACGAATCTGAATACTTATTGAACATATCAATCATCTTCGCGTAATCCGTGAAGCGGTTCGTATCAAGTTTCGGAAGCATGTCAACGTAAGTCGTATCGTCACGCTTGAGGCCTGCGTCCTCATAGACGCCGAAGAGATGGTTACCCGTTGACCAGTAGAGGTTTGTTGCCTCTGCGCAGTAGCCGACGACAGCCGTGAGGCCGAGATCATCCTTCTTGGAATCAAGTGTCTTGAATGCATTCTCCAGTGCGTCCGGCCCTGTGATCGTCGACGGATCGATGCCGGCTTTTTCGAGGACGTCTGCATTGTATGCAAGGCCGATTGCCTCTGTCGTGTACGGGAAGCCGATGACCTGTCCGTCGGAGCTCGTGTAAGCTGCATCCGTGTCCTTGACCCACGCCTGATCACTCATGTCGGCGAGAAGTCCATCCCAGTTCGCGAAATCCGAGTCACTGCCGCAGACGAAGATGTCCGGCATGTTGTCAGCCTGATAATAGCCTTTCAGCGTGGACTGGATATCGATGCCGCCGCCCATGGACTCGATAGTGACCTTGACGCCCGTCTGCTTCTCATACTCCGAAGCAAGCTTTTTCAGCTGTGCGTCGACCTCAATCTTGCCGTTTACAAGACGAAGCGATGTGCCGGACGCATTTGCCGCTCCCGATCCGGTGTTCGTCACGACAGAATTACCGGATGCCGTCGTGGCTGCCTTTGAAGATGATGAGCCGGATGAAGAACCGCACCCTGCAAGCAGAGATGCTGCCATAACACCGCAGAGCGCTACAGAAACAACCTTTCTTTTCATGTCCATTTCCTCCCTGGTCTGAACAAGTAACGATAGTTTCAAAGACGTTTGTGCATTATAGCCAAGTAGTGTTTCGTTAAACGTCTCCTGATGGAAGAATCATACCATGATGTGCGGGACATGGCAAGGCTTACTTTTGTATAATTTGCCTTTTTACGAGTTTAATTTCGGCAGTGATTGTGCACTTTTATAATTACAGCCGTCATATTTTGTTCACATTTACCACATTTAATTCATAAATATGGCAGGCGGAAAGGACTCTATAAAGACCCCCTATTGCCCAAAAAAGAGCTGCAATTCTTGCAGCTCTTTTTGCACAAATAACTATTCACTTTCAACTCCGCGAAATCTTATGCGTTCCGCTTTCCAGTCGACTCCCGCTTCACGATCTGCGCATCCAGCGTGCAGTTTTCTCCAGAGCCGCCATCCAGCATGTCAAAAAGAAGACGAATACTTGTCTCCGCAATCTCCCGAATCGGCTGGCTGACTGTTGAGAGCCTCGGATTCACATAGTTTCCCATCTCGATGCCGTCAAAACCGAGAACCGAAATATCATCCGGAACCTTCAGTCCGCGGTCCTGAATCGCGCGGCACGCACCGATCGCCAGGACATCAGAGATGCAGAAGATGGCATCTGCCTCTTCGCCGGAGTCAAGCAGCTGTGAAGCCGCCTTATAACCATTGGGCAGTGTGTAATGCTCCGTCCCGTCTTTCACCTCGAAAACGAGCTCCGGGCGATACGGAATTCCATGCTCCTCAAGTGCCCTCCGGTAACCGAGCGTCCGCATATAGCCGACAGACGGCACCTGCAGGCCCTCGGTGATGATGGCAATGCGGCGATGCCCGAGTCCCAGCAGATAATCGGTCGCAAGCCATCCAGATTCCACGTCATTGATACAGACATGCGCGCAGCGGACATTGCCAGTATCAAGCCGGTCGGCCCCGACCGTGGAGAACACAATCGGGACACCCAGCTGTTTCAGCGCTGACTCTCCGTGGCCGAAATTACCTCCGAGAAAGATAATTCCCTTCAGCTTCTTCTCGATCACCAGGGACTGTGCGACAGCCACCTCGTCCTCATCCGTAACAACATGCTGCAGAATCGTTGTATACCCCTTCTTCTCAAGCTCCGAAACCATAAAGCGGATCATTTCCGTAAAAAACAGATTCGTGATCCCCTTCACGAGAAGCGCGATGTTGTTCGTCTCGCTTCTCCGCATATTCCGGGCCGAATTGTTCGGCACAAATCCGCGCTCGCGGATCACTTTCATAATCCGCGCCTTGGTCTTCGGGTTGATATCCGGGTGATTGTTCAGAGCCCGCGAGACAGAGCTGACACTGACACCGCACTCCTTCGCGATGTCCTTGATGGTCACATCCATACCACAGCCTCCCCTTTTATCGAATTATCCCTTGACGGCACCTGCCATGACGCCCTCAATAATATACTTCTGGCAGATCATGTAGAAAATGACAATCGGCACGATCGCGAGGACAAGAACTGCCATCATGGCGCCCCAGTCGATCTGACCATGAGACTGCTTCAGGAACTGAACCGCAATCGGGATCGTCTTGTATTTGTTGACATCAAGTACCAGGCTCGGCAGGAGGTAATCGTTCCATACCCACATCGCCTCGAGAATCGCGACCGTGATGATCGTCGGCTTCATGATCGGCATGTCGACGCGGAAGAAGATCTGCGGCGGCGTGCAGCCGTCGATCATGGCCGCCTCCTCGATCTCAGTCGGAACCGACTTGATAAAGCCGGTGAACATAAAGACCGCAAGTCCTGCGCCGAAGCCGAGATAGACAATACAGATGCCCCACGGCGTGGACAGATGCAGAATATTCGCAAACTTGGACAGCGTGAACATGACCATCTGGAACGGAACAATCATGGAGAAGAGGCACAGCGTATAAATTGTCTTTGTTGCGCCATTCTTGACACGAACCAGGTACCACGCGCACATCGAGCAGCAGAGAATGATCAGGAAGACAGATCCGACTGTGATCATCAGGGAGTAGCCAAAGCAGTGGAAGAAGTCCGTCTTCGCGATTGCATTGACATAATTGAGCCAGCCGACAAATGTCAGTCTGAGTCCTGCCTTCCACTGTGCGAAGCCTGCGCTCAGGCTGACCGTGGAGAGTCCGAACGGGTTCTTGAAGATATATGCCTTGCGCTTGAAGGAGTTCAGGAGTACGACGAGAATCGGGCAGATCCATAAAAATGAGAGAACTGCAAAGACGACCGTCAGAACAACTCCGGAGGCACCATTGGCACGTCTGACTGTAGAGATATTGGCATTTTTCTGCTTTTTAACCTTTGCCATTACTGCTCAACCTCCTTACTTGTCGTCAGCTTGTTCTGGATCAGTGCGATGATAGCGACCAGAATGAAGAAGATAACCGCCTTCGCCTGGCCGACGCCCTGCCAGCCTGTCGTTCCGTACATTGTGTCGTAGATATTGAGAGCGAGCAGCTCGGACAGCTTGCCCGGCTTGCCGCCCGTCAGCGCCAGGTTCTGATCGAAGAGCTTGAAGCCGTTCGTCAGCGTCAGGAATGTGCAGATCGTTATGGTCGGCATCAGCATCGGGATCGTGACATAGCGGAGAAGCTGACGGTTGTTTGCACCATCAATCTTCGCAGCCTCGATGAGATCAGCCGGAATATTCTGGATGCCGGCGATGTAGATAATCATCATATATCCGATCTGCTGCCAGCACACGACAGCGACAAGGCCCCAGAATGCTGTCCACTGTGTGGAGACGATTGTCATGGAATGCTTGGCCAGAATACTGTTGAAAATCATCAGCCAGATATAGGAAAGAACGATACCGCCGATCAGGTTCGGCAGAAAGAACGCCGTACGGAAAATATTCGTTCCGCGGATGCCCTTCGTCAGTGCCATCGCGATCGCAAATGCCACGATGTTGATAACCAGAACTGTCACCAGCGTAAACAGAGCTGTGTACCACATCGAGTGAATAAATGTCGTATCAAGCTTTCCATTTATAAAGAAGATTCTCGTGTAGTTCTTGAAGCCGACCCATTTCCAATCCGCAACGGTTGTAAACTTGCAGAAGGACAGGAATACGCCGTACACGAACGGAATAATGAATCCGATTGTAAATGCAGCCATCGTCGGAACGATGAACAGCGGCCAGTATTTTTTGATTGATTTTTCCATAAAGCCATCCTCAATCCAAATGCACAATCCGCAGTCTTCTGAAAAAAATCGGGTGGGCGGCCTGGGCCGCTCACCCGCTGACTGCAGGAATGACATTCAACTGTTATATTAGTTGCGTTTCATTCTGTTGATCATGAATTTCTGTCTGCTTATGAAGCAGTTGATGCTGCTGCGGATGTCGTGTCGCCTTCGTGAGCGAGTGTCCACTGATTAGCCCAGCCATCGACGAAGGCTGACTTAACCTTTTCCCAGTTCGCATCTGTCTTATCAGATGTGTAAGTTGTCAGAGCAGCTACGACATCAGCTCTCCAGTCATCGACATTCGGTGTTGCGTTGAAAGCCCATGCAACCGATGTCTTGCCGTCGTTAACAAGCTCTGCAGCCTTTGCGGAGAACGGGTTCTTGGATGCATAATCACCTGTGAATGTATCGAACGGAACGCTGAGGCCCATGTCATTGACCATTGCGCTGCGGCCCTCATCCGATGTGATAGCCCAGTTCAGGAAGTCAAGAGAAGCCTTGATCTCATCCTCAGAGCACTTTGCATTGACTGCCCAGTAGTTCTCAGTACCAACGCAGAGGCCTTCATTCTCATCATCAACACCGAAGTAAATCGGCATCATGTCCATGTCATCTGCGGAAACGACATAGCCGTTATCGCTGTTCGTCAGAGCACTGTACTCCCAGTCGCCGTTCTGATAGAAGACTGCTTCGCCCATGCCGAACTCCTCTTCTGCGTTGTAGGAGCCGGAATCCAGTGTCTTCGGATCAGCAGCGGAATCGCTTGTGTACATATCCCAGACCTTTCTGTAATTGTCGAGGTATGTGCCCTTGATCGTAGCCTCGCCGGCTGTCAGATCTGTGAGACCGTCGTCCTTGAACTCATAGTAGAGCGGCATATTTGCGAGGTGTCCGGAGAATCTCCAGGAAGAACCGTCATCAAGACCAGCAGATGCGAATGCCTCTGTGATCTGATAGTCAACGCCGTCCTTTGTCAGCTGCTTGTTGACATCGTCGACTCTCGACTGGATATCATCCGCAACGGCTTTCAGCGTATCGAAATCCTTGATGTCGTCCGGTGAAGAAATCTTTGCGCCGTCCAGCTTGCAGTAGGACTCAAGAATCTTCTTGTTGTAAATAATGCCATATGCCTCGTAGCAGTTCGCAACACCTGCGATCTTGCCGTCATAGTTAATTGCAAGACTCTTGTCGTTCAGATGGCTGTAAAGAGATGTGTCTTTCAGATCATAGATGTAATCAGACCATGTCTTTGCGTCATCCGAGCTGCCGATTGTGAAGATTGTCGGAGCCTTGCTCTTTGCCATCTCAGACTGAAGCGTTGTATCGTACTGGCCGTCAGCCGCCGTCAGAACTGTGACGTTGCCGCCGAGCTCGTTGTACTTCTTTGCGAGAGTCTGCCACGCCTCATCTGTCTCCGGCTTGAAGTTCAGAAGATAGACACGGCCGCTCGAGATCTCCGTTGTGCTGTCCGTTGATGCCTCGGAGCCTGTTGTTGTAACCGTGCTGCCTGCCTTTGATGCTGTTGATGAAGCTGTGCTGGATGAGCTTCCACAGCCCGCCAGCATACCGGCTGCCATTGCTGCTGTGAGCATGACACTTACTGCTGCCTTTTTCATATGTTACTCTCCTTTTCTTGTTCGTCCTGATTCCCTGTCAGGCCGTTTGTGAACTGAAAAGATCCTTCTTTCCGGTAACGTTATCGGTAACGTTCTCTGGAATTGATTCCAATATAGCATTGGCCTTTTTGTTTGACAATGGTTTTGATGGCAATTTCTGATTTTCGGCGGTATGTCAAAATTTCACGTTCCGTTTTTGTATATTATTCACAGTAGAAGCAGGAGATTTCTCCCCGCAATTCACCATAAGCACCGCTCCCGGAGTCTTTTCAGCACAGGGAGCCGTAAAAACAGACAGGCAGCGGTTCCATCCGTTCATTCCGCACAAAAAAGACCGGCGCATGCCGGTCTTTTTTTATGGGAAACAAAATTCTTTTTTGGGAAATGATACTACTGAGCAAATTTCACTTCATCCGCCCATATGTCTTTGTCAGCTTCAGAATTCTGTCCCTGAGCGCATCCGTGAGTGCGTCTGCATCCATCCGCCATTTCCAGTTCGATCCGAACGTAGACGGGTGATTGATCCGCGCACTGTTGTCGAGACCGAGATAATCCTGCATCGGGATCACGCACAGATTTGCAGTTGAGCTCTGTGCAATGCGGATCAGCCCCGCTGCCAGCACCTGTCTGTCATCGGAGTCCGTCCCGAGATAGTCCTTCACTGCCTGGCGCTCCTCCGGCAGAATGCTGCCGAGCCAGCCGACAAGCGTCTCATTGTCGTGCGTTCCCGTATAGACGACGTGATTCTTTCCGTAATTGTACGGCAGATAATTGACAGCCCCTGAAGAGTCTCTCGAGTCAAATGCAAATTCAATAATCTTCATGTTCGGGAATCCGGTGTCGCGGACGAGTTGTTTCACGGAATCGGTCACATAGCCGAGATCCTCCGCAATGATCTCAAGGTCCGGGAACGCAGCCTTCGCCGCCCTGAAAAGATCAATGCCCGGCCCCTTCTCCCAGTGGCCGTTCAGCGCGTTCGGCTCACCGGCCTTGATGGAGAAGTACTCGTCAAATCCCCGAAAATGGTCGATCCTGACAACGTCCGTCATCGCCCTGCACTTTTCGATGCGGCGCATCCACCACTTGTAGCCGCGCGCCTTTTCATAATCCCAGCGGTAGAGCGGATTTCCCCAGAGCTGTCCCGTTGCAGAAAATCCGTCCGCCGGCACACCGGCAACTGCCGTCGGAAAACCATTTTCATCGACCTGAAAGAGATCCGGGTTCGTCCAGAAGTCAGAGCTGTCTGAGGACACATAGATCGGAATATCTCCGATGATCCGGATGCCGCTGTCGTTCGCGTATGCCTTCAGCTCCTTCCACTCCAGCGAAAATTCATACTGAACAAACTCCTGATAGCGGATCTCATCGGCATGCCTCTCTCTCGCCGTCTCAAGTGCCTCCGGTTTCCGGAGACGGATAGCATCGTCCCACTCAAGAAGGCTTCTGCCGCCGAACTCATTCTTCAGCGCCATATAGAGCGCAAAGTCGGGCAGCCAGAAGGCATTCTCATCCATGAATGTCCCAAAGCTCTCTTCATTTTCAAATGAACTTCTCTCAAAGGCGAGATGCAGCAGACGCCTTCTCTCCCTGTAGAGCGCGCCGTAATCGACCGATTTCGGATCTGAGCCGAAGTCGGCGGCGTCGCACTCCTCTTTTGTGAGCAGTCCCTTCTTCACCAGCGCCTCAAGGCTGATAAAATACGGATTTCCCGCAAATGTAGAAAAGCTCTGATAAGGAGAGTCGCCGTAACCGGTCGGCCCGAGCGGCAGAATCTGCCAGTACGACTGCCCCGCCGCTTTAAGAAAATCAATAAAACGCTTCGCCTCGTCAGAAAAACATCCGATTCCATACTTTCCCGGAAGACTGAACACGGGCATCAATATTCCACTTTCCCTCATACGATGTACCTCACTTGCAAAATATGATCTGCATTCCGCTCTGCCAGATGCGGAATGAGTGCCTGACTATACTCCTCCATTGCGTGGCTGTCTCATATACTGCCTGCTCCCACGGGCAAGATGATTTATTTATATAATTCATGTAAGGTTCCGGGACGGACTCATGTTCCGCCGTCTTCTTCCCTCTTCTCGTCCTCCACGCCCTCCAGCTTCTTAAAAACCGGATTGTAGAGCAGGGCGCAGAGATATCCCGGAAGAGAAAGACCTCCCATGATAAAAAGCGGCATCCAGCGGATCGACAGCGAGTACAGAAGATACCCGTCAATGATCCAGCAGGCCACCATGCCAAGAGTTCTCGGCATGTAGCCGGCAATCAACGCCATCGCGTTCTTCATCGTCTGGCGAGCCGTATTTTCATAGCGCGAAATAAGAGGAAACAGGTACTGGAGCCAGCACAGAAGCAGAAATGCGAGCACCGCAATCAGGATCTTCATCACACTGGCTGCCCCCGCTGACATATATCCTGTGAGCCCCCAGTCGAGCAGGAGCACCGCGATGACAGCCAAAACGCCGAGCCAGATCAGCGTCGCCTGCCTGAAATTCTGCCGGAATGACCTCCAGTACATTTTCCACACAGAGTCTCCCTCCTGCCGCACGGAGTGCCAGAGCACATAGTGCATGGCAGTCAGCGACGCACCGGCTGTCACAATCGGCACACACATGACCAGCGTGATCAGATTCAGCACGACCAGATCAAAAATCTGCGTGAGCACCGTCATCAGAGGTCCGTCATAGTTAAAAATCTTCATGTCTTACACTCAATATCCGAAAATATCACGGCGCAAAAGCACCTCTGCATTTTCGCCCGCTCGTTCTGCGGGCCTCCTTCCTCTGAAAAATAAGGTTGCCGCTTCTTCCGCGAAAGCCTTGTTTGAATGCTCCTATTATACTCTTTCATTTTTCAAGTCGGTAGATAAGAATGATAAGGTTGCATAAACAAATAGCAGGAACGCTTCATTTTCCCCCTTTGGCTGACTAACAGACAAAAAAGAGGGAATGTGGCCAGGCCACATTCCCTCAGATCGAAAGCTATATGCATTTCTTACATCAGTTTGCGGAACATCTCGATAACCTGCTCCTTAGTCGCCTCGCGCGGATTTCCCGGATAGCAGGCGTCGTTCAAAGCGTCTGTCGCAAGCCGATCAAGATCCTCTTCTCTGATCCGCTCGTTTTTCTCCGGAATACCGACATCCTTCGAGAGCTTCTTCACCGCGTCGATCGCCGCGTCTCTGTATTCCTCCTGCGTCATATTTCCGACGCCCTCGACGCCCATTGCCTTCGCGATTTCTCTGTACTTTGTTCCTGTATAATCTCTGTTGAATTCCATGGAGATCGGGAGGAGCATCGCGCACGCCACTCCATGCGGCGTGTCATAGTGAGCCGACAGTGTGTGCGCCATCGAGTGATCGATGCCAAGACCGACATTGGAGAAGCCCATGCCCGCGATGTACTGGGCAAGCGCCATCTTCTCGCGTCCCTCCGGCTTGTTCGCAACTGCGTCACGCAGACTCTCGGAAATGAGCCGAATCGCCTCGATGTGGAACATGTCTGTCATTTCCCATGCGGCCTTCGTCGTATACCCCTCGATCGCGTGCGTCAGCGCATCCATACCAGTTGCCGCCGTGAGGCCCTTCGGCATAGAAGACATCATATCCGGATCGACAATCGCGACGATCGGCATATCGTGCGGGTCAACGCAGACAAACTTTCGCTCCTTCTCGACGTCTGTGATGACGTAGTTGATGGTAACCTCCGCGGCGGTTCCGGCAGTCGTCGGAACTGCGATGATCGGGACGCAAGGATTCTTCGTCGGAGCGACGCCCTCGAGGCTTCTTACATCCTCGAACTCCGGATTCGCAATAATGATGCCAATTGCCTTGGACGTATCCATGGAAGAGCCGCCGCCGATTGCAACAATCGCATCCGCACCGGACTCCTTGAATGCCACGACGCCGTGCTGCACATTCTGAATCGTCGGATTCGGCTTAATGTCAGAGTAAACATCGTAGGGAATCTTCGCCTCATCGAGCAGAGATGTCACCTTCGCCGTGACGCCGAACTTTACGAGATCCGGGTCCGACGCGACGAAAATCTTCTTGAAGCCGCGGGAATGAATCTCATTAACAATCTCCTTGATGGCCCCGAAGCCATGATATGATGTACCGTTGAGAGAAATTCTGTTTGCCATTTTTATCCTCCTTTTGCCAGCCCGGAAAATGAACAACGTTCATTTTCCGCGGATCCGCATTGCCTGTCTGGCTGACCTGTCTATACCTGTATTGTACTCACGTGCGCACAAAAAAATAAGTGACACGTCTGCCGGCGTGTCACATTTTACCCTTGAAAAACCTACAAATTTTCGGTGTTA
>ONSX01000040.1 GCA_900320615.1 uncultured Eubacteriales bacterium
TCCGAAGGATCATCACTCAAGAAGAGGTCTTCTGAAGATGGTCGGCCAGAGACGCAACCTTCTCGGCTACCTGAAGAAAAAGGATATCGAAAGATACCGTGCTCTGATTGAGAGACTTGGTCTCAGAAAGTAATTCATATACACGGTGCGGGGCAGGGAGACCTGCTCCGTTTCTTGTGTAAACAGCCCACTCGGGCAGAAGGAGAAGAATGGGAGACTATAAAACGTATTCAATGGAACTCGCAGGCAGAACACTGTCGATCGATATCGGCCGTGTCGGCAAGCAGGCGAACGGATGCTGCTTCATGCACTACGGCGACACAGTCGTGCTGAGCACGGCGACGGCATCCAAAGCACCGCGTGAAGGAGTGGATTTCTTCCCGCTTTCCGTGGATTTTGATGAGAAAATGTACGCTGTCGGCAAATTCCCGGGCGGTTTCAACAAGCGCGAGGGCAAGGCATCGACGCACGCGATTCTGACAAGCCGCGTGATCGACCGTCCGATGCGCCCGCTGTTCCCGAAGGATTTCCGCAACGACGTCACACTGAACAATATGGTCATGTCTGTTGATCCGGCCTGCGATCCGGAGATTCCGGCTATGCTCGGTTCCTCGCTCGCGACGGCGATTTCCGATATTCCGTGGGACGGTCCGTGCGCGATGACACAGCTCGGCATGATCGATGGTGAGTTTATTGTCAACCCGGGCTATGAGGAGAAAGCAAAGTCTGATCTGGCCCTGACCGTTGCGTCCACACGCGACAAGGTCATCATGATCGAGGCCGGCGCAAATGAAATTCCCGAGGACAAGATGATCGAGGCGATCTACAAGTGCGACGAGGTCAACAAGCAGATCATCGCATTCTTCGACAAGATCATTGCCGAGTGCGGAAAGCCGAAGTTCGACTATCAGCACATCGTCGTTCCGGACGACCTGAACGCAGCTCTCTATGAGATCTGCCCGCCGGAGGCGATGGAGAAGGTTGTCTTCACGGACGACAAGCAGACCCGCGAGAACAATGTCGCGGAGGTTCGCGCGCAGTTCGAGGAGAAGTATGGTGACAACGCGGAGTGGATGGCCCAGATCGACACGGCTCTCTACAACTACGAGAAGAAGACGGTCCGCAAGATGATCCTGAGGGATCACAAGAGACCGGACGGCCGTGACATCCGCCAGATCCGTCCGCTCGCAGCCGAGATCGATCTGATCCCGAGAGCGCACGGCTCCGCGATGTTTACGCGCGGCCAGACACAGATCTGTGACTGCGTGACACTGGCCCCGCTCTCTGAGGCACAGAAGATCGAGGGACTCGATCCGTACATCACGAAGAAGAGATATATTCACCAGTATAATTTCCCGTCCTACTCCGTCGGTGAGACAAAGCCGTCGAGAGGTCCGGGACGCCGTGAGATTGGCCATGGCGCTCTGGCTGAGAGAGCTCTCGTCCCGGTTCTTCCGAGCGAGGAAGAGTTCCCGTATGCGATCCGTGCCGTCTCTGAGACCTTCGAGTCCAACGGCTCCACATCGCAGGCGTCAATCTGCGCGTCCTCCATGGCACTCATGGCGGCAGGCGTACCGATTCGGAAGGATGTCGCGGGTATCTCCTGCGGTCTCGTCACGGGCGATACGGACGATGACTATATCGTTCTCACAGATATCCAGGGTCTCGAGGATTTCTTCGGCGACATGGACTTCAAGGTCGCCGGCACACATGACGGCATCACAGCGATCCAGATGGATATCAAGATTCACGGCCTGACAAGAAAGATTGTCGAGGAGGCGATCGCGAGAACAAAGGAAGCTCGTGAGTACATTCTGACAAATGTCATGGAGCCGGTCATCGCAAAGCCGCGTGACCATGTGTCCAAGTGGGCGCCGAAGATCGTCTCCATCAGCATCGATCCGGATCGTATCGGCGATGTTGTCGGCCAGAAGGGCAAGACGATCAATAAACTCATCGAGATGTATGATGTCCAGATTGATATCGATGATGACGGCAAGGTTTCCATTATCGGCACCGACGACGCGAACATGAAGAAGTGCGTTGAGGCGATCCGCATCATTGCGTCCGACTTCGAGAAGGGTCAGATTCTGACAGGCAAGGTTGTCACGATCAAGGACTTCGGCGCGTTCCTGGAGTTTGCGCCGGGCAAGGAAGGTATGGTTCACATCTCCAAGATCGCGAATTCCAGAATCGACAAGGTCGAGGATGTGCTTCATCTCGGCGATGTCGTCCGCGTCATCTGTCTCGGCAAGGACAAGATGGGTCGCGTCAGCTTCTCCATCAAGGACTGCCCGAAAGATGACACAGCGTCCATGAACATGGGCAGAGTCGTCGCCTCCGCAGATCCCGAGTGATATAGAGCCGGGAGGTGCCTTTGATGGTGTCTTCGGCCAATAGTTGAGAACAATATATGAGCCCCCTGCGAGCTGTATCCAAGCTCCGGGGGGCTCATTTTTAGAAAGAACATCGGCGATGTTTCTGGAAACAGTGATCTGCCCCAAGGGCATCGGAAGGAGGATGATTTTATGAAGATAGACAGGACAAGAGTCACACGCGCATTTGACGAATATACGTCCCACTATAATCTCAGCGATCCGAAGGTGAAGCTGAAATACGACCACACGTATCGCGTCGCGGATCTGGCCGATGATATTGCCAAAAGCCTTGCTATGAGCAGTGGTGATATCGATCTTTCGTGGCTGCTCGGCATGCTCCACGATATCGGGCGGTTCGAGCAGGTGCGCCGGTACGGGACATTTCAGGACGGACAGTCTGTCAACCACGCGGCGCTCAGTGCGGACATTCTGTTCGGCGGGCCGGGAGTGAATCAGGCAGATTCGGAAGCTGAAGCAGTTCCGGCGGCAAAGGAAGCCCCTGTTCATGAGGAGCAGAAGGCCTGCGGCATCATCTGGCGCTTTCTCGAGGATTCGTCTGAAGATCGGCTCATCGAGAAGGCTGTCCGCCTTCACAACGTCTACCATCTGCCGGAAAAGATGACGGAGCGGGAGTACCGCTTCGCGACGCTTCTCCGGGATGCGGACAAGATTGATATTCTCCGCGTGAACTGCGAGACACCGAGATCGGAGATCTATGACATTCCGGAGGAGGAATTCCGCACAGCGTCTATAACGGATGAAGTCCTGAATGACATTCTGCGCTGTGAAAATGTCGACCGCCGCAACTCGAAGACACCGGTGGACTATATCATCGGCCACATCGGCTTCGTTTTCGGCATTGTCTACCCCGAGAGCTTTCGCCTGATCAAGAAACAGGGGTATCTTGATGAGATGATGGACTATAAGACAACAAATCCGGATACGGCTGAAAAATTCAGGCGGATCCGGAAGTGTGTGAATGCATATATTGACAGGAAATGCAGGGCGGACTGAGCGCAAGGAGCCCGGACGGGGGTGCCGCCGGGCCGCGTTCTGCCCTGCTCAGATTTTCGCGATCTCGATCAGGGCCTGTGCGGATTTCTCCATCTCGGGAATTGACGCGTACTCATAGCGGCCGTGATAATTGTAGCCTCCCGTCGAGAGGTTCGGGCAGGGGATGCCTCGGAATGAGAGCATCGCTCCGTCCGTGCCGCCGCGGATCGGTTCACTGGACGGTGTCGCGCCGACCTTCCGGTAGGCGTCCTTTGCGCGGTCGACGAGGTCCATGTGGTCGCGCATCACCTCGATCATGTTGTAGTACTGGTCTCTGACGTCAATCTCAAAGACGCCGTCGCCGTACCGCGCATTCAGAAAATCGGTGATTCTTTGCATTTCCTGCTTTCTGGCCTCGAATTTTGCGCGGTCATGGTCGCGGATGATGTACTCGAGTCTTGCCTGCTCGACATCTCCGCTGATGTGGGACAGGAAATAGAAGCCCTCGCGTCCCTCTGTGTGTTCCGGCACCTCCGCAGGGGGAAGCATGCTCTGGAACTCGCAGGCGAGTCCTGCCGCGTTGATCATGATGTTCTTCGCGCTGCCCGGATGGACGGACTTTCCGTGAATAGTCACGACGGCGCCCGCCGCATTGAAGTTCTCGTACTCAACGATGCCTATCTTTCCGCCGTCGACCGTGTAGGCCTGTTTCGCTCCGAAGAGATCTGCGTCGAAATGAGAGACGCCGTTTCCGATCTCTTCGTCCGGCGTGAACGCGATCCGGATCTCGCAGTGCGGAATGTCAGGGTGCGAAAGAAAATAGTCCGCGAGGTTCATAATCTCCGCGATGCCGGCCTTGTCGTCCGCGCCGAGGAGCGTCGTTCCGTCGGTCGCGATCAGATCCTCGCCGATGTGGTTTACAAGTTCCGGGAATACGGCAGGGTCAAGCAGGATGTCCGTTCCGTCATACTTTCGGATGATTCGCGGTTTCACCTGACTGCCGCTCGCGTCCGGAGACGTGTCCATGTGGGAGATGAACCCGATCGCCGGGGCGCTACCCGGAATGCACGCATAGACGTAGCAGTTTTTTTCGTCGTACGTGACGGAGGCCCCGGCGGAGCGGAGCTCATCCGCAAGAAGAGAGGCGAGGTTCCGCTGCTTTGCGGTAGAAGGTGAAGTCCCGGTCGTCTCCGAGGACTGGGTGTCAATCTGTACATATTTCAGGAAACGTTCAATTAGTTTTTCCATGGAACAGCATATCCTTTCGTAAAATCAGTCTTCTATCCAGTATACCGCAAAATCAGCTTCACGCAATCGGCGGCTCGTTGTAAAATAACTGTATATAACTTGAGATATTGCATTCAAGAGAAAGGTTATATTATGGCAGGTTTTGATTTGGCGTTTCTGCAGCTCCTGTTCAGGCTCTGCGCCCGTCAGACGGGGCAGATCAGCAAGATCGATTTCACGCCGCAGAAACCGCACTTTGTGGGAGATCCGATCCCTCAGCCCTTTGAGCGCGCGACGCCTGAGTCACAGGGCGTGAGCTCCGAGCATGTGAGACAGTATCTCGAGGCGCTGAAGAATGACCCCGAGACGAACCCGCATCACGCAATCATTCTCCGCCACGGAAAAATTATTGCCGAGTGCGCGTTTGCGCCGTATCAGAGAGGGATGTGGCACATCACGCATTCGATGTGCAAGTCATTTACAGGGATGGCCGTCGGACTTGCAATTCACGAAGGCCTCTTTACGCTTGACGACAAGCTCGATGACATCTTCCCGCAGTATATCAGGCTTCTCTCGCGTTTCGGCCGCAAGGAAGTCACGATCCGCCATCTTCTGACCATGACGTCGGGCGTCGATTTCGGCGAGGCGCGCGCGATCTCGGGAAATGACTGGCGCACCGGCTTTATGTCCGCGAATGTCAGGTTCGAGCCTGGGACGCAGTGGGAGTACAATTCGATGAACTCCTACATGCTCTCCGCCGTTATTCAGGAGAAGACCGGAGAGACTATGTTCGACTATCTGAAGAAGCGCGTCTTTGATCCGCTCGGGATCCGGGAAGTCTTCTGGGAGAAATGTCCGATGGGCGTCACGAAGGGCGGATGGGGCATGTTCATCCGTCCGGAGGATGCCTGCAAACTCGGCCAGTTGTATCTCAACATGGGCCGCTGGAAGGGACAGCAGATCATCCCGGAGGACTGGGTGAGAGATGCGACGAAGAAAGAGGCCGACAACGGAAAATACGGTTACGGCTATCAGCTGTGGATGGAGGAGAGACCCGGCGGCTACGCCTACAACGGTCTGTTCGGACAGGATGTTGTCATTTACCCGGACGACGATATGGTTATTATGATCAACGCCGGGAACAGGGAAATGACGCAGGGAGGGTCGCTCACCGAGACCATGCGCCGGTACTGGGGAATCGGGTATTTTCCGTCCGATGAGCCGCTGCCGGAGGACCCGCTTGCTGAGGAGGAGCTCCAGAGCCGCATCGCGGAGTATGAGGGCAGGAAGCCGGCCGGACCCGTGATCACGCGCGGCGGCTGGTTTGCGCGCCGGAGGAAGCCGGATGTCATGACTCCGCAGGAACTGATGGCCGAGCTCAAGGGGTGCTCATTTAAGATGGAGGCGGGCACAACCGGCATCTTCCCGCTGATCTGTCAGGTCATGCATTATAATTTTACGGACGGGATCAGTCAGGTCAGTTTCGATGAGATCGACGGACAGATGATGGTGCTCTTCTACGAGGGCAAGGACATTCACCACATCCGCGTCGGCTTCGACAAGGCGGCCGTGAGTGAGATCATGCTGCACGGTGAGCCGTACTATGTCGGGACGAAAGGCCGGATTGCGACGGATGAGAACGACCGCATCGTTCTTCTCCTTGCAGTCACCTTCATCGAAGAGGCGTGCACAAGAAAGATCAATTTTTATTTTGACGGCGAGACGGTAGAGATGCGCGCCAGCGAGACTCCGGGCGAGGATGTCATCGCGGATGCGATTCAGTACACGGGTGACAACCCGGACTTCTACAGGCTCCCGATTGTGAAGAATATCATCGCGGAGGGCGGGATGAATCTGGTGAATATCGCAATTCAGTCTGCGATCCATCCGACAGACACCGGCCATCTGATGCATGAGTGATACTATAACTGAATTCAATACGAATGGAGGGACAGACAATGGACGTCAATGAAATTTTAACACATGTCGATCATACACTTCTGAGCGTCACGGCGACTCGCTCTGAGATCCGAAAGATCTGCGATGAGGGGATGCGCTATCACACCGCGTCGGTCTGCATTCCGGCCTGCTATGTGAAAGACGCGAAGAGCTATGTGGGGGACAGGGTAAAGGTCTGCACCGTCATCGGCTTTCCGAACGGTTACGACACATCGGCAGCGAAGGCCTTCATGGCGACAGATGCCGTGGAGAACGGCGCGGATGAGGTCGATATGGTCATCAACCAGGGCTGGGTCAAGGACGAGAAATACGCAGATATAGAGGCCGAGATCGCGATGGTCAAGGAGGCGTGCAAGGGCCGCATCCTCAAGGTGATCATTGAGACGTGCAATCTGACCGAGGAGGAGAAGATCCGCATGTGCTCCGTCGTCACGAGTGCCGGTGCCGACTACATCAAAACATCGACGGGCTTTGGAAAGGCGGGCGCAACATTTGATGATGTGAAGCTCTTTAAGAAGTATGTCGGAAAAAATGTAAAGATCAAGGCAGCCGGCGGCATTCATTCGCTTGAGGACGCGGAGAAGTTTCTTGCGCTCGGCGCGGACAGGCTCGGGACGAGCCGCATCGTGAAGATCGTCGAGAAAATGGAAGCGGCAAAGTAAGACAGACTGGCAGGATGACGGGAGAAAGTTTTGGGACATTTATATTTTGCGCGCCACGGCCAGACCGTATGGAACGTGGAAAATAAGATCTGCGGGGCGACCGATATTGCACTCACAGAGAGCGGGCATGAGCAGGCAAGGGAGCTTGGGAGAAAGATTCTTGCGGAGAAGCTTGATATCGATGAGATCCTCTGCTCGCCGCTGATCCGTGCGGCGGACACGGCGAGAGAGATCGCATCGATCACGGGCCTTCCGCTTCGTGTGGAGAATGCGCTCACGGAGCAGTGCTTCGGACGATTTGAGTCGACGCCGCGCGACGGGAAGGAGTTTGCGGAATGCAAGATGCATTTCGCGGATTCTTACGACGGCGGTGAGTCGATGATGCGTCTCGCACAGCGGATCTACAATCTTCTTGACCAGATCACTTCGGAGGATGGCAAGGTGTATCTTCTTGTCGCTCATAATGGGATCAGCCGGGTGATCGAGTCGTATTTCCGCGACATGACCAATGAGGAGTACGCCCGGTTTGGAATCGGAAACTGTGAGATCCGCCGGTATGATTTTTGACAGCGAGGAACATGAGCGTGGCAACACTAGATTATTACCGCATTTTTTACTGCGTCGCCGAGTGCAAGAGCTTCACAAAGGCGGCGGAGCTGCTGAATAACAGCCAGCCGAATATCACGCGCTGCATGAACAATCTGGAAAATGAGCTTGGAGTCAGGCTGTTCGAGCGCACGCACCGCGGCATCACGCTGACGAGAATCGGGCAGAGGCTCTACGAGCATGTGGCGGTCGCTCTCGAGCAGTTTGATATCGGCGAGGCTGAGATCCGCGAGGAGCAGAACATGACGTCAGGCCTGATCTCGATCGGGGCGAGCGAGATTGCCCTCCACATGACGCTGCTGCCGGCACTTCAGAGATTTCTGGAGGAATATCCGAAGATCCGCATCCGCATCACGAACGATCCTTCTCCGGAGGCAATGGAAGCGCTCGATGATGGTGTCGTCGATTTCGCGGTCATCACGACCCCGTTCGGCATGAAGCGGGGCATGGTCAGTATTCCGCTGGTCTCCTTTCACGAGATTCTCCTCGCGGGAAATGCATACCGGGGCAAATTAAACCGCGTCCATTCTCTGAGAGAACTCGCGGAGTATCCGTTCATTTCCCTCGGGAGCGGGACGGGGACGAGAGACCTCTATGTCCAGTATTTCATGAACAGCGGTCTCACGTTTACACCGGACCTGGAGGCGTCGACGACCGATCAGATTCTGCCGATGGTGGAGTACGGCCTCGGGCTCGGCTTTTACCCGGAGGAACTCGCAAGAGACGCGATCCGGGAGGGCAAGGCGTTCCGAGTTTACACGGATGAGCCGTCTCCGGAGCGGCAGGTATGCCTGCTTTTAAAGAAGAATCGGAAGCTCGGGACCGCGTCGGAGAAGTTGATCGCCCAGCTGAAGGCACAGAGCGGGGAAACGAGATGAACGAAATGAAGATCAGGGAGACCACGATGGAGTACGTGCTCTGAGTCTCAGAGGAAAATGCTGATGACCAGCACAATTCCGCAGAGGGCGCCGGCGACCAGGAACATGTCCGCTCCGATCCATGCCATGATGATCCCTGCAATCAGGGCAGCAAGTCCAGCGACAGGATTGTCCGTGACCGAGAGAATGGCCGGAAATGTCATGACCGCGAGCGTCACATAGGGAACATAGTAGAGAAATGAGCGGAGAAACCGGTTTCTGACAGGCTTGCGGATCAGGGTGACCGGGAGTACGCGGATCGCGAGCGTCACGAGCCACATGATGAGGATGGACATCCAGGTATCAGTCATGCGTTTCTTCCTCCTTTCTGGGGGCAATGAGTGCCGCTGCTGCCGATATAAGCACGGTGAGCAGAAGTGTCCGATTTCCGGAGGACAGCTGCCCTATATACGGAAGGACAGAGGCGGCGAAGCTGGCGCCGAAGCAGATGATGATGAGGAGGAGGATGCTCCGCTCTTTTCTGGCCGGCGGAATAAAGATGCACAGGAACATGCCGTAGAGCATAACGCCGAGCGCGGCGACGACTGAAGCGGGAAGAAGCGAGCCTGCGATGACGCCGGCCGCGGTTCCGATGGCCCAGAGCGGGACCGCGACAAGAATGGCTCCGTAGGAATACCACGGATTTATATATCCCTTCTGCGCGATCGTGATCCCGAAGATTTCGTCGGTGATATAGGAACCGACGAAAAAGCGGTGGATGAGAGGCGTGTCGGGCGAAAAACGCTGGGAGAGCGAGAAGCTCATGAGCAGGTAGCGGGCGTTGATGACGAGAGTTGTCAGCGCCATGATTATGTAAGGCGCTCCCTCCCGGATCAGCGTGAATCCCGCGAATTCCCCGGCGGACGCGCTGCAGAGAATCGAGGCGACGAAGCCCTGACCGGCGGTAAGACCGGCCTTTTTTGCTGCGATGCCGAGTGCAAATGCGACAGCCAGGTATCCAAGGCCAATGGGGACGCCGTCCCTCATGCCGGCGAAAAAGACGGATGGCCGGAACGAATCATTTTTTGATGGTTTCATTTTCATAATCGAGATCTCCCGTGAGCTGAACAGGCCGGGGCAGGAGCTGCTTCCTGCCCCGGTTTCTTCAGATATTTTAGGCAGATTCATTGACATAAGTAAAATCAATATTTATTATAAAGCGATAAGATTATGTGATGGGAGATGAGCAGATCAATGGATATTTCGCGCTACGGGATTTTCTGCGAGGTTGTGAAGAATGGCAATATTACACGGACAGCCGAGTTACTCGGCTATTCGCAGAGCGCTGTCAGCCAGACGGTCAAGAGCTTGGAGAAGGAGATGGGCGCGACGCTGATTACGCGTGGGAGAGAGGGTCTCCATCTCACGCGCGACGGCGAGGCGTACATGCCGTATATTCAGAGCGTCTATCAGGCGGAGCGGGCCCTGCAAGAGAAGGAGCGCGAGATTCAGGGACTCTCCGGGAGTCTGATCCGGATCGGCACCTTTACATCGGTCAGCCGGAACATCCTTCCGCGGCTCATGCAGGAGTTCAAGACGCGCTATCCGGGGGTGCATTTTGAACTTGTGCAGGGAGAATATACGAGCATTGAGCACGACATCCTGTCCGGCAGAATTGATTTCGGCTTCACGAGCCTCGAATATATGAACCGGGCGGAGACCGATGCCGAGGGAGGCAGAAGACTCGGGACGGAGAAGCTCTATCAGGATGAAATGCTCGCGGTTCTTCCTGAGGATCATCCGCTGGCGCAGCAGGAATATATCTCGCTCGCGGACCTTGCGGATGACGCACTGATTCTTCTTGACGAGGGAAAGTACAGCATGCCGCTCAATTTGTTCAGCGCTGCGGGGCTTAAGCCACACATCGAGTACAAGGTGACGGATGATTACACGATTCTCGCGATGATCCGTCAGCATCTCGGCGTGTCTATGATGTTTGAACGCGTCGTGCGCGGGTTCGAGCAGGGACTCGCAGTCCGTCATATCAGAGAGAGACCGCTCAGGACGATCGTTCTTGCATGGCGGGATCGGAAGACGATGCCGATCGCAGCGGGAAAATTTGCAGATTACATCGTGCAGGAAATCAGGAAAGATGGCGAAATCTGACAGGATTTAGTCTGGTCAAATGGCACAGTCTGATGTACGATAAATTCAATACTCTTTTTGCATGTGTGAAACGCGTGTGAAAACATGTGAAACATATATGAAACGGCCGCTGTTTTCTGCAGTCGGCGAAATATAACTGTGAAAGGAAGATACATGGTAAAGGTAGATATTATTTCCGGCTTTCTCGGAGCCGGCAAGACAACGCTGATCAGGGAGCTGCTCGGGGACGCACTGAAAGGGCAGCAGATCGTTCTCATCGAGAATGAATTCGGTGAGATCGGTATCGACGGCGGTTTTCTGAAGAACGCGGGCATTGAGATCCGGGAAATGAACAGCGGCTGCATCTGCTGCTCGCTGGTCGGCGACTTCGGTCAGGCACTGAAGGAAGTCGCACAGAAATACAACCCGGACCGCATCATTATCGAGCCGTCCGGTGTCGGCAAGCTCTCCGACGTCATTCATGCAGTCGAGCGCGTGAAGGACGAGGCGGGAGTTGTCGTCAATTCCGCGACGACTGTCGTCGACGTGCTGAAGTGCGGCATGTATATGAAGAACTTCGGCGAGTTCTTCCGGAATCAGGTTGAATCCGCAGGGACGATTATCCTGAGCCGCATGGATACGGACAAGGCCGCAAGAGACACGGATAAGGTGAGTGATGCGCTTAAGATGATCCGCGAGCTGAATCCGACGGCGGTGGTCATCACGACGCCGGTCAGTGTTCTCGGCGGGAAGAAGGTTCTTGATACGATGGAGAACGGCGCCGTTGATCTTGAAAAGCTCGAGCCGGTCCACGAGCACCATCATGGGCATGATCACGACGGGCATGACCATTGCCACGACGGGCATGATCATTGCCATGACGGGCACGATCACGAGCATCATCACGATGGGCATGATCATTGCTGTCATCACCATCACGCGGACGAGGTCTTTGACAGCTGGGGTCAGGAGACGCCGAAGAAGTTTACGGAGGAGAAGATCCGTGGCATACTGAAGGAGCTCTCTGATTCCGCGGAGTACGGCACGGTTCTCCGCGCAAAGGGCATGGTCGAGGGAGAGAACGGCCACTGGATTTACTTCGATATGGTTCCGGAAGAGGCGGACGTTCGGACCGGAGAGCCGGAATACACGGGCAGGATATGCGTCATCGGTGCAAAGCTGAACGGACAGAAGCTGGAGCGTCTGTTCGGACTTGACGAGGACTAAAGCGGGCACGGATTATTCCCGTGAACAGAAAGGAAGAGCCATGGACGAGGAAGAAGGAGTATCCGTCATACTGGTGACGGGATTTCTGGAAAGTGGAAAGACGACGTTCCTCCGGGATGCTGTTACACAGGACTATTTCCAGATTGAGGACCGGACGCTTCTTATTAATTGTGAGAGCGGCGAGGAGGAGTATGATCCGGCCCTGCTCGCAAAATATAGAACGGATTACGCGGAGATTGACGGCGAGGAGAATTTCAGGGCGGAGACTCTTGCGGAGCTGGATGGGCGCTATAAACCGGGCCGCGTCTTGATTGAGTACAATCCGCTCTGGGGCATGCAGCGGTTTGAGGAGATGAAAATGCCTGAGGGATGGGAGGTTATCCAGCAAATCGGGCTCGTTGATTCGACAACCTATGTTGTCTACAGAACAAATATGAAATCTCTGTTTACGGAGATGGCAAAGTACTGCGAGCTGTTTATTTTCAACAGGGCATCGAAGGAGATGCCGCTTGCGGATTTCAGACGGGGCATCAAGGCCGCGAACCCGTCGTGCGATGTCGTCTTTGAGAACAGGGACGGAGAACAGATCGATATTTTCGAGGACAGGCCGCCGTATGATGTGACGGCCCCGGTCATCGATATCGATGATGCGGATTTCGGCATCTTTTATATTGATCTCGGTGACCACAGGGAGCGGTACGAGGGAAAGACCGTCCGCTTCCACGCGCAGATCGGGAAGTCGAAGCGGCGGCGCGGACGGACGCGCATGGTCGGGCGGAGAGCGATGACATGCTGCGCCGCAGACATTCAGTTTCTTGCGCTGCCGTGCCGGGACGGGAATATATGGGACTTTGGCGATGGCGACTGGATCAATGTGACAGCGACGGTCCGCTGGGTATTCAGCAAAGTTTTTAAGGAAGAAGAACCGGAATTCATTGTGACGGCCGCGGAGAGGGCAGAAGCTCCGGCCGAGGAGCTCGTTGTATTCAGCTGATGAATAGACTGGTCATGAATCCTTAACAGGGGCTTTTTGGAGTAAGGAGGAAAAGGCCCGGTTCAGTGAGTGACACCATGGACAGACTTGATAAATCTGAACGGGAGGATTGTTTATGGAAAAATTAACAGTGAAGGATATAGCCCGCGAATCCGGATACGGAACAGGAACTGTATCACGTGTGCTGAATGGAGAGCCGCATGTGAGCAAGAAGGCGCGGGATGCAATCATGAAGGTGATCGAGGACAATCATTTTCAGAGAAATGAAAATGCGCGGGCACTGCGCGCGCAGGCTGAAGCGGGAATTGTCACACTCGTCAAGGGCAAGAACAATCCGCTTCTCGGAGCAATCGTGGAGGATATTCACCGGAGACTGGCACCGCTCGATATCGCCTCCTCGATCTCCTATATGTCGGAGAAGGGCGACGAGAAGAGCAGTATCGCAAATCTGATCAGCTCGCAGACTCCGAAAGGACTTCTGCTCGTCGGCTCGAATCTTGATTTTGCAAGGGACGGCCAGGCAGACTTCAAGATTCCGGCCGTCGTCATTACAAACAGCGCCGTGTCACTCAACATTCCCAATGTATCGAGTGTGTGTACGGACGACCATGCGGCGTCGGTTGCCATGGTCAATTACCTGATCGAGATGGGACATCGGAACATTGGTGTCATCGGCGGTGACCCGAAAGGATCGGCGCTTTCTCTGAATCGTCTGTTTGGCTGCCAGATGGCTATGATGCAGCACGGTATCTTTTTTGATTTGCAGAAGCAGTATGTGCCGGCGGAGTTCTCATTTCAGGGCGGCTATGATGCCGTGGTCGAGCTGCACAGGAAATTCCCGGAGGCGACGGCTGTCTTTGCGCTCTCCGACGAGATCGCGATCGGAGCGATGCGCGCGGTCTACGACAATGGGAAGACTGTTCCGGCTGACCTGTCGATCGCAGGCTTCGATGGAATTGAGTTCTCGAGGTTCACCCATCCGGTGCTCACGACGATCCGGCAGGACACGGCGCAGATCGCGGCCCGGTCGCTCGATATTCTCATGCGGAAGATCAAGGGTGAGAGTGGGGCTGTGTACGAAAATGTGCCTTTCATTTTCCAGAAGGGGACGAGCGTCCGGAAGCTCTCGTAAGGCGCTCCGGTCTGTGTACAGAAACTAGCACTTGACAATTGGATACAAACAGTCGATAATTGATCGAAATAACGGACAATCATGCGGAGAGGGTTCTGCATATACAAATGATAAGCGGCGACGGTGCTGCCCATGCAAACATGCAAGGGGGATCGTCGCCCTTTTTGTCTTCAGACAGATGTATATTGGCTGCTTCAGTCTGTGAGAATCCGTTATTCCCACATCAGTTATTACCTATGCAGAGGGAGGAAAATTTATGACAGAGGCTAAACAGATGCTCTATGATCCAAAATTTGAGCACGACGCCTGCGGCATCGGTGCCGTTGTCAATATCGACGGCCACAAAGATTACCGCACCCTGGACGACGCGCTCACAATCGTGGAGAAGCTG
>ONSX01000023.1 GCA_900320615.1 uncultured Eubacteriales bacterium
TCTGTCCTGAGAAAAGATTTCCTGCATTTCACGGCTCGCGTAACGCTTGGAAAGCGGGCTCTCGTAACGATCATAGCTCATAGTCTCATTCCTCTTCTAACACATTGTGAATATTGACACCCGGTGTCTCCATCGGATAGTTACCTGTAAAGCAGCCGTTGCAGATGCCCATTTTTCCTCCGACCAGCTCCGGAAGCCGGTCGATTCCGAGATAGGCGAGCGAGTCAGCCCCGATAATCTGGCGGATCTCCTCGATGGATCGGTTGTAGGCGATCAGCTGATGACGCTCCGGCACATCTGTGCCGAAGTAGCACGGCCACAGGAACGGCGGAGAGGAAATCCGCATGTGGACTTCCTTCGCGCCCGCCTCGCGGATCATCGAGACGATCCGGTCTGACGTCGTACCGCGCACGATCGAGTCATCGACCAGGACGACCCGTTTGCCGCGGACAGCCTCCCGGAGGACATTCAGCTTGACCTGAACTCCCTTCTCGCGCTGGCTCTGCTTCGGAGAGATGAACGTCCGTCCGATGTAGCTGTTCTTGTAAAATGCAGACCCGTACGGAATACCGGTCTCCATCGCAAAACCGAGCGCAGCCGCGTTGCCGGACTGCGGGACGCCGCAGACGAGATCCGCGTCGACCGGAGAGTCCTGGGCGAGGAAGCGTCCCGCCTTGATTCGCGCGTTGTAGACGCTCACGCCGTCGATGTAGCTGTCCGTTCTTGCGAAATAGATATATTCAAAGATGCAGCGGCCTCTCTCCTTCTCGCTCTTGTTGCAGCGGGACTTGTCGGAGAAAACGCCCTTCCTTGTGACCGTGACAATCTCGCCCGGTTCTACATCCCGGATGTAGGTCGCGCCGATTGTGTCGAGTGCGCAGGTCTCAGAGGCAAACACATAGGCATTGTCGCGCTTTCCGAGAACGAGTGGGCGGAATCCCCACGGATCCCGCATGCCGATCAGCTTTCTCGGGGACATGACGACCAGAGAGAACGCGCCCTTCAGCTTGTCAGCCGCGCGGCCGACCGCCTCCTCGACGCTGCCGCACTTCACGCGCTCACGCGCGATATGATAAGCGATAACCTCTGTGTCGATGGTCGTCTGGAAAATACATCCGCTGATCTCAAGCTCATGGCGGAGCTCAAGCGCATTAATCAGGTTTCCGTTGTGAGCGAGCGCAAGCGTTCCCTTCGCGTAATTCAGAACGAGGGGCTGTGCATTTTCGCGTGTCGAAGCGCCGGCCGTCGAATACCGGACATGGCCGACCGCAATGTTTCCCTTCAGGGATTCCAGCTGTTCCCGGCTGAAATTCTCATTGACAAGGCCCATGCCCTTGATTGCCTTGACACGGCCTTTCGGACCGCTTGTGTCGCTGACCGCGATACCGCAGCTCTCCTGCCCGCGGTGCTGCAGCGCAAGGAGCCCGTAATAGACGGAAGATGCGACATCCTGACGCTCATCGAGGTCATAGATGCCGAAAACGCCACATTCCTCATGTAAGTTGCTCATACGTTGTGTCGACCTTTCCAGTTTGGTATCGATTGATTGTATCCTCCGGAAGCCTCCGGTCAGATGCACGGGCGCGTCCGGACATGAAAGCCGCATATTCTGCGGCACTCTCCGATACCGGAATAAGACACAGAACATGCGGCTTTATCATACACTATTCATTTTCAGTTGTAAATCAGACAATCAGACAGAAATAAGGGCTTCAGTCTTCCTGTGTCCTGCTGTAATTGCTCAGGAACTGCTTCGTCCGCTCCTCTTTCGGATTGTCAATAACCTCCCTTGCGGGGCCCTGCTCAACAATCCGTCCGCCATCCATGAAGATCGCCTGGTCGGCCACGTCTCTTGCAAATGCCATTTCGTGCGTGACGATAATCATCGTCGTCTTCTTCTCGGCGAGTCCGCGGATGACGCGGAGAACCTCGCCCGTGAGCTCCGGATCAAGCGCGGATGTCGGCTCATCGAAGCACAGGATATCCGGGGAGAGCGCAAGTGCCCGCGCGATCGCGACACGCTGCTGCTGTCCTCCGGAGAGCTGGTGCGGATAGTTGTCCTTCCGGTTCGTGAGTCCCATCTGATCAAGAAGATCCAGTGCGCGGCGGCGGATCGCATCTTCATCGACCGCACCCTTTTTCTTCGCGGCGAGCGTCGGCGCGAGCATGATATTCTCAAGTGCCGTGTACTGCGGGAACAGATTGAATGACTGAAACACCATGCCGAAGTGAAGCCGTTTCCGGCGGATCTCCTCCTCAGAGGGCTCGCGGCTGTCATTTCCGTCAAACAGCACATCGCCGCGAACTGTAATGGTTCCCGAGTCGGGCGTCTCGAGAAAATTCAGGCATCGGAGCAGCGTCGTCTTGCCGCTGCCCGATGAGCCGATAATGGAGATCGCCTGTCCCTCCTCCAGATTAAAGTTGATATCCTTGAGGACGCTCGTCCTGCCGAAACTCTTTTTGATATGTTTTACTTCAAGTAAAGCCATGATTTTTCTCCGTTACCTGAAATAGCTCAGTTTCTTCTCGATGTAGTGGAACAAAATCGTCAGGAGACCGCTGAAGACCAGGTAGAAGAGGCCTGTGTAAAACAGAGGCCAGATGATGCCGTCGCTCTTCATGAACGACTCGCCCGCCTTGATCAGCTCGAGCACAGCGATAATCCGCGCGAGCGAAGTATCCTTGACGAGTGTGATGATTTCATTTGACATCGGCGGAATAATCCGCTTGACGACCTGGAGAAGAATGACCTTCCGAAAGATCTCATGGTTCGTCATGCCGAGAACCTTGCCGGCCTCGTACTGGCCCTGCGGAATCGACTGGATTCCGCCGCGGTAGATCTCGGAGAAGTAGCAGGCATAGTTGATGACAAATGCAACCAGCGCGGCGATATCACGTCCTCCGTTGCCCTGTCCCCAGACATTGTACCAGATGATGCCCGGACCGTAGTAGATGATCATGAGCTGCAGCATGAGCGGTGTGCCGCGGATGATCCAGATGATGAACTTCACCGGATAGCGGATGACCGCGAAACGGCTCATCGATCCGAAGCTGATGACAAGTCCGAGCGGAAGCGCAAAGATAAGCGTCAGCGCAAACAGCTGGACTGTCGAAAGAAAGCCCTTTAAGAGGGCGAGCGTAACCTCAACAAACATGTATTATGACTCCGTTCCTGATTCAGAACCGTCCTGCGGGATCAGCGCGTCCTGAACGCCGTATTTTTCCGCGATCTTCTCCATCGTGCCGTCGCTGTAGAGCTTTGTGAATTCCTGGTTGATATAATCCGTGAGGTCCGAATTCTGGCGGCAGCCGACGCCGTATTTCTCCGTCGTGAGCTCGACCGTGTGCGTGAGGTCCGGATAGCTTGTTCCGTCTCCGACCATGGCTCCTGCCATCAGAAGATCGATGATGCTCGCATCTGATGTGCCGGACTGAACCTCCATCAGCGTGTCCGCCTGAGACGAGAGCGAGGTGTAATTCAGGCCATCCGCCTTGGCTGCCTTCTCACCGGCAGATCCCTCCTCGACCGCAAACTTCAGGTTCTTCAGACTGTCCACATCCTTATACTTGTCCGCGTCCGACGACTTCACGACAACGACCTGCGCGTTGTTGCAGTAGGCTCTCGTGCAGTTCATGGACTTCGTGACTTCGTCTGTCAGCGTCATGCCGTTCCAGACGCAGTCGATGCTCTTGTTCTTAAGCTCGAGGATCTTGTTGTCCCAGTCGATCTCGACGAACTCGACCTTGACCCCCAGGTCCTTCGCTACCTGTGTGGCCATGTCTGCGTCAAAGCCGATCCAGTTTCCGTCCGAATCCTTGTAGTCCATCGGCTGGAAATCCGTGATACCGACTGTGAGCTTTCCCTTCTTCTTGATGTAGCTGACGTCGCTCGATGAAGAGCTGCCGCAGGCCGCCAGTCCGCAGATCATGAGGCCTGCAAGGCACAGGCTGAGAATCTTCTTCCGCATATTCCTTCCTCCACAATAGTTTGATGTTTCACTATGCTACTATAGTAGCATACTAAAGTGCCCGTCAAGCATATCATGGATGCGGAGCAAATTCAAGGGCGGTCTCAGATGCGGCTCTGCTCCGCACCAGGTTCCGGGAAAACAGTCAATATCAGGTTCCCGCCTCCCTGTGGTAGGCCTGCCGGAGCCCGGAAAGAAATGCCGCCGTGTCCTCCGGCAACTTCACTTCCTCTGCATTCGCAGCCGCAAGCCTTGCCTCGATGTCATCCAGCATCTCCTTGTCCGCGCCGAGCGACTCCGCCTTTGCCTGATATTTCGCGAACGGCTTCGTGATCCGGACAGCCAGAAGATAAGTCTCCAGATCCCGTCTTGTGGCGCGCAGCTTGCATGCCTTCTCAAATGAACAGCACGCCTTCTCATACTCGAGCATCTGCATGGCCGCGACACCTGAATTGTGCCAGATCCCGGCCTTCAGAGCATTGTCTCTGCTTCCGCACGCCTCGGATGCCTGCAGATAGACCTCCTCCGCCTTCCCGTAACGGCGATTTCTGACCAGTGCATCGGCCCTTCTTCTGAGACGCTCCGGCACAGGTCTCGTCACCAGCGTCTCAACAGCCTGACAGAACGCGCGAATTTCTCCCTCCGTCAGATAGCCGGACGCCTGAAAAAGCGGCAGCGCGAACGCGGCGATTCCCGCGTCCGTCTTCAGGGCCTGCTCCATACTGAGGGCTGTCTTCGGAAGAGCAAGTTCCTCCGCAACCCATCTGGTGAGTGGAAGCCCCGCGAGCGTCCCGTCGATCAGCTCCGGGTTCCGATACATGAAATAGCACAGTTCCTCGATGGTCCATACATTGACTGCTGTCGATTCGATAAAAAACGGATGCTCAGCCGCACGCACGCGGCACAGACGATATCCGATCATGATTCCTCCCCGAGGGCGATTTTCAGCGTCCATATCTTGTGTGTTGCGGGAAACATCTCGCCAAAGCCGAGATCCTCTGCCTTCACAACGCAGGTGTCCGCATCCGTGCAGTAAGCCTGCAGGCGGATTCTGGTTGTCCGGTCAGGGCGCTTCGGCAGTCCGTCCAGAACGAGCCGCCATGGCTTTCCGCCCCTTCCGTCCAACGGCACCGTCGCCATCATAATGTCACTCCGGCCGTCAAGAATAAAGTCGATGCATGTCTCTCTGTCAAACCAGTTCCCGCCGGCACTGACAAGCGGCATCCACTGCTGCTTGTCCCGGATAATGACATCGAGGCCGACAGACGCGCGGAGCATATCAGGTCCGAGATAGACTCTTCCGCGGATCTTCGGGTCGTCCGTCTTCTCGAGAGCCGTGTAGCACGCGCCGCGCACAAACAGGTTGTCGCCGGCAAAGACGTGGCAGCCGTCCCGGCACATCAGATCCAGAGACTGCTTTGACCAGTCCCCGAAGCCCTCTCCCGTGATGAAGAGGCCGGAGAATGTCCGGTCCTGCAGCCACTTCGTGAGCGCCGCGGCAAAGGCCGCGTCCTTCTTCTTCACATCAGCCGGGATCCAGGCGTGTCCGATCTTCTCTGTCTTCACAGTGATCGGACGCGTCTTTTTATTTTCCGCAAGGCAGTGCATAGTGACTTCATTTTTCTCAAACTCAATGAGACCGACCGTGTGATTCCAGACCTCCGGCCGCTGTGAATAGGTGTAATAGAAGAAGCTCTCCAGTCCGTCCTGAATGAAAATTTTCTCAGCTGCGAAGCCGATCCGGCGGAGCGCCCTCTTCAGCGAGGCCGCGAGGTTCGGGGTCAGGGAACGCACGGTAATGCAGATTCCCTGCGCAAGCTGTGCCGGATCGGATACGCCGAGCATGTCAAGAGTCCCGGAGATGAACTCCTTCAGGAGTTCCCAGCCTTCCATATAGGTGCCATCCACCTCACAACCGCTCCGCGAAGAAATTCTGAGCAGATTTTTCACGAGGCTGCCGCGGCCCTCTGCGGCGAAATGTTCCGCCTCATAACCGATCATCCATTTTCCTTCGTCGCGCAGTCTCGTGAGCACCGTCGGAAAACGGTAGAGATTTGTTCCCGGTTTGACTGCGACGGAGACCGGATTCTTCGTCCGCCTGTCATAATAGGCCAGCTGCGACGTCTCCTCGCCCAGCTCAAGACCGATCAGTAAGTTCCGTATCTCGTTCAACTTTCATCCTCCAGTGTAAAGAGCACGGACGATGCGTGCCTTGCCTTCAGATAATCGCGCATGGTCTCCTTCAGATTGCCGGAAAGGCCCTGGCGCTCATCATAGAGCATCTGGTTGATTCTCTGGTAACAGCTTCTCCCCTTGAAATCCATGAGCGGCGACGCGGCGGATTCCTCCTCCGTCCTTCTGGTCCGCCCATTATGCGTAATCTCAATGTAGTACGTGAGTACTTCTCCATAGAACAGTGTGAATTCTCTGGAGAAAATTCCACGGAAACGATGGTGGAGCGCCGCGCTCTTCCATTCTCCCTCGACCTTGTCGAGACTTCCCGTGCCGATGCGATAGCGCAGAATAACCGTGTCGTCAGGATTCGCCCTCGTCTCAACAATTACCTTGTCCTCCAGCTGATACTGTGCGGGGAACGGGGCCGGAAGGTTCCGGAAGAAAACCAGTCTCACTCCGCGCTTCTCGCTCTCCTCCAGAATCCGGTCTGTCAGAATCTCCTGATGCACGCTCAGTCTCTTCATTTCCGAGTAGCGCCGGAGAAGCATAAGCTTCATCGCAAAGTCAACCGGCTCGCCCGCATCAATCAGGTCCTCAATGCAGCCGGCCGTGTATGCATCGACCGGATCGCTCTTCAGAAGCTGCTCATCCGCCGCCGTCTCAAGGTAGGCGCGGATAATTCTTCTCTGTCCTCCATGCTCCACATAGGCACGCAGAACCTTCGAGTCTGCGGGAAGCGAGGTATGCGTAAAGGCCGCTCTCGCAAGAATCTTTTCATCGAGCGGAAATGTTTCCACATAGAAATCCTCTGCGTGCTTGCGGAGTGTCAGCATGTCCTCCATACTTCCCTCGTAGTGCTCCGCCAGATAGGTAAGAATCCGCTCGTCGTATTTGTCTGCCCGGAAGACATAGGAGACAAGAAGCAGCAGCTCCTCGTCATACCGGCCGTCACTTGCTTCAATCATCTGCGAAGCGACCCGGACCAGCATGTCCGCCGGAACCTTCTCAAATCCATAGCGGACGAGCAGGTCATAGGCGTGCCTCACCTGACCGACAGAAAGCAGCACGCTGATATAAGCCGCCTTGTCCGTCCGAACCCATAGGTCCTCATCCCTGACCTTCTCCCCGAATCCGGCAAACTCCGGATGATGCGCGTAGAAACCGAGAAGTTTCCTCCTTGCCTCCGCCCGGAATGAATCTGTAAATGCATCGGATTCCGCTGCCGCGCGCCAGAACTGGAAATTCTCCGCCGCAACAGGGTCTTTCCGTCCGCTTCCGGCCGTCGCGTCCATGACGATCCCGACGGCATCCGGGAATTTCTGCCGGCATCCCCCGATATAGGCCTCTCTGTAAAGAAGCGGCTCCGTGCTGTAGGCGACCGGCGTCCGGAGACGCATGGATGAAGCCGTCTCGAAGAGGATCTGTGCGTCCTTCGTGTATCGGCGGATAAATGCCTGTCCGTGCTGCAGAGGATACCGATCCTCCCGTCTGAGTCCGCTGTGAATGACAATCACGCTGCAAATACCCGGTTCGTCCGTGTAGACGCGCTCCGTAAACAGCAGATCCGCGAGGTTCTCTCCGGCGCGTCCATCCGGCACGTCATGGACAAACCAGCTGTAGAGGGCCGCATAATCCGTTCCGGTCTTCCCCCTCTCCAGCGCAAGAAATGCAAACCGCTCCATCTGATCGCTGTACGTCTTGTATGTCTCCGGGTCCTCCCCGCGATGGCGCACAATATTCGCATACACGAAAGCCTTTCCGCTGTCAGAGAGCGTATTGTTGTACGCAAAATATTTCCGGACCGCGAGCGGAAGAAGGCCGCGGAAGCTCTCCGGAATTGTCTCGATATAATATTCATACAGCCGGATAATGCGGAGATTCTTCTCCACAGCCTCCGCGTACCAGCGGAAATAACGTCTGTTCCTCGGCTGTCCCTTCATCACCAGACGCACAATCGCCTCGAGAATACTGTCCATCGGGAAGCTGTCATACGCCGCGGCGAGAACACGGTACACATTTTCCGAATAAGAGCGCAGGTTCTCCGACAGATACGCTGTCCGAAGCGCAAGTTCCCGCGTCATGAGATTTCTTCTCGCGGCAAATGCAAGAACCTGCTCCATGAGCGGTGTGAGACGCGTCAGGCGCGAATCATCCTCCCGGAGGAGCCGCAGCACCTCCGCGTACAGCATCGGACTGCGCGAGCCGTGCGCAGCCAGAGTATCTGCCATGGCAAAGAGACGCCGGCTATTTCTTGCGAGATCCTCGTCGGTCAGCATACAGAGCTTCATGCAAACATAACTCTCCTGCCTCCGAAGGAACAGGCCGCTGATTCTCTCCGCAAGCTCCTCAGGATCAGGCTTCTCCATACCGGTTCTAGCCAGAAGATACCGGTAAGCTCCGAGGACCTCGGGTGACTCTGTGGACAGGTCGCACCCGTCGAGGCTTTTTATGCAGGTGACAGCCTCGCGGCGATTTCCCGTGAGGTCATACAGATATGCCCTGTACAGGCAGAGTGCCGTGCCATCATCTGCCCCGAGTCCGGCATTCTCCTCAAGGAGCGGAAGGGATCTGTCCGCCAGCTCTTCCGCACTGACCGAGCCACAGAGATAATCCGTATACAGTCTTGCGAGCTGCGCCGTATTTCTCCGGATTGTCATACGGCCGGAGCTGTACCCTTCCTCGTGGGCAGATGCTGTCACGAGAAAATCGGTCCGATGTCCCCTGATGACGAGTGTGATCTTGCCGAAGCGCCGTCCGTCGCCGAGGCGCGGTTTTAGAACCCGGTACTCGAGCTCGCAGGTCGAGCCGACAAAATCCTCCTCCGTGATGCGGCGTCTCGGCACCTCGAGGAAGTCCCCGGACACTTCGATGTCAATCACGATATGTCCCCAGGTATTCCGCCTGAGGAGCAGAATATCCTGCATGGATTCCGTAACCTGGTAGAAATCCGCGCGCTCCCGGTCCATGCTGATTCTGACCATTGTCTTGAGGCCTGAGGCCGTGAGAAATTCCTCCATACGGTCCTCTGTGACCGGTGCCGCCGTAAGACCGCGGCAGAGTGCATCCTCTGCCGCGCCGTTCACCGCTGCCAGGCGGGCAAACGGCCTGCTTCGAAATACGCGGAACGCCTCCTGCGGATCCCTCTCCGCCAGTCTTGCAAAATCGCGCAGACTGCGGACTCTTCCGGGAAGCGTCTCCGATGGTTCCGCCATGATTCTGACACTGACCGGGACGGACACTTCTCCGCCGTCCGTCGCGAGTGTGATCTGTCCGCTGATCATGTCCCCGGCAGAAAGCCCCTCAACGTCCACACCGAAGACAATCGGATATCCCCTCTCCGCGTTCACGAACCTCGTCAGCGCCGGAACGATCCGGGCCTGATCCGAAAATATTTCACCGCGCACATGTCTGCCGTCCGTGTTCTCGAGGTGAAGCTCACTGCGGATATTTTTCCCTTCACGGGCTTGAATATCGATTCTTTTTTCTAATACTGTGACCACGTTACGTTCCTTTCGGCTATACATACTGCGTTTAGATTATCACAAATTGGAACCTGACGCAACGCAGGAAGCGGGAGGCCCCGAAGGGTCTCCCGCTTCTCTGGCGCGTTTTATTTTGCAAGATCAAACAGCGAGATCTGGTTGGATTCCGGTATATCCCTGAGTATTCCGTACTCCTCCATCTCGTCGATAATGGACTTTGAGACATGCGCCCGCTCCCGCAGATCATCCTTGGAGAGGAACGGACCCTTCTTCGCCTCTTCCTCCAGCGCAATCGCCTGCGTGTCACCGAGGCCCGTGATCGAATTCAGGGCCGGCATAATCCTGCCGTCCACGATCTGGCAGCGCGTCGCCTGCGCCCTGTAGAGATCGAGCGGCTCAAATGCAAAGCCGCGCGCGTACATCTCGCGGACGAGCCGCATATCATCAAGCTCCGCCACATCCTTCGGCGACGGGTCCGGGTTCTTCTTGATCTCATCCGCATAATACTCGAGTTTCTCCCGCCCCTGGCACATATGCTCGTAGTTGAACGTCTTGCAACGGATCGAGAAATACGCCGCGTAGTAGGCCAGCGGATAGTTGATCTTGTAGTAGGCGATGCGGAACGCGTTCATGACATAAGCCGCCGCATGCGCCTTCGGGAACATGTACTTGATCTTCAGGCAGGACTCAATGTACCAGTCCGCCACGCCGTGCTCGCGCATCTCCTTCTCCTGCTCCGGCGTAAGACCGCGTCCCTTCCGGACAGACTCCATAATCTTGAAGGAGTGCTCCTTGTCAAGTCCCTTGTTGATCAGCTCGAGCATGATATCGTCGCGGCAGCAGATCGACGTCGGCAGCGTACAATAGCCTTTCTCGATGTAGTACTGCGCGTTGTTCAACCACACATCCGTGCCGTGTGAGAGACCGGAAATACGGATCAGCTCGGAGAACGTCTTCGGCTTCGTCTGCTTCAGCATTCCGATGACGAAATTCGTTCCGAACTCCGGGACGCCAAGCGTCCCGAGCTCACAGCCATCGATGTCCTCCGGTTTGATACCGAGCGCCTCCGTCCCCGAAAAAAGAGATAGAACGCCCTTGTCATCGAGCGGAACCTTGTGCGGGTCCGTCCCCGTCAGATCCTGCAGCATACGGATGATGGTCGGATCATCGTGTCCGAGAATATCGAGCTTCAGGAGGTTCGTGTCGATCGAGTGATAGTCAAAATGAGTTGTGATGAACGGCGAGTTCACATCGTTCGCCGGATGCTGTACCGGCGTGAACCAGTTGATGTCCATGCCCTTCGGGAGAACAATAACGCCTCCCGGGTGCTGGCCGGTCGTCCTCCGCACGCCGACGCAGCCGGTGGAGAGCCGCTCGAGCTCACAGCGCTTCTTTGTGACGCCTTTGTCCTCAAAGTAATGCATGGCGTAGCCGTAGGCCGTCTTGTCCGCGACCGTTCCGATCGTCCCCGCCTTGAAGGTCTGCCCCTTGCCGAAGATGACCTCGACATAGGGTTCCTTGTTCCCCGCAAAGCCCAGGAACGTCTCGAACGGAATATCAAAGCCGTCCTTGTAGAGAGGCTGTCCGCATTTCGGGCAGAGCTTGTCCGGCATATCACATCCGCAGCGCCCCTCGAGGTGTGCAGAATTCGTCTCCTCCGAATCAAATTCACTGTAAAGGCAGTCCGGATTGAGGCACCGGTAGTGCGGCTTCAGCGGGTTGACCTCCGTGATGTCCGCCATCGTCGCGACAAATGAAGACCCGACCGAGCCTCGCGAACCGACCAGATACCCGTCGTCATTCGACTTCTTGACGAGCTTCTGCGCGATGATGTACATGACCGCGTAGCCGTTCTTGATGATCGACGTAAGCTCCCGCTCCAGCCGCTCGCTCACGATCTTCGGGAGCTCCCTGCCGTACCAGCGGTGAGCCTTCGCGTAGCACATGTTCTGGAGGTCCTCCTCCGCGTGCGGAATCGACGGCGGGCACTTATACGGATAGATCGGGGATATTTTCTCAATCATATCCGCGATCTTATTTGTATTTGTAACGACGACCTCCCTGCATTTTTCTTCGCCGAGATAAGAGAAACACTCCAGCATCTCCTCCGTCGTCCGCAGATAGAGCGGCGGCTGTCCGCCCTCATCTTTATAGCCGTGGCCGGCCTGAATAATCGCCCGGTAGATCCAGTCCTCCGGGTTCAGGAAATGCACGTCGCACGTCGCACAGACCGGCTTTCCAAACTGGTCGCCGAGCTCACAGATTCTGCGGTTGATGTTCCGAAGATCCTCGACGGAATGAATGCCGCTCTTCGGGTCCTTCAGCAGGTAATTATTGTTCTCCGTCGGCTGAATCTCAAGATAATCATAAAATGAAACAATTCGTGCGATCTCCGCATCCGACCGGCCGTTTAAGATCGCCTGATAAAGCTCTCCCGCCGAGCAGGCCGAGCCGAACACGAGCCCCTCGCGGTGCTTCATCAGAACGCTCCGTGGAATCAGCGGACGGCGCTTGAAATACTGCAGATGAGAGATCGACACCAGCGTATAGAGGTTCCGGCGGCCGACCTCGTTCTTCGCAAGGAGAATGATGTGGTAGTACTTCAGATTCCGGATTCGGTCCGCAGACACATTGCCCTTTGCGTTCAGCGCGGCAAATGTCCGAATCTCCTCCTTCTCCATCACGTCCAGCATCTTCAGATAGACGAACGCCATGGCCTGGGCCCGCGGGAACGCGCGCATCTCATCCGTGCACGGCACTTTCAGGTGCTTCACGAGCGTGCGGAACCGGATTCTGCCAAGGTCCGGAATGAGGTACCTCGCCACGGACGGAATATCAAGAACCGTCCGCTCCGGCCAGTGGATGCCGTATTTCCTGCATCCGGCCATCAGAAAATTCATTTCCATATCGGCGTCGTACGCGACGACCGGAAGATCCCCGATGAAGTCCATGAGCTGCCGGAGCGCCGTCTCAAGATCCGGCGAATTTGCGACGAGGGAGTCACCGATTCCGACCTCCTGCTCGATTGAGAACGGGATCGGCCGGCCCGGGTTCACAAGTGTCGCAAACTCCTCCGTCAGCTTGCCATCCTCGATCTTCTGCGCACCGATCTCGATGATGTCGTGCACGAGCGGACTCTGGCCCGTCGTGACCGTCGACAGGACAACGACCGGATCAGTCACCTGCCCGATGAGCGGACCGCTGACGAGGTTTTTCATGTCGTCGACCATGTAGCCTTCCATGCCATAGATGATCTTGAGGTCCGCATCCTTCGGAATGCCCTTCTTGCCGCCGAAGGTCTTGTATGCCTCCGGAAATGCCTGCACGACGCCGTGATCAGTGATCGCAAGAGACTTCATGCCCCAGCGATAGGCCTGCTTCACGATGTCTGACGCCGCCGACACCGCGTCCATATCGGACATCTTCGTGTGGCAGTGCAACTCGACGCGCTTTACAGCCTCGTTGTCATCTCTCACCTTTCGGAAGGACGGAATCTTCCTGATACCGTAGACGCTCTTGATCATGAGTTCCCTGTCGAACGGATCAAAATCCATAAGGCCGCGAATCATGAAGGTGGCCCCGTTTCTGAATGTGGCGTGGTAGGCGTCCGCTTCTTCCTTGTCGTACCAGAGTTTGAAGCGGATCGAGTCCGTGAAATCCGTGACCGACACCGTGAAAATGACACGCCCGTTTCTGGTCTCGCGCTCGTCGGTCGCAAAGACCTCGCCGCGCACCGTGATTTCGCGCGAGTCGTTGCCGAGCGATTCCATCAGTTCCGGCTCCGTGTCGAAATTTTTCCCGTAAATAACCGTCGGATCATTCGTGAGCGTGTAGCGCTTCCGACCGCCGTACGTCTTCTCCTCTTTCGAGGTCGGAAGCTTCTCCTCTTCCTCAGGCTTTGCGGCGCTGGCCGCATTGTGCCGGATAACTGCCTCCACCTTCTCGCGGATGCGCTCGTCGTCCTCATTGCCGCCCTCCGGCTTCACAGGCTCGACAAACTCGCTCGTGATCTCGGAATCGCCGAAACCGGCCCGCTCGGCAAAAACCTTCTCGATATAGTCCGTGAGGCGGTCCGCATTTTTCTCGGAGACAAAATTATCCTCGACGCGGCAGTGAATCTCATTTGCATCGCGCCGGAAATCAATGTCCGTGTGAATAAAGGTCTGATAGAGAAGCGGATCGACACGCTTCAACTCGTAGAGCATACTGCTCCGGTAGACCTTGTAAAAGTTCGCCGGCGTATAGGAGCCGGACAGGCGGAAGTGCTCGATGATCTTCACCTCCATGCGGTTACCGGCAAAAAACTGGTCCTCGATGGCGTGCTCGATCGTCTCGATATTTTTCTTCTTGATCCAGTTCTGCGAGATAATATAGACGCGAAGCAGCGTGTGCTTCCGGTTGACAGCGACCTTTTCAACCTTGACGTACGCAAGCAGATCCAGGATACTCTTCTCAAGCCTCAGTCCCGGAAATGCCTCAAGAAAATTCTTTGGTTCCAAAGTACTCCTTTACTTCCAGTTCAGCAGCTCCTCACGCAGCGCGCTGAGGATCTGGTCCTCCGGCACCTTCCGCAGAATCTCGCCGTGCCTGATGATAAGACCGACACCCTTTCCGCCCGCGACGCCGATATCAGCCTCGCGTGCCTCGCCCGGTCCGTTCACAACGCATCCCATGACCGCGACCTTGATATTGAGCGGTATGTCCTGTACCATCTTCTCCACCTCATTCGCGAGGTCGATAAGATCAATGTCCGTGCGCCCGCACGTCGGGCAGGACACGACCTCGACACCGCCGCTCCGAAGCCCGAGCGTCTTTAATATAAGCTTCGCGGATCGAACCTCCTCGAGCGGGCTTCCCGTCAGCGAGACGCGGATCGTGTCTCCGATTCCCTCGTTCAAGATGATGCCGAGTCCGACGGACGACTTGATGTTGCCCGAATAGACAGTACCAGCCTCCGTAATACCGACGTGGAGCGGATACGGTGTCTTCCCCGCGATCAGCTCATGGGCCTTCACGCACATCATGACGTCCGAGGACTTGATGCTGATGACAATTTTATCATAATCAAAGTCCTCGATCATGCGCACCTTATCCAGCGCGCTCTCGACGAGCCCCCCGGCCGTAACGTGGCCGTATTTCTCTATAATGTCCTTCTCGAGCGACCCCGAATTGACGCCGACGCGGATCGGGATTTCTCTCTCCTTCGCGCACTCGACGACCTTCCGGATGTTCTCCGGCCCGCCGATATTGCCCGGATTAATGCGGATCTTGTCGGCCCCGTTCTTCATGGCCTCGATCGCCATCCGATAGTCAAAATGAATGTCCGCCACGAGCGGAATGTGGATCTGCCGTTTGATCTCCCGGATCGCGGCCGCAGCCTCCGGATTCGGCACCGTGCAGCGGATAATGTCGCAGCCCGCATTTTCAAGGGCCAGGATCTGACTGACCGTTGCCCGGACATCCTCCGTCTTTGTATTGGTCATCGACTGAATGGCGATCGGACTTCCGCCGCCGATCGTCTTCGAGCCGATTCTTATTTTCTTTGTGTGATCTCTGAATGCCATGAATACCTCCGATCATGATGTCCGGCCGAAGATTGCTCTTCTCCGTGTCCTGCCTGCTTACGCTTCCTCCGGCCTCTTCCGTCTGTACATGTCAAAGGTATACACAAGATCGAAATACGTTTCTTCCTCGCTGCGTCTCACGAGTTCCCACTCGGGGTCCTCATCGAGATTCGGGAAGCACGTGTCCGCGTCATAAGCGAAATCGATTCTCGTCACATAGGCCGTATCAATGTACGGGAGCATATCGCGGTAGATACTGCCTCCGCCGATGCAGAAGACGTCCTTCGGGTCATACTTCGAGGCCGCCTTCACCGCCTCTTCGATGCTGTGGACAACGGTTGCTCCTTCCACCGTGTAGTCGGGGTTTCCGGAAATGACAATATTGATCCGGCCGTTAAGCGGCTTCTTCTTCGGGAAGGACTCAAGCGTCTTTCTGCCCATGATGACGACCTTGCCCATCGTCATCTGTTTGAAATACTGCATATCCTGGGGAATGCTGACAAGAAGCTTTCCGTTCATACCGATATTCCAGTTCGCGTCTGCCGCTACGATACAATTCATTCTATCTATATCCTCCTGGTATTTTTAATTCAGCGCTTCTCGAAGAATTGAGAAAAGTAAAGGGAGAGCGCGCCCGCCTTAAGTCTTGTTCCACTCTCCGACGAGCGGACAAGCAGCGAAGATGTCCCCCCTCATCCGTCAGATGGCAATCGGGATACCCGTCACCTGCGGCCCGTGCCGGTAGTCGCTGACGATCAGATCGTCCGTTGTAAATGCATAGAAGTCCGTCACATCCGGATTCAGACTGACGCACGGCGCCGGATACGTCGGCCGGGAAATGAGCTCCTCGATGATCGGCACATGTCGGTCATAAATATGCGCGTCCGCGATCACATGGACGAGTTGTCCCGGGATCATCCCGGTGACCTGCGCGATCATCATGAGCAGAATCGCGTACTGGCAGACGTTCCAGTTATTGGCCGCGAGCACGTCCTGTGAGCGCTGGTTCAGGACCATGTTGAGCGTGAGCTTCTCGTCGCCCGGATGCTGCGTCACATTGAAGGTCACTGACCACGCGCATGGATAGAGCCCCATCTCCGAGAGGTCATGGTGGTTAAAGAGAGAGGTCACGATACGGCGGCTGAACGGCTCGTTCTTCAGCTCCCACAGCACGCGGTCCGTCTGATCGAACATGCCCTCGCGGTACTTGTGCTTCACGCCCATCTGATAGCCGTACGCCTTGCCGATCGAACCGTTCTCATCCGCCCACTCATCCCAGATGTGCGGCTTTAAGTCGCGGATATTATTTGACTTCCGCTGCCAGACCCACAGGATCTCGTCCATACAACTCTTCAGGGCAGTCCGCCTCAGGGTGATCGCCGGAAATTCCTTCCGCAGGTCGTAGCAGTTCACGACGCCGAACTGCTTGATCGTATACGCCGGCGTCCCGTCCTCCCAGTGAGGGCGGACCTTCTCCCCTTCCGTGCTCGTCCCGTTGTCCAGAATATCTCTGCACATGGAAATGAAAATCTCGTCTGCCTGACTCATGGTCTCTCCTTGTCAAGTACTGCCACATTTTCCGGTACTGCTTCGTCCGGTCCATGTGGCAGTTTCTTCCGTGTCTTCTCTATATGTATCGGTCTTAATTAAAATCTCTGTTTGCGGACTCCTCAGCGCCGATCTCACGCGCGGTATCGACAGCTTCTTCCTCGGCCGTAGCCTCCTCAGCCTCTTCGCCGGCCTCCTCCTCGTCCTCAGGGACCTTCGGGAGACGTCCGTAGAGCTCCGTCAGTTCATAGATGCTCTTTGCGAGCTCGCGGGACAGGAAATTCGGCTTCAGCCGCCACTGCCAGTTGCCGTCCCCGGCACCCGGGCAGTTCATGCGGGCTTCATTTCCCAGAACGAGATAATCCTGAATCGGCACAATGCAGGTATCCGCGACAGAGCGGTACGCCTCGCGGATGAAATCCCAGGTGAAGCGGCCATAATCTGTATTGACTGAATTGATGTAGCAGCGCGCATAATCTCTGTCATGGTTGCTGATCGACTCGATCCAGCCGCGCGTCGTCATGTTGTCGTGCGTGCCCGTGTAGACGACACAGTTCCTCTCGTGCTTGTACGGGAGGTAGTCGCTGCTCTCGCTCTCGTCAAATGCAAACTGCAAGACCTTCATGCCCGGGAAGCCCGAATCAGCAAGCAGCTGGCGGACGGTCGGCGTGATATAGCCGAGATCCTCGGCGATAATCTCGACGTCGCCCAGTTCCTCCCGGATCTTGTTGAAGAGGTCCATACCCGGACCCGGCTCCCACGTGCCTTTCTCAGCCGTCTTATCCCCGTACGGGATCGCATAATACTCGTCAAAGCCGCGGAAGTGGTCGATGCGGATCACATCGTAGAACTCGTAGCAGCGGCCGATCCGCTGAACCCACCATTTGTAGTCCTTGTGCTTCATGTACGTCCAGTCGTAGATCGGATTGCCCCACAGCTGGCCGGTCGCCGAGAACGCGTCAGGCGGACAGCCTGCGACCTCAGTCGGCACATTCTCCTCGTCGAATTTGAACATCTCCGGATGCGCCCACGTGTCCGCGCTGTCAAACGCAACGTAGAACGGGATGTCACCGATAATCTTGATGCCGTTCTTCTCCGCGTACGCGTGAACCTTCTTCCACTGCTTCATGAACTCATACTGCTGGAAGCGGAAGAACTCGACTGTGTCGTTAATAATCTCGCTGATGATGGCGATCGCCTTGCGGTCGCGGTTTCTGTACTCGAGATCCCACTCGCTCCACGGCTTGCCGCCGTTCTGCTCCTTTAGCGCCATAAACAGGCAGTAATCCTCAAGCCAATAGCTGTTCTCCTTGAGAAATGCCTGGTAGTCGGCGTCCTTGTCCGCCGTCCCGCGGAAACGCTCGAACGCGGTCTTCAAGATCTTGAACCGTCCCTCGTACACGGCGCCGTAATCGACCTTCTCGATATTTCCGCCCCAGTAGATCGAGGATACCTCCTGCTCAGTCAGAAGACCGTCCTCAATCAGCCCGTCGAGACTGATGAAGTACGGATTTCCGGCAAATGTAGAAAAGCTCTGATAGGGCGAATTTCCGAAGCCTGTCGGCCCGAACGGGAGCACCTGCCAGTAACTCTGGCCGGCCTCCTTCAGAAAATCTATAAATTCAAATGCCTCCTTCGAAAAACTTCCGATCCCGAATCTGGACGGAAGTGAAGAAATTGGAAGAAGTATGCCACTTTCTCTCATACGTTTGCTCTGCCCCCTGAAATCAAAATAAACAACGTCCCGCACCTACCGCGCGGAACGCCTTCCGAACCGAAACTCCGCCCCGGAAGAGAGCCCCCGGACGTCATGATCCGGCAGCCGCTCCGCGGCAGCTCAGGTTCGGAGCCATATACAGATATATTTTACCACGAAAAAAAATAAAAGAGAAGCACATACGAGTGATATGCGCCTCTCTTGAAAATCTCTTATGCTCAGGACTTCTCGCATTCCTTCTTTTCATCCCTGTGCTCTTCCTTGTGGAAGGGGTGCTTCTCTCTTGCCGGAAGCTTCATGCCGAGCGCCTCGCGAACCACATCCTTCACGGTCGCGACCGGTACAATCTCGAGCTGAGACTTCGTCTCCTCCGGGACGTCCTCAAGGTCACGGACATTGTCCTTCGGAATCAGAACTTTCCTGATTCCCGCGCGCGTCGCCGCCATCAGCTTCTCCGGAAGTCCTCCGATCGGGAGCACAGCCCCGCGCAGGGAAATCTCGCCGGTCATCGCCAGATATGGGCTGACAGGAATGCCTGTGACGAGCGATGTGACCGCCGTGAACATCGTGATGCCCGCACTCGGCCCGTCTTTCGGGACAGCTCCCTCCGGGATGTGGATATGAATATCGCGCTCCGCGAAATTCAGATCCTCATCGATGAAAGTGCTCTTCACAAGGCTGACCGCTGTCTCCGCGGACTCCTTCATGACATCGCCGATCTGGCCCGTCAGTCGAATCTGGCCGGTTCCCTTCATGGCGACGGACTCAATAAACAGGATCTCACCGCCGGCCTGCGTCCAGGCAAGGCCCGTGACAACTCCCGGCGGATTATTCTTCAGCACGCGGTCATGGAAGACCTTCTTTCTCCCGAGAAAGGTCTCAAGGTTGTTCTCTCGGACGACGATCGGACGGGTGGCGGGTGCCTTCAGCTCTCCGCTGTCTTTCCCGCTCTTATCCGGAGAATTCTCCCCGCCGGTTTCTGCGGTTCCCTCCGCGGGCGCCGCAGTGGCATTCTTCTTCTCCGAAATCTCCGCAGGGGTTTCTTCTCCCTCGACGAGCATGACGGCCGCCTTCCGGCACACCGTGAGCAACTGTTTCTTCAGGCCGCGAACGCCAGCCTCCATCGTGTAATCACTGATAATCTTCCGGAGCGCGCCGTCCGTAAAACGAAGATCCTTCCTCGTGAGGCCGGTCTCCTCGAGCGCCTGCGGAACGAGGTGCTCCTTCGCGATATGAAAATGCTCTGTCGGCGTATAGCCCGGCAGCTCGATAATCTCCATGCGGTCGAGCAGCGGCTGCGGGATTGTGTCCCACGTGTTCGCCGTGCAGATGAAGAAAACATGGGAGAGGTCATACGGGAGATCGACGTAGTGATCCTCGAACGTCGTATTCTGCTCGGGATCAAGAACCTCGAGCAAGGCCGCCGACGGATCGCCGTCGAAACTCGTCTTGATCTTGTCGACCTCATCGAGCACCATGACCGGGTTCATGGACCCGCACCGCTTGATGCCGGTCATGATTCTGCCTGCCATCGCGCCGATATACGTTCTTCTGTGGCCGCGGATCTCCGCTTCGTCACGAATGCCGCCGAGAGAAATGCGGACATATTTCCGGCCGAGCGCCTCAGCGACAGACCTGCCCATCGATGTCTTGCCCGTGCCCGGCGCACCGACGAGAAGAAGGATCGTGCCCTTTGCGTTTCCGCGCTGACCCTCCTTCTCAGCCTTCTCTTCGCCAAGCGCCATGACCGCGAGGTGCTGGAGAATCCGGTCCTTGACCTTGTCGAGGCCGTAGTGGTCTCTGTCCATGATTCTTCTCGCCTTCTTCAAGTCAATCTTCTCCGTCGGATCCGGCTGCCATTTTAATGCCGTCACAAAATCAAGATAGTCGTAGAGAGAGTTATACTCCGGTCCGTTCGACGGCTCCTGGTTGAACCTCCGGAGAACCCGCTCGACCTCCTTCCGGATATTGTCGGGCATGCCTGCTCTCTCGATTCTCTTTTCAAATGAATTTTCATCCTGCGTCTTGTCAGGCTCGATCTCCTCCAGCTGCTTCTCGAGCAGCGCGATCTGCTTGTGAATGGCCGCCTTCTTGTAAGAGATTCCCTCCGGGTCATCGGCATTTGCCAGATCGACCTGCATATCGATCGTTCCCTTGAAGCGCATCAGCGCCTCGTGAACCAGAAGCCCGCGCTCCTTGTAGGAGTTGGTCGCAAGCAGCGCATACTTCTCCTCCGGCGTCATGTCGAAGAACTGGCAGAACACGGCCGCGTACTCATTGACCGACTTGATACTCTTCAGGTATTCGATCGCGTATCCGCCGCCGCGAATCTGGGAGGCGACCTCCGTCGTGACCGTGCGGAGATTGTCGAGAAGCTTTTTCTCGCCCTCGTAGGTGATATCGACGACCTCATCGACCGGCTCCCACTCGCAGGTGATCACATCACCCGTGAGGTCAAGAGACGTGACCTTCGCCTTCTCCTTCGTCTGCGCGTGAAGAATAATCCCGGCCGGCCCCTCCGTCACTTCCATCACGTCGGCGTAGACGCCGATCGGATAAAAGTCGGACTCCTTCATGTTTTCTCTTGCCACTTCCTGCTTCATGGGAAGAAGGATGGCCTTGCCGCCGTCCTCCCTGGCCCGCGCCTTCTCTTCGTCGCTCAGGCCATCAATATTCAATCTGTACTCAACATCCGGAAGCAATACGGTGTTGTACAGGGCAATTACCAGCGTAGAACTCATCTATAAGCCTCCATCCGGCGGACCAGCAGCCTGACGCTGTCTGGATCCGCCCCGGGTTTATTGGCACTCATAAGCATTGAGTGCTAATCTATGGATGAAATCATACCATATTTGTGCATTTTGTCAAGCTGTCAGCGCAAATAGCTGCCGTTTATCTGACGCCGTTCCAACCGATGCCTTCAAGCCGCCAGCCAAGCGTTACAAGCCATTCACTTTCCTTCGCAGAGGTCGTGTAGTGATGTGCGCCTGCCCCCGTGCAGTTCGGATTATAGAGGCGATAGACCGGGACGCCGGAGCTGTCTGCGCTCTGCCAGCCGACGCCTTCATACCGCCAGCCCTTCGTTTTAAGCCAGTCTCGTTCCTCCGCAGATGTCGTGTAGTGGTGGTCACCCGCATTCGGATTATACATCCGGTAGACAGGCCGCCCTCCGCTCTTCGGGGCCTTCCAGCCGATGCCCTCATACCGCCATCCAAGCGTCTCGAGATGGTTCCGCTCCTCCGGACTGCCCGTATAGAAATGCTCGCCACTGTTTGGATTATAGAGCCGGTACATATCGACGCTCTGCACGGTTTCCGGAGCTGTATTATCTGCGTTGGCGTAGGCCTTGATGCAGTTATTGCCGAGCATATTGACGTAGTTCATGCCCATGTATGTCTCGTCGTACTGCTCCGAGTAGTTATCCAGCCATGTCATGCCGCCGTCCGCGCTCCGGTAGGACTCCCCCGCCGCATCGGTGATCGTGCGGGCAAGCGTCGTACTGAGTGTGCTGTTGCCGAACATGTCGAGCCGGCTCTTCTGCTCACAGAAGTCGATGAGATTTCCGCTGCTGTCCCTGACAGTCGCAATGATCGAGAAATTTTCTCCCGCGCGCACGGAGACTTTCTGCCCGAGAGGGATCGTGTAGAAACCCATATAAGTCTCACTTCCCGATACGACCGCTGCCTCGGTTCCCGACATCGGACTTCCCGCTGTGACGCCGGTCCGCACCGAGACCGTGTAGCTGCCACCAGCCGGGACATAGATACCGACGCGGTCAAGCTTCTCATTTTCCGAGGCAGTGAAGATGTTCGCAGCCATAAAACCAGGAACTGTCGTCCCGTATCCAAGGCCGTCGTAAGAGTGCAGAATCGTGTCCTCGTGCGTCCCGTCACTCTCCTTCTCATAGTGAAGCGCATATACATTGCAGAGAGACGCATCGTAATAAGAAATCCAGTCGAGACCGCCCTCCCCGCGCCCTGTGCCGTAGGAATTCATCAGAAGAAATGCGCCCGGTCTGGAGGCTCCCGTCACCTTCGAGTCGTCCCAGCCGATAATCGCCTCCTCATGGTTCGGCACCGCGTACCGTGATGTAAAATAAGAAGACGTATCGGCTGAATAAGATGTATTGGAGAGATCCGCAATGAGTGAACCGGTCGATACAATCTCCTCCTTCATCTCCTCAATCAGTGCCGCAAGGCTCCCCGAATCGCCCGCGTACTCTGTCCCGGAATCCGGCGAATACACATACGGATTCTTCAGCTGCTCGTAACCGGTGAGATGCGTGAGGGAAGACGTGAGGTCATCCGTCCCGAGGGTCAGCGAACTTGTCGTCTCGTAGACAGATGACGAGGCGAGGCCGTACCAGCGGAGAAGCGTAGAGAGTGAGACGAGCGCATTTCCGCCAAGTGAGTACCAGGTCTTCCCGGCCATTCCGACCGTCCAGGTCTCATCGCCCCCGTGATAGGCCGCGTAGCCGAGATGACCCGGGGAATACAGGTTGGAAGTGTCTGTAATCATTCCGTCAAGCAGGCGGTTTGTCTCTGAGGAATCAATCGCCGCATATGTCCAGCACAGGTCAAGTTCCCTCTGGGAAATGACCTGCGGAATCTGTGCCGGGCGGTACGAGGACGCAAGCGTCTGATCAGCCGTGATCGCGGCATAGGCATCGGCCTCATACTGCTCTTCCGAGACCGCGCCGACAAGGCCATCCGTGTCTGCGGACGACAGAGGCTGGTCAAGGAGAGCCTCATTTCCCGAATAGTTAATGAGGCCGCCCTCGCTCTCGCCATATTCAATATGGGTCATTTCGGCCGACGTATCGTCCGCATATGCCGGATATACGGTAAGCCCTGCCACAGCGAGTGCCGTGAGCACCATACTGATCCATTTGCTTTTCATGTATTTTCCTCCACCTTTCTCGCGCGGCCCTGAATAGGAAGACGGCTCTTTCTCTGCGGGAATGATCTGCCATTCTCTCTATCAGCCAGGGGCCCGCTTGCGTATCTCTTCACTTGTCATTCTGCCCATCTGTTCTTTGGTATGCAGCTATACCACCGCTCCCTGCCACTGTCAGTCCGCAGAATCCTGTGACCTCCGTCTCAGTCTTCTTATGAGAAACGGTGCCTCAAATGCCGTCATCGCAATCCATCCGAATGTATAAGACCACGGGACCGCGAGAAATCCCATATGCCAGAAAAGAATCATCGGGACCTCGCTCGCGACACGGACACCCATATTGATGAGGCTTGAGTAGAGCGTGACCTTGAGGTCCCCCGTTCCGCGGAAATATCCCTGAATTCCGTTCGTAACCGCGGGCAGGGGATACATGCATGCGATGAGCCTGAGATACCTCGTTCCCTCGCGCAGCACCTCGGAATCTGTCGAGAAGAGGTGCATCAGCGGTCCCGCTGCAAAGTACGTGATAAAGCCGATTGCCACGCCGTAGACAAGCTCGATGTACATGCCAAGATAGAACGCACTGCGGACGCGCTCTTCATTTCCTGCCCCCTCGTTCTGCGCCATGACCGATGTCATCGCGTGGGCGATGTTCTGCTGCGGAATCGTCGCGAAGTCATCGAAGCGGTTCGTCGCGTTAAAAGCCGCCGTCGCATCGACACCGAGCGTATTGACGATCGTCTGCGTGCCGAGTTTTCCGAGCTGGACCGTACTCTGCTGCATCGCACTGACAAAACCGTACGACACAGTCTTCCGAAGAAGCGACGGGTCAAAGACGAGCCATTCCCTCCCGAGCCTGAGCTCTGGAATCCGCGCGCGGATGTAGAGGAGACAGGCGGCTGCACTTAATGCCTCGCATAGAACTGTGCTCACCGCAGCGCCTCCGATACCCATGTCAAGGGCAACGACAAAGAAGAGATCGCCTGCGATATTGAGTCCCGCGCTCATGCTGAGAAAAATGAGCGGCGACGCGCTGTCGCCCATTGCGCGCAGCATGCTCGCGAGATAGTTATACACAAAGCTGAACACAAGCCCCAGGAGAATGATCCGCAGGTAGGTCGTGCCCTCCGCGAGGATGGAATGCCCGACCTGGAGCAGAACAAGGAGCGGCCGCGCGAAGATCATCATAAGTACCGCAACCCCCACGGAAAATGCACAGCCCGCGAGCATGCCCGTGCTGACCTGCCGCCTGAGTTCATCCGTCTTCCGCGCGCCGTAGAGCGTGCCGACAAGGATACCCGCGCCAAGACAGATACCATTGGTAAAAAGCAGCACAAGTGTCACAAGCGGATTTGTCGTGCCGACCGCCGCGAGGGCCGTCTTGCCGACAAAACGCCCGACAATCATACTGTCAGCAGCGTTGTAAGTAAGCTGAAGGAGCGTTCCCAGGACCAGAGGAATCGTGAAGAAAATCAGTTCCTTAAGGAGCGGTCCTCGTGTCATATCTTTCGTCATGCCATCATTCTACCATAAAGATACCCGTTCAGCACCTCCGGACTCAAAACACTTCGCGCTCCACGGAGAATCGAAAAAGATTCCGGACGAGCAAGAACCTCCTTCCTCCATTCTCCGCGAGGTGCAGAATCCTTACCATAAAGTTTCCAGAACCGGAAATACGCGTTACAATATAAAAAACAGCGTGTGATATGCAAAGAAAGAAGGGCATCAGCATGATCAAAAATAAGGATATGTTTCACGGCAGTGACCTCGAGAAGGTCGAAAGAGTCTATGGCATCCCGAAGGAAAGCATCATCTGCTTCTCGGCAAATGTAAACCCGCTCGGCATTTCGCCGCGCCTCCGCGATGAGCTCTCCTCGCACGTCGACTGCATCACGTCCTACCCGGACCGCGGATATCAGGAGCTCCGGCAGGCGATCGCGGACTACTGCGGGACAGAGCCGGACTGCGTGCTCGTCGGCAACGGCTCCACGGAACTTATTTCCCTTCTTATGGAGACCCGCCGTCCGAAGAACGCGCTGATTCTCGGCCCCACTTACTCCGAGTACGAGCGCGAGATCGGCATCGCCGGGGGCCGCTGCTCCTACTATGCACTGCGCGAGGACAGGGACTTCCGGCTCGGCGTGGAAGAATTCTGCTCCTTCCTGAATGACCGCATGGATCTCCTCGTCATCTGCAACCCGAACAACCCGACCTCATCGTACATCTCGAGGCAGGACATGCGAAAGATCCTCGACACATGCATGACGCACGGCATCTTCGTCGTCATCGATGAGACATACGCGGAATTTGCGGACGATGACGCCCACGTCTCTTCCATCCCGCTCTGCGCATCGTACGACAACCTCGCCGTCCTCCGCGGCACCTCGAAATTCTTCGCCGCGCCGGGCCTTCGTCTCGGCTACGCCGTCACAGGAAATGAAAATATCCGCGCCGACATGCTCTCCCGCCAGAACCCGTGGTCGGTCAACTCGCTGGCTGCCGAGGCCGGAAAAATCATGTTCAAGGATAGGGACTATATCCAACAGACGAAGAAGCTCATTTCCGGCGAAAGGACACGCATCATCCACGAGATGAACTCCTGGCCATCCGTCAAGGTCTATCCGGCGCAGGCGAACTTCCTGCTCTTCAAGATCCTGACGGACGCGATCTCCGCCTTCGATCTCTTCGACATATGTATCCGCGAGCACATGATGATCCGGAACTGCGCGAGCTTCCCCTTCCTCGACGAGCACTTTGTGCGCTTCTGCTTCATGAAACCGGAGGACAACGACCGCCTGCTCGAGGTGATGAAGACCGTGCTCTGCTGAGGATATCCCCCTGACACGCGGAGAGCCCGCCGCATATGCGGCGGGCTCTCCGGGAGTGCTGTGGAAAGAGGTGCAGAAAACGCAAGTCTCTTGTTATGCCCTCATCTTTACCGGGAACGCAAGCGCGCCTTCCGGCTCGAGCGTCAGCATGAATTCTCCTTCGCCGGAGGATTCTCCGTGCACGGTTTGTCCGAGCACGTCCTTCGTTCCCGGGACAAATTCCGCTCCAATGAGATCAAGCGGAAGCGTGATTCTCTCTTCATCTTTTGAGCTCGACACGGCGGTAACAACCGCCTCGTCCTTTCCGAGCCGCGCAAATGCGATCACCGGGCCGTCGGCATAGAGGCAGGTCATGCCACCGTCCGTAAGCGCAGGATGTTCATTTCTCGCGCGGATCAGCATATGGTAGACGCGGTACATCTCCGTCGACTCGATGTCACGGCTCCAGGGCATCGGGAAGCGGCAGCCCTCGATCGTCTCCGTCCACCCGTCAATCTCCGCCTCATCGCCGTAGTAGATCGACGGCGTCCCGATCATCGTGAACTGAAGGATCGCCGCGCCGATCTCGGCCTTTCTCGAGATGGCCGGGTCATTGTGGAACCGCGGCACGTCGTGGCTGTCGATCAGATTGAACTGGTTCTGCTGCATCACGAACGGAAGACGTGCGTAGTAGTCCTTCGCCTGGCCTTCCATGTCCTCGGCACGGAGCCCCTTCGAGCACTCGCGCATCACCGCGTTCTGGCGGACATAAAAGTCAGACTCTCCATAGAACTGCCGCACGGGCCGCTCACAGGTATAATAATTCATCGGTGAATCCCACTCATTGCCCTGCTGCCGCTCTGAGCACTCGTCCCAGTCCTCGGCGATGATGTACGCCTCCGGGTTCTCCTCGCGGATCGCCGCGCAGATCTCCGGCCACACTTTGTCCGCCATCTGAACCTCGCCGTTTCTCGCCATGACGTCTGCGACGTCGAAGCGCCAGCCATCGATGCAGTACGGCGGACGGAGCCATTTGCGGAGAACAGAGTCCCTATCTCCGTAGAGTCTTCTCCGGAGGCTCTCCGACGTGAAATTAAGCGTCGGCAGCGTCTCGATATCCCACCAGCCCTTGTACTCGTTTGTCCCAGGCTTGAAGAAATAGTAGCCTCTCTCCTCGCTGTCCGGGTTATTGTACGCGCCCTCACTCTTGTCAAAGAACAGGCCGTCCCTGTTGAACCAGCGATTCGCCGTCCCCGTGTGGTTGATGGAAATGTCAAGAATCACCCGCATGTCATTTTCATGAAGCGCACGGCACAGATCCGCGAACGCCTCGTCGCCTCCGAAATGCGGATCGACATGAAAGTAATCAATACAGTCGTACTTGTGCGTCGAGGGAGCCGCAAAGATCGGATTGATGTAGAGCGCCGTGACACCGAGTTTCTTCAGATACGGAATCTTCTCCTTGATTCCCTGGAGATCGCCCCCGAAGAAATCCATGCAGTGACCCTTCTCCCACGGGAGCGGCTTATCCTCCCAGTGCTTCATGTGAATGGGTTTGTCGCCAAAGTAAATGTACTCGTCATCCTTCACGTCATTGGACGGGTCACCGTTCGCGAAGCGCTCCGGAAAAATCTGATAGAAGACGGCATGCTTCACCCACTCCGGCTGATGATAATTTCCGAGCAGCACGAAGCTCGTGCTGTGGTTCGGCGTATAGGTCGTGATCCCGCGCTGCGTGTAAAAATAATTTCTCTCATCCGTCACAAGAAGGAACCTGTACTCGAGGCGCGGCTCCTGCATCCCGAGGGTTGCCCGGTAATAGACGAGACCGCCTTTTACTTCTTCCCTTTTCATTTCGTCATAGCGCTGTCCGCCGTTCTGGCGCGACCAGATCATGACATGCCTCACCGGACTGTCTGCAAGCATGCGGACCCCGATCGTCACCTTCTCGCCGATCGCCGGCGCAGCCTTGCTCACAAAAAGTTCCGAGCCGTCACTGTACACACTCTGAAGCCATTTTTCCATATCAGACTCTCCTTACATTCCGTATATTCCATCCGGGAATGACTGCCGCACACCAGCAGCTCCCGGGCACAGTTCGGGATGCCTGCACATCGCCGGCCCCTGGAAGCAGTCCGCTGCCAATGTGCGTGCGGCACCTTTCTTTTTGGAAATGTTTCCATGCCACGTCATTATACGAAATTGAGGCCCCTTCTTCAAGAACCTTTTGCGGCGTTTCCCAGCTCATCTATATCTTTCTGCGTTCTTCTCCCATCCGCGAACCTCTGCAATCTCCTTCACATAGCCCGCGCGTTCATTCGGCGTCTCGAGGATAAACGGCCGTCCATCAAGCAGCGGATGCGTCACAACGCGCCGAAGAGCCTCCTCTCCGATGCACCCCTCGCCGAGTTTCTCGTGGCGATCCTTGTGTGAGCCGCACGTATTTTTCGAGTCGTTCAAATGGACCGCCTTCAGGTTATGAAGTCCGATGATCCGATCAAATTCAGCCAGTACGCCATCAAGGTCACCGACAATATCATAGCCTGCGTCCCACACGTGGCAAGTGTCAAAACACACGCCGACCCTCGCCCTCTTGTCCTCATCCACACGGTCAAGAATACTCCGGATCTCCTCAAATGTCCTTCCGATCTCCGTCCCCTTGCCGGCCATCGTCTCAAGGAGCACCGTCGTGCTCTGATCCGGAGTAATGTAGCGGTTCAGGATCTCCGCAATCCGGTCTATGCATGCCTCTCTGTCCTGCTTTAGTGAATTGCCCGGATGAAAATTAAAGAAATTTCCGGGAAGCATTTCCATCTTCCCAAGATCCTCCGAGAAGCACTCCTCGGCATATTCCCTGGCCCGGTCCTTGTCTGAACACAGATTCATCGTATACGGAGCATGCGCGACGAGAGCTGCGAACGCGTGCTCTCTGAGAAAAACATTCAGCGCCTCCACATCTGCAGAATCCAGTTCCTTCACCCGGCCTCCCCGTGGATTGCGTGTAAAGAACGCGAATGTATCTCCGCCCATGGAAAGCATCTCATTGCCCATGGCCGCAAACCCCTTTGAAATTGACAGGTGACAGCCAATATGAATCATATCTTTCCCTCCTTTTTCCGGCAGGCATCCAGAAGCCCGCGGCAGCCTTCGTATGCGTCTCTCCAAGTCGCATTGAAGTCCCGCGTATACCACGGGTCAGACACCTCTCCCGGCCGGCTTGTGTAATTCATAAGGAGTGACAGCTTCCTGTACGGATCGCCGCCCAGGATTCTCTGCATATCCTGCATATTTTCCGCATCCATGCCGATGATCCGGTCATAGTGCGCATAATCACTCCTCTTGAGAAGGCACGCCCGCTTAGCGGCCACGCCGAGCTCATTTCCCGGAATACCGATCCCGTGCTCCATGAGCACGCGCCTTGCCGGCGGATAGACCGGATTCCCGGTTCCGTTCCATATCTCCTCACTCGTCGTGGCCGCCGATGCGATCTCAAACTCGTCCCCGCACTGTGCCTTTCGGACCAGGTCCTTCATGATAAACTCACACATCGGGCTGCGGCAGATATTGCCGTGGCAGACAAAAAGTATTCTTGTCATAGAAAATTCCCTTCCTCAGATGCCGCAAAGTGCCGTGTTCTGCGCTCTTTTGCGGGTTTTCTTCTTCTCTTTCAAATGTACACCATAAGCCGAAAATTCCGGTAGTAAGGTCTTGGGCTGCAGTGTACGGCAGGCTTCCGTAGCTAAAACGTAGTAAAACCGGCCCGCTTTACTACCGAAAAACGAGGCACGGCATTATGCGGCAAAATGTGTCAGCGGGCGTCCACGCATACCCGTTTTTCGGAGAATTTTTTGATTTTATCTCCGGTCCTTTCGTAGTATTTACTACCTGAAATCAGCGGGTGCCCGGAAGCGGCAATGGACGGCAGGATGTGGTATACTGCGGACATTCAAGGGCCGTTTTCCAAGAGGGAAAAATGCCGACCTGGCAAATGTACATTTTTTTATCTGTTTTTTCAGTTTACCATGATACCGGAGACGACAAAAGACCCGGGAAGCATTTGCACAATCGCATCTGCCTTCCGGGTCTTTCTGATCTACATAATACTTCTGATCTATATGATCCTTCTGGTCACATTCATCCAGTCTATAAATGCTAATCTGAAACTGAGCCATTGTACAAAACCGCATCTCGCCTTGCTATTCAGCCAAGTATACCGCCATACTCTTCTGTATTCAGCAAAGTTTCGTGACATCTTGCGATACTTTAACCAAATCGCGCTACATTCGTCTTCAAACAAGTGATTTTCTTTTATCACCGCCGATATTTTGCATATATTTCAGTTTTTTACTATTGGCAAGCAGTGCTTTCCGGTACCGGAAAGCACAAAACGCTTGTTGAAGGGTAGCCCCCAATCCCCCAGAACTGACCGCAAGGCGATCAGGGTTCGCACCCACTTTCGTGAGTGCTAAGTACTTCTGCATTCTGCAGAAATAAAAAAAGACGGGTGAACAACACTCATTAGAATGCCATTCACCCGTTTGATCATCTGGTCTGTTCTTTTGTTTTGTTCTGATCTTTCCGATGCTGTTCTTCATCGATTTTCAGGAACCAGTCAATATCCTGTTTTGCAATCTGATAAAACATCATCATTATATTTTCTCAAACATATCTTTGCTGACGCCGCATACCGGGCAGGTCCAGTCATCCGGAATATCTTCAAAAGCTGTTCCGGGTGCAATCCCGCTGTCAGGATCTCCCACCTCAGGATCGTAAATATAACCACAAGGTCCACACTGATATTTGTCCATTTTATTTACCCTTTCATTTGCATGGTTCTCATTTCTTCTTCCGGATTCCATAAAGATCTCACATTTTCGTCGATCACCTCAAACCCCGCATTCTTTAATTCGGCCTGTAACAGTTTTACACTTTCACCGCTCCAGCCATAGCAACCAAAGGCAGCTGCCTTTTTGTTCTTAAACTTCAGCTGCTTCAGAAATTCTAACCAGCCGGCCACAGAAGAAAGATAACTGTTGGAGACAGTCGGCGAACCAACTGCTATTGCCTTGGATTTGAACACTTCCGTCATCACTTCATTCTTATCAGATTTTGCGATGTTAAATACCTTTACCACCGTCTCAGGGCTCTGTCTGTGAATCTCATCCGCAATCTTGTGGGCGATCTTAGCGGTTCCTTCCCACATCGTGTCGTACGCGATCGTCACCTGATTTTCCTGATAAGCATTCGCCCATGCAGCATATTTCTCTACGATCTGCAGCGGATTTTCTCTCCAGATCGCACCATGGGAAGGAGCAATCATGTCAAACGTCAGGTTGAATCCGGTGATCTCTTCCAGTTTTTTGGTCAGAACTGGTGCAAATGGGTTCAGGATATTGGCGAAATATTTCATTGCTTCTTTGTTCAGCAGACACTGATCTGCCTTGTCATTGAACAGTTCCTCAACGGCATAGTGCTGACCAAAGGCATCATTCGAGAAGAGAATATTATCTCCAGTCATAAAAGTTGCCATAGAATCCGGCCAATGCAGCATACGCATTTCAACAAATACCAGCTTCTTTCCATTGCCAATATCTACGGAATCACCGGTTTTGACCACATGGAAGTTCCAGCCACGCTTTCCGTACTGACCTTCAATACTCTTTACTGCATTTGCTGTACAGTAGATCGGTGTGCCTGGAATCTCATCCATCAATGCTGTAAGAGATCCGGAGTGATCGCACTCGCCATGATTTGCAACAATGAAATTGATCTTCTTGAGGTCGATCTCCTTTTTCAGATTCTCAACGAAATCAAATCTGTGTGGTGTCCATACAGTGTCGACCAAAACGGTTTTCTCTTCCTCGATCAAGTATGCATTCTGGCTTGATCCATTTTTAATTGAGTAGTCATCTCCATGAAAGCTCTCAAGTTCCCAATCGATATATCCGACCCAACTGACATTCCCCTTTATATGTTTTCTCATGCCCGTTCTCCTTATGCCTCTTCAATAGCACCGACTGGGCATCCGCTCATGGCATCTGCTGCAGCTGCCTCATTTTCTGCAGCAACCTCTTCTGCGATTGCTTCAGCTACCCCTTCATCCGTCATATGGAATACTTCAGGGCATGTTCCTGCACAAAGGCCACATCCGATACATCCGTCATTTACTCTGTATTTCATAGTTTTCAACCTCCGTTTTTTTGATTATATCTACTCTTTAACTGATGTTGTTATTTATTGAAGTTAAATGCATTTTTTCCGGGATAGACCGCTGCATTACCAAGTTCCTCTTCGATGCGGAGCAGCT
>ONSX01000009.1 GCA_900320615.1 uncultured Eubacteriales bacterium
TCAGCAGTTTCCGCAGCCGCCCTCGTGCGTCTTTCCCTCCAGGTACTTCAGCTTTGCCTCGCCCTCCTGGGTCTTGTACATCTGGGCACGCTTCATGCATTCGTTCCAGTTGATCTTGAAGCCGTCAAATTCGGGGCCGTCAACACAGGCGAATTTCACCTCGTCCCCGACTGTCAGGCGGCAGGCACCGCACATACCGGTTCCGTCGACCATGATCGGGTTCATCGAGACGACTGTCGGGATGCCGTACTTTTTCGTCGTGAGCGTACAGAACTTCATCATGATCATCGGCCCGATCGCTACGCAGTGCGTGTACTGCCTGCCCTGTGCGACCAGCTCATCGATAACCGTCGTAACAACGCCCTTGTGAACATAGGAGCCGTCATCCGTCGTAATGTACAGATTCCCGGCGACAGCCCGCATCTTGTCCTCATAGAAAATGAGCCCCTTCGTACGGGCTCCGATGATGACATCCGCCGCAACGCCGTGCTCATGCAGCCATTTGACCTGCGGATAGACCGGTGCCGTTCCGACGCCGCCGCAGACAAACAGGAATTTCTGGCTGTGAAGCTCTTCCTCGCTCATGGACAAAATGTCTGACGGTCTTCCGAGCGGGCCTACAACATCCTCGAAAGAATCTCCAGCCTCAAGTTCCAGAAATTTCATGGTAGAGACACCGACCGGCTGAAAGACGATCGTAACCGTTCCCTTTTCTGTGTCATAATCGCAGATGGTCAGCGGAATTCTCTCGCCGGTCTCATCTTTTTTGACAATCAGGAACTGACCGGGTCTGGCATGGCGGGCAAGCAGCGGAGCTTCCACAACCATTTCCCAGACGACATCACTCAGCTGCGTCTTCGAAAGAATCTTGTACATAGCAGTCCTCCATTTATCTAGGTTTTCCGGGTCTTCTTATCGGACCTGTATGGTATAGCCGGCCTCTGTAATATCCGACTCTACACCCTTCTTATTGACGGCGATTGCCTTGACGGTCACGGTGCCGGAAGGAAGAACAATCGGAGACGAATATGTCTGCGAGTTCTGATCCGGGTCTGTCCCATCCGTCGTATAATAAATCGTGGCACCCTGATCCGCTGAAATTTTCAGCTTGGTGCTGTAGGTATAAGTCTGCCCGTCCTTCAGATTAAAGGAAGGAGCAGAACACACGTAGTCAGAATATTCGCTGACCAGCTCCGGATCAGAGGCAGAGAGAATAACTTCCGCTGCCTTCTGGGCCTCATCCCGGGAAATGTAAATATCTGCGAGTGCCCGGTAGGCATCTGTGAAACCGGGCACCTCTTCCATAACCTTCTGCAGAAGAGACACGGCATCGTTGTCCTCTCCCATGGAACTTAAGATCCTGGCCTTCAGAACTGTCAGGTCCGCAGAGCTGCCGCGCAGTTTTTCCGCTGCCTCGGCAAGAGACAGCGCCCTTTCGTAGTGGCCGGAACGGAATGCAGCAGTCGCTGCACTCTTCTGATAAAAATAATCCCCGTCTGTGCCAAGGGACATCACCCGAAACAAACCAGATGACATTGCACCTGTGAGAAGAACAATGGCGCAGATTTTGAGAATCATGCGGATCGGATGATGCCTGTGTTTCGCGGACGTTTCCTGCTCTGCCGGATCGTCGGAAGACTCCTCCGGGGAGACTGTCTCCACCGGCAGGATACCTGTCTCGTAGTCTGGAACATACCGGATTTCTTTCCCGCAGAACGGGCAGTAGACTTCTCCATCTTTTATTTCAGAATTGCAATGACTGCATTTCATTTCTCTACTCCGAAGATAACATCTGCTCAAACTGCTCGGAAGTCATCAGAATCTTGCGCGGTTTTGTCCCCTCTTCTCCGCCGACAACGCCGGCTTCACAGAGCTGATCCATAATTCGCGCGGCCCGGTTAAAGCCGATCTTGAACGCCCTCTGGAGCATTCCGATCGATGCCTTCTCCTTCTGGATGATCAGGCGGCCGGACTCGGCAAAATATTCGTCGCGTCCGTTGTTTCCGTCATCCGAAAGAGACGCGCCATTCGTCATGGCGCTTACGCTGGTTGCGATCGATTCCTCAACTTCTTTATTATACGCTACTTCCTCTGATTGTGCAGTCAGAAAATCAACGACCCTCGCGATGTCACTGTCCGAGACATAGGCACCCTGCACGCGGGCTGGCTTCGTGTATCCCTGCGGATAGTAAAGCATATCGCCCCTTCCAAGCAGTTTCTCCGCGCCGTTCATGTCAAGAATCGTGCGGCTGTCCACCCCACTCGTGACCGCCAGGGCAATTCGCGACGGCATATTGGCCTTGATCTGTCCGGTCACAACATTGACGGATGGGCGCTGCGTCGCGACGACCAGATGAATGCCCGCCGCCCGGGCCAGCTGCGCCAAGCGGCAGATCGCGTCCTCAACGTCCTGGGACGCAACCATCATGAGGTCGGCCAGCTCGTCAACGATGATAACGATTCGCGGCATCTTTTTTAATTTTTCATCCGTTTCGCCGGCTTTCGCAAGCTCCTCCACCTTTTTGTTGTAAGATTTAATATCGCGGACGCCCGTATATTTTGCAAAGGTATTATATCGACTGGTCATCTCCTGCACCGCCCAGTTCAGGGCCCCGGCCGCTTTCTTTGCGTCTGTCACGACCGGAATCAGAAGGTGCGGAATCCCGTCGTAGATCTTCAGCTCAACAACCTTCGGGTCAATGAGAAGGAGCCGGACCTCCTCCGGCGTGTACTTATAGAGAAGACTCATAATCAGCGTGTTGATACATACGGACTTTCCGGAACCTGTCGCACCTGCAATCAGGAGATGCGGCATCTTCTCGATATCCGCGATGACCGGCTTTCCCTCGATATTCCGTCCGACGGCAAATGCAAGACGAGCCCGGCTGGTGCGGAACTCCTTTGCCTCAAGGAGTTCTCGGAGCGGGACTGTCTGCGGTTCCTTGTTCGGAACCTCGATACCAACGGCAGCCTTTCCCGGGATCGGTGCCTCGATACGGATCTCCGGCGCCTCAAGCGCAAGCTTAATGTCATCCTGAAGGTTGACAATCCGGCTCACCTTGACTCCGGTTCCCGGCTTCAGCTCATAGCGCGTAACGGTCGGTCCGACGCTGTAACCGTCCCGGGTCGGAGTGACCTCAACGCCGAATTCCGCCAGTGTCTGCACGAGCTTATGTTCCATCTCCCCGGCATGCTCCGGCGTATTGCCAGCCCCTGTATTCTCTCCGGGTGTCAGCAGATCAAATGGGGGAAGTGTTCCCCGGGCTTTGTCCCTGCGGACTTCGGGTGCTGACATCTGGCGGCCGCTGGCAGATGCGGACTGTTTCTTGTCCTGCTCCTTTTTGCGGGCATCTCTTGCCATGCTCCGCAGCGCATCGCCCCGAGCGGACGCCTGCTCTGTCTTTGAAACTGCCGTATCTCCTGTACCTTTCTGTTTTCCGGCATCAGATTTCAGGGACACGTCCGCGTCCTCTGGAATATCCTTTGTGGCTGCTCCCAGAATTTCGCCTGTCACAGGATCCATCCGGTATCCGGAGCCCGCAGTCTCTGCTTTGCTTCTTTCCGGCATGCTCGTTGAAACTCCGTCCACATGCTGACCGGAAGCTGCGCCGGCGGGAGATTCATTTTCTGCCTGTCTGCTCTCCTTCTTCGCCTCGTCTTGCTGCAGTGCCGGTTCAGCGGCATGCGCAGCATGACGGACGTGAAGAAAAGAAGGAAAACCGAAGCCCTCCTCCGGCAGCTCTTTCTTCTCCTGCGGGAGAATTTGTCCGGTTCTGATATCCGAGATGGAAGCCGTGTGATCATCCGTCACGGCGCCGCTTCTCGCGGCGGCCTCGTATTTTCTTTCCTCACCGGTCTTAAGTCTTCTCCCGAACAGGGGCATATCCAGTTCCGGCCGGCCATCCGCGCTCGGAATCGATGTGACCGATGCAGAAGCCTCCTTGCGATCTGGAATATCCGCCGAAGGCTGCTGGAACCCGTTCTTTCTTTCGCGTCCCAGCTTCTGCTCCTCTTCTCTCCGAACTTGCTCCTTCAGGCTCTCAAAATCCATTTCCCGGCGGGCTTCCTCCTGCTCATATTCTTCGCGGCGGACGTCCCTGCGGATCCGGCGCTTCTCAGCCGCCACCCGGCCCTTCCGACCAATCGAGTGCAGGATCGGTTTCTGCGTCAGCATCAGAAGACCGATAAAAAGTCCGATGATCGCCAGGAGCTCTGCGCCAATCGCGCCGAAGGCCGTGCCAAAGAGCAGTACAAGCAGGCCACCCAGAAGTCCGCCCCCGGAATGCGCCACATATGCGGTCTCAAAGCAGGCAAGAGGAGACTGTCCCCGGACAAATCCGTCCCCGAAGAGCTGTGAAATTGCGCACAGGAACAGAAAAATCAGGGTGAGGCCTGTCATTTTCCGCATAATCAGACGATTAAAACGGTTTGCCGCATAGAAGAAACTTCCCATAAGAAAAAGAAATGGAAATACATATTCCATCACGCCGAACAGACCAAAGCAGACGGCGCTCATTCGGTTGCCGACAAATCCCGCCCGTCCGAAATTACCGAGCAGCAGCATCAGAGAGAACCCTGTAACCATCAGAAGAACGATATCGATCCAGACCGTGGTGAGTTCCGTTGTCTCCCGCACAGTTCTGGCGGAGCGTCTCCCTGTCTTTGCGGATGAGGCAGGCTGCTTTCGGACTGTCCCGGTCCGCATTCTCGAGGAGGAGCGGGACGCAGCGGCCCCGCTTCTTCCGGAGAACTGCCTTGATGATGAAGTCTTCCTTACGGAAGAACGGCTGGCGGCCTGTGCGGATTTTCTTCCCGAAGCCTTTTTTGCGGCAGTACGTGAAGAGCGGCTGCGCGATGTGCCCGCGCGGCCGCTCTTTGATTTTGATGAAGTTTTCTTTTTCACAGATGCAGACATGCCAAACTCCCGAAATTACATAACAAAACTGGCCGCCACCGCGATGACGCCGAGAACAAAGCTAAGGTATGCGAACGGTCTTGATCCTGCGCTTCTCGTAAGCTTCAGCATCCTGCGAACCACAAACATGCCCGTCAGTGCCGCAGCAGCGGCCCCTGGAATCGCGGTGATCAGAAAATGTCCGTTGATCGTCCCGGATCCGATGCCGGAGATAAGTCCCGCAAGACATGCACCCAGTACGGCCGGAATCGAAATCAAATAGGAAAAACGGATGGCACTCTTTAAGCGGAAGCCGGACAGAATCGAAGAGCTGATAGTGAAAGCGGAGCGCGAGAGCCCCGGCAGAACTGAAAAGCCCTGCACAATTCCCGTCCAGAACGCGCTTCGGAGCGGGATCTCCTTTACAGCCTTTCCCTGTGGACAGATCATGCTCATGACCAGCAGAACCACACCCGTAAGAATAAAGCAGGCGCCAGTATAAAGCAAAGAACCGCCGACCTTCGCAGCCGCCCTCCAGAGCAGGAGACCGACGAGCGCCGTCATGAGGCTCGAGGAGAGCGTCATGACGACAAGTCTCCGATAGGTGGTCGTCACGATCCTCGTATACCTCGGTTCCTCTCCGGATCGGGATGTGCGCAGATAAAGCGACGTGTTGGTCCGAATATCCCGGAGTATACGCACAAATTCCCGCGCCATTTTCTTCAGGTCATTCTGCAGGCAGATAGAAAGCGCAGCGAGCGTTCCAAGATGCAGAAATGCCAGATAAGCGAGTGCCTCATCCTCTGTAAATCCGGTCATCTGCCGGAGCACAACGAGAACGCCGGATGAACTGACCGGTATAAACTCCGTGAGACCCTGCAAGACACCCGCCAGGACAGATATCAGTACATCCATATATTACCCACTTTTGTCAGGCTTCTTCTTCGTCCCAGTTCGTATATACGTCCTGAACATCATCGCTCTCATCGAGCAGGTCCAGAATCCGGTTCAGCTGACCGATCGCCTCCGGATCTGTCAGATGGACATACGTCTGCGGAATCATCGTGACATCCGCGGATTCCGTCGGAATATTCTTCGCATCAATGGCCTTCTTGACCGCCTCAAAGTCCTCCGGATCCGTAATGATCTCATAATGATCCCCATTGTCCTGGAAATCCTCCGCACCGGCGTCCAGTGCCTCCATCATCAGGTCGTCGGCGTCCATATCACACGCTTCCTTATCAATAATGATCTGGCCCTTTTCGTCAAACATATAGGAGACGCAGCCCGGAGTTCCGACGTTGCCGTTTCCCTTGGAAAATGCAGAGCGGACATCCGCTGCCGTCCGGTTGTTATTGTCCGTCAGTGCCTTGACAATGATCGCGACACCGGCAGGGCCATAGCCCTCATACGTCAGCGTCTCGTAATTCGCACCGTTTGCGTCGCCGGCTGCCTTCTTGATACCGCGTTCAATCGTATCATTCGGCATGTTGGCTGCCTTGGCCTTTGCCACGACCGTTGCCAGCTTGAAGTTGTTATTGACGTCCGGGCCGCCTTCCTTGACAGCAACCGCAATCTCACGTCCGATGATCGTGAAAATCTTGCCCTTCGCGGCGTCATTCTTCTCCTTCTTGTGCTTTATGTTTGCGAACTTTGAATGTCCTGACATGTTCCTTCTCCTTTTTTCTCTGGCAGTCTTTCTGCCCTTACTTTTCTGATCGTGTGGTTCTCAGTTTTTAATATATGGAACAGGAAATGGTTTCCTGTTACCGTCTTGTCATCCGGCCCAGGGATATGTCCGAGTCTTGCGGTCAGATACCCGCTGAGCGTCTCAAAATCCTCACCGCTGAAATCACAGCCGAGCACATCGCCGGCTTCTTCCAGGGAGATCATGCCGTCCATGACATAGCTTCCGCCGGAACGGCTTGCCGCCTCGTGCTCATCGTGATCATACTCATCCAGAATACTGCCGACGATCTCCTCAAGGATATCTTCCATCGCGATGAGACCGGAAGTCTGTCCGTACTCATCAACAATGATGACCATCTGGATTTTCTGCGAGCGCATGTAATCCAGAATACTGCCGATCGGCCGCGTCTCCGGATAGATCGTCGCCTCTCTCACAAGATGCGGAATGTCCGAGACAGGAATGTTCCGCATCTCCGGGTTCTTCAGGTACACGCGCATGGCATCACGGAAGGTGAGGATACCGAGGATGGTGTCGATGTTGCCGTCATAGACCGGATAGCGGGAATTCGATCCGTTCAGGATCTCCGGAACCGCGTCCTTCAGGGGCATGCTCCCGTCGATGGCAACGATGTCATTCCGATGCGTCATGACATCCCGCGCGTCCGTGTCCCGAAACTCCAGAATGTTGCGGATCATCTCCGCCTCATTTTCACGGATCGTGCCGTTTGAGTCCGCCTCATCGACATACGACTTGAATTCATCCTCCGCTGCTGCATCCTGCGGCTCTTTTTTTCGTTTTGAAAACAAATCTAACATACTTATCCGAAATAATCAACCTGTTCCAGGGTTATCCCGCGCTGCTCATAGCTTCTCGGAACTCGCTTGGAGATATCGCAGACGAGCTCGTAATTAAACCGGCCGCTCTTTGTTCCGACCTCCTCCGCGGAAATATGTTCCTCTCCCTGATACCCGATCAGCACAACCTCGTCGCCGACCGCTGTTTCCGGAAGAGAGGTGACGTCCACCATGAACTGATCCATGCAGATCCTGCCGATGATCGGAACCCGTCTGCCATGAATCAGAACCTCCCCGCAGTTTGAGAGGGACCGAGGCCACCCATCGGCATAACCAACCGGAACCGTGGCAACTCTCATCGGCCTCTCCGTGACATAGGTCCCGCCGTAGCTAATGGCCCTCCCGGCCGGAAGGGTTTTCACAAAACTTACGTGGCTGACAAGCGAAAGGACGGGCTTCAGATCTTTCATCTCGGGAGCAACCTCCATGGACGGCATGAGCCCGTAATTGGTGATGCCGGATCGAACCATATCAAGATGCGCGTCCGGGAAGCGCATGAGGGCCGCGCTGTTTGCGACATGGTGGATCGGGATATGCACGTGCTTTGTTTCAAGAAGATCTGTCATCCACCGGTATGCAGTGAGCTGCTCCGCAATCGGCCGCGTCTCCTTCTCGTCTGCTCTTGCAAAATGCGTAAAAATTCCCTCAATCTTCAGGTTTTCGAGCTCTGAAATTTTCCGGATTGTCTCCGCATCTTCCTCCGTGCACTGAAACCCGATCCGGCTCATGCCGGTATCAAGCGCGATGTGACAGAGAGCCGTCTTATTCAGTCCCTTTGCGGTCCGGTTCAGGGCATCCGCCGAAACCATATCAAAAATGCAAGCCCGGATGTCGTAGTCAATCATATCCTCATACGATTCTTCGAACGCATATCCGAGGAGAAGGATCGGCTTCATGATCCCGCCGCACCGGAGCTGCATCGCCTCCTCCGGAGTGGCACACGCATAGCCCCAGATATATGGTTTTCCTTCGAGCTGTCGCGCGATCTGCAGGGCACCATGCCCGTAGCAGTCCGCCTTGACGACGGCACAGATCTTTGTTCCTTCTTTCAGACGGCTCCGCATGACTTCAAAGTTGTGATCGACCGCGTCCAGATCAATGTGGGCGCATATTCTGCTGTATTTTTTCATTTTCTGACCTCTGTCTGTACTGCCCGGAGACCTCTGATGATATCCCCGGCCGTCATATATTCCGCGCCGTTTTCTCTTCTCGCCGCATCACCTGCGAGCCCGTGAAGGAAAGACGCCGCAGCCCCTGCAAGATACGGGTCACATCCCCGCGCAAGAAGGGCCCCGGTCATACCTGTCAGGGCATCGCCCGACCCCGCCGTAGCCATTCCCTCATTTCCGGACAAATTGATGTAGACCGGTCCCTCTGGAACGGCGGTGACGGTCCGCGCGTCCTTCAGGACGAGACAGACACCGTTCTCCCGCGCGAAGGCCTGAGCACATCCGACCGGATCCTCCTTGATCTCACGGACACTCAGACCTGCAAGACGCGTCATCTCACCGACATGCGGGGTGAGGATCAGCGGCCCGTCGTGGCTCCGGAGGCTCTCCAGGTCGCCGTGCAGGCTGTTCAGCGCATCGGCATCGAGCACAATCGGTTTTCCGCGCGTGCCGAGCAGATGGAGCACAATGTCCCGCGTCCGCTCTCCCGCTCCCATGCCGGGGCCGCAGCAGATGGCATCCGCCCAGTCAAAGTACTCGTCCATGGCTTCCGCAGCCTCCTCGGCAGTATCATAGGTCGCAAGCATTGCCTCCGGAAGAAGCGTCTGCAGAATCTCTCTGTTCTCACGAACTGTGAGGATCCGCACCATGCCGCAGCCCGCATGGAGCGCGCCGGAGGCACTAAAAAAGGCGGCGCCGGCCATATTGACCGAGCCGGCGATCACGAGCACCTTGCCGAACGTTCCCTTGTTGCCGTCCGCAGGCCTTGCGGGCAGGATACGAACAAGATCCCGCTTGTCGAGCGCGAAGATTCCGCTGTCCCCTTCCCAGGGATCCGTGTCATCGACGACGCCGATATCCGCGGAAATGATTGTCCCCGCGTACTCGCATCCCGGATAGAGGAGAAGTCCCGGCTTCAGGAGCTGCATCGTCACGGTGCAGGCGGCCTTCACGGCGCATCCCATGACCTGTCCCCTGTCAGCAGAAATACCGCTCGGAATATCGACAGCGAGCACGCGCACTCCCGAATCGTTGATCCGCCGGATGACGTCCGCATAGCGCCCGGTGACCGGGCATCTTAAGCCGATGCCGAATATTGCGTCTACGATAACATCGTACCCCGCCATATCCGGATGTTCTATCTCCGGGATATGGAGCCTCCGGCAGATCTCCCGCTGCCTCGCGGTCTCCTCCGTCAGATGATCCGGATTTCCGACAAAACAGATGGCCGCGTCCGCTCCCTTGAGGAAGAGAATCCGGGCCACTGCCATGCCGTCTCCGCCGTTGTTACCGGCCCCGCAGACGCAGAGAACGCGCAGCGGCCCGCCAGCGTCCGGCTCTTCGTCTGTCCTTCCGGACAAATGAAGGACAGCCTCTGCACAAGCAAAGGCCGCCCGCTCCATCAGTACGGCCGACGGAACACCGATTCTCCGGATCGTACGGCCATCCAGTGATTTCATTTCTTCAGAATTTACAATATGCCGCATAATAGTTATCATTATATATTCCGCCCTTTTGCTTGTCAATTTTTTCACTGTATGTTTAAATGGCCTGTGGAACAGTCAAAACGAAAGATCAGGAAAAGACATGATACTAAATATCAGCGATATTACAAAATCATTTGACGGGAAGGACGTTCTGCGCGGCGTTTCCTTCCACATAGAAGACCACGAGAAGGCGGCCCTCGTCGGTGTGAACGGCGCAGGCAAATCCACACTGCTGAAGATCATCATGGGTGAGCTCTCCCCGGACTCCGGACAGGCCGTACTCGCGCGAGACGCGAAGATCGGGTATCTCGCGCAGCACCAGGCCCTGACGGGAACCATGACAATTTACGAGCAGCTCCTCAACGTTCGGAAGGATATTCTGGAGACCGCAGAAGCCATGGCGCACTCCGAGCAGCAGATGACAGTGCTCAAAGGGGACGCACTTGAGGAGGAAATGAAAACCTACGCCAGACTGACCGAGCGCTTCCAGCGCGCGGACGGGTACGCCTACCGGAGCGAGGTGACCGGAGTCCTGAAGGGACTCGGCTTTTCGGAGGAGGATTTCGGGAAGCATATCGGCGAACTATCCGGCGGACAGAAGACGCGCGTCGCGCTCGGACGGCTTCTTCTCACAGCTCCGGACATCATTCTGCTCGACGAGCCGACGAACCATCTCGACATGCACTCGATCGAGTGGCTGGAGACCTACCTCATGAATTACAAGGGGGCCGTTCTCATCGTCTCTCACGACCGCTACTTCCTGAACCGGGTGGTCACCAAGGTCGTCGAGATTGAAAACGGGGTGTCCCGCACCTACAGCGGCAACTACGACGCCTTCTCAGAGAAGAAGGAACAGCTCCGGAAGGCCCGCTACGCCGCCTGGGTGAATGCCGAGCGCGAGCGGAAGCACCAGGAGGATGTCATTGCAAAACTGAAGCAGTTTAACCGCGAGAAGTCGATCCGGCGCGCAGAGTCCAGGGAAAAGATGCTCGACAAGATGGATATGCCAGAGAAGCCCGAAGAGCTCAATACGAAAATGAACCTCCGGCTTGTCCCGAAGACTGAGAGCGGCCATGATGTCCTGACGGTCGAGGGGCTCTCCAAGGGCTTTGACGGCGTCACGCTGTTTCAGGACATCTCATTTGAAATCAGGAAGGGTGAACACGTCGCACTGATCGGCAACAACGGGACTGGAAAATCAACGATGCTGAAAATCTTGAACGGTGTGATTCCGGCCGACAGCGGCACATTCGTGCTCGGAAGCAATGTTACGATCGGCTATTATGATCAGGAAATGCAGGTCCTTAACAGTGCAAAATCGATCTTTGACGAGATCTCGGATGACTACCCGTCGATGACTAATACGGAGATTCGGACTGCTCTGGCTGCCTTTCTGTTCACAAATGACGACGTGTTTAAGCTGATCGGAGATCTCTCCGGCGGCGAGCGGGCGCGCGTCTCGCTTTGCAAGCTGATGCTGTCCAACTGCAACTTTCTGATCCTCGATGAGCCGACGAACCATCTGGATATTGACTCCCGTGAGATTCTCGAGGGCGCGGTTCGCGCCTACGAGGGAACAGTTCTCTACGTCTCCCACGACCGCTACTTCATCAACCGGACGGCGACCCGGATCCTTGATCTGACACACAGGCAGCTTCTCAATTATATCGGCAACTACGATTACTACCTGGAGAAGAAGGATGCCGTGGAAGCAGCCTCTCTCGGCGCAGAGGCTGTGGATTCTTCTGTCTCTGGTCTTCCGACCGAAGCGAAGAAGGACTGGAAGGCACAGAAAGAAGAAGAGGCAAGAAAACGGAAACGGGAAAATGACCTGAGAAAGACAGAGGCAAGGATCGATGCTCTGGAGACGGAAAGCAGTAAGCTTGACACGAAATTCAGCGATCCGGCGATCGCGACCGATGTCGCGGAACTGACAAAGCTGTCGAAGCAAAAAGACGCAGTTGAAAAGGAACTCGAGGATCTGTACGCTCGCTGGGAGGAGCTGCAGGAGGATTAACAGCTGTTATGCTTTTCGGCTCTGTACCCGGACGCATCTAGTAAAAGAAAGAGGAATCCGCAGATTGCGGGTTCCTCTTTCTTACAGTTTCACACGAGCCGCAGACGAACCGGCCATAGCGTGACTTAATTACAGTGTCTTTTCCAGATTGGCACGGATCGCCTGGATAAACTCAAGGGAGTTTACCTTCTTCGGGTTCGGAAGGGTTGTGATTCTTGTCAGGTCGCCGGTCATGGTACCGGACTCGATCGTATCCAGCGTTGCCTTTTCAAGTTTGTCAGCAAAAGTCTCCAGTTCCGGCAGGTCATCCAGCTCGCCGCGCTTGCGGAGTGCTCCCGTCCACGCAAAGATGGTCGCGACGGAGTTTGTGGAGGTCTCCTCTCCTCGCAGATACTTGTAGTAATGCTTCTGAACAGTCCCGTGAGCGGCCTCATACTCATAGTAACCCTTCGGAGATACGAGCACGGACGTCATCATCGCAAGAGATCCGAACGCAGAGGACAGCATGTCGGAGAAGACATCTCCGTCATAGTTCTTGCATGCCCAGACAATGCCGCCCTCACATTTCATGATGCGGGCGACTGCGTCGTCGATCAGGGTGTAGAAATAAGTGATGCCGGCCTTTGCAAACTTGTCCTTGAACTCGTCTGCGTAGACGCGCTCGAAGATTTCCTTGAAATCACGGTCATAGGTCTTGGAGATTGTGTCCTTGGTTGCAAACCAGAGATCCTGCTTCAGATCCAGCGCGTACTGGAAGCAGCTTCTGGCAAAGCTCTCGATCGACGGATCAATGTTGTAGATGCCCTGAACGATGCCGGCGCTCTCAAAATCAAAGATTGTCTTTTCCGTGACAGTTCCATCCTCTGCCTCAAAGACAAGCTTCGCGGTTCCCTTGCCCGGAACACGGAACTCTGTGTTCTTGTAGACATCGCCGTAAGCGTGACGGGCAATCGTGATCGGCTTCTTCCAGTTGCGGACGCACGGCTCGATTCCCTTGACGACGATCGGGCAGCGGAACACTGTACCGTCGAGCATTGCGCGGAGCGTGCCGTTCGGGCTCTTCCACATTTTCTTCAGGCCGTACTCCTTGACACGTGCCGGGTTCGGGGTAATTGTCGCGCACTTGACGCCGACTTTATATTTCATGATTGCATTTGCGGCATCGATCGTCACCTGATCATCTGTCTCATCGCGGTACTTGAGGCCGAGATCATAGTACTCTGTCTTCAGGTCAATGAACGGCGTGAGCAGCTCATCCTTGATCATCTTCCAGAGAATTCTGGTCATCTCATCGCCGTCCATCTCAACGAGCGGTGTCGTCATTGCAATTTTGCTCATAGCAGCAGTTCTCCTCTCTTGTGGTTGGCCTTATCATTCCGTCCCGCCGCCTTTTCGCAAGAGGCTGCCGGGCAGGCCGGTATGCTACCTACCTTATCACGTCATCCCGTTAAAGTCAAATAAGGAGCGCGCCTCCTGACGCGCTCCTAAAAGCAGCTTATTTCTGAGAACCGAGCACCTGCCTGTTCTGGGCAATATAGGTGATCAGCGAGATCACAGTCAAGGCGCAGGAGACGTAAATGAGAATTTCCTGCAGGTAGAAAAGCGGCCCCGACTTAAAATAAATGATGAGCATAATTTCCATGATCATCTGAGAGACCGTCTTGCATTTGCCCCAGTAATTGGCCTGAATGACGATGCCGTTGTCGGAGGCGACAAGACGAAAACCGCTGATAATAAATTCCCGGGCGATGATGATAATAACAACCCAAGTCGGAATCCTGCCGAGATCAACAAGGCAGATCAGCGTGGAGCAGACAAGCAGCTTGTCCGCGAGCGGGTCCATGAACTTTCCGAAGTCCGTGATCAGGTGGCGCGCCCGCGCGATCTTGCCGTCCAGCATATCTGTCAGGGACGCGACGACATAAATAATGAGCGCGGCCCACATCCATCCGCCCTGTGCCCGTCCCGCGAGCATGCAGATGACGAACGGGACGAGCAGCACCATGCGGAGGCATGTCAGTTTGTTCGGCAGGTTCATATTTTTAAGAAATCCCATGGTAAACTCTCCTTCCTTGTGTCAGGCATCCTGATATTCTTCTGTCCCCTCGAGGTCATACTCCGAGGCACCTGTGATCCGGACATCGGTGAAGTCGCCGCTCATAAGACTGCGCTCTGACTGGAAGAACACGAGGCCGTCTACAGACGGGGCGTCCGCGTAGGTTCGTCCGACATAGACGCCGTCCTCAGGAATGCTCCCCTCCGTGAAGACACGCATCTTCCTGCCAATGAGAGACTGCCCGCGCGCAGCGGAAATCTCCTGCTGAAGAGACATGATCTCATCGCGTCGCTTCTCCATGACTTCTTTCGGAACCTGCGGCTCCATCGAAGCGGCGGGAGTCCCTTCCTCTCGCGAGTAGGTAAATACGCCGAGCCGGTCGAACTTCATGCGGCGGACAAAATTCATGAGAACCTGGTGATCCTCATCCGTCTCTCCCGGAAATCCGGAGATGAGAGTCGTCCGGAGCGCGATGTCCGGGATTCGCTTCCTCAGCAGACGGATCTTTTCCATCAGTTCTGCCTCTGTCGTCCGACGGTTCATGCGCTTAAGAACGGCGTCCGACGCATGCTGAACCGGCATATCGAGGTAGTGGCAGATCTTCGGCTCTGCGGCCATGACATCGATGAGCTCCGGATAAATGTCCTCCGGGTAGCAGTAGAGAATACGAATCCACTCGATGCCCGGAATGTCGCAGAGGCGCTGTAAGAGAACGTGGAGCATCGGCTTCCCGTAGATGTCCACCCCATAGAGAGTTGTCTCCTCCGCGACAAGAATCAACTCTTTTACACCCTGACCGGCGAGACCGAACGCCTCTGCCGTGAGTTTTTCCATCGGATAGCTCCTGTATCTTCCGCGGAACGATGGGATCGCGCAGTAGGTGCAGTGCTTGTCGCACCCTTCCGCGATCTTCAGGTACGCAAAATGGCCTCCGGTCGTGATTACGCGCTCGTCCGGATCAAGTTCCGGGTCGGTCGAGATGTCATCCATGACGGCATCCCGTGTACCTCCCAGCGCGTCCGTGATCGCTTGTGCGATGCCGTCAATCCCGGTTGTCCCGACGATTCCGTCGATCTCCGGAATCTCGTCCAGAATCTCGTCCTTGTAGCGCTGTGCCATGCAGCCGGACACGATCAGAACCTTCAGCTTCGCGGTCTCCTTGAGACGCGCGAGCGAAAAGATCTGATCGATACTTTCCTTCTTCGCCTCATCAATGAAACAGCAGGTGTTGACGACCGCAGCCTCGGCCTCATTTTCATCGTCGGTGATCTCAAAGCCTGCCCTCGTGAGAACACCCAGCATTTTTTCGGAGTCGACGAGGTTCTTGTCGCATCCGAGTGACACCATAAATAATTTCATCTGGACGGATCAGCCCTCATCATCATAGGTCTCGTCATTCGGAAGAATGTGGACCTTGCCCTGGTAAATCTCATCAACAGCGATTGAGAGCGGCTTCTCGCCATCCGTGGTCTTGACGAGCGGAACGTCTCCATCCACGATCTGGCGCGCACGCTTTGCGGTCGCCATGACGATCGAATAGCGGCTCGATACGATCGGAGTCGTGTCATCCTCGCTTGCCTTGTTAACAACCTCCATCATTTCCTTATAAGACGGACGAATCAGCATATTTTAGTTCTCCTCCTTTGTTTTGAATGTCTGTACTTCTTCGGTGATTTTCTGTATAAAGTCAAGGTTCCGGTCTGTGCGCATATGAGCGATTCCGGCGTCGATCCCGGCGGCCCGGTCGCGGTCCGGTCCGAACCGTCCTCGCTCCTTCAGCTGCGCTTTCTCGTGCTCAGAACGGATGATCATATGAAGATCCCCGGCGCACCGCTCCGCACTGTCATTGATTAGTAAATAATCATAGGCGGAAATGGATTTCGCCTCCCGCGCCGCGTTCGCGAGCCGTCTGCGGATCTTGTCCATGGTCTCCGTCCCGCGCCCGATGAGCCGTTCTCTCAGGACCTCCGCCGACGGTGTCGTCAGGAAAATGAGAGGCGTGTCCGGGAACTGCTGTTTGATCTGCATGGCGCCCTGAACCTCAATTTCCAGAATGACATCGATGCCCTTTGCGAGCTTCTCGTCTACATATTTCCGCGGCGTTCCGTAGGAACAGTCCGTGTAACAGGCATATTCATAGAAGCCGTTCTCGCGGATCATGTTCTTAAACTCCTCATCGGTCACAAAATAGTAATTGACGCCGTTCTTCTCTCCCTCTCTCGGCGCCCGTGTCGTGCAGGACACAGAGAGTGCGTAGTCCGGATATCTGTCCAGAAGTGCCTTCAGGACTGTTCCCTTTCCCGCGCCCGAAAAGCCGGACAGAACAACGATGATTCCCTTCTCTGACATGGAGCCTCCTTTGCTGTACGTATTACTCGATATTCTGAATCTGCTCGCGGAGCTTTTCGATCACGGTCTTCATGGCGATCCCACTGTCGGCCGTCACGATATCACCCGCCTTCGAGAGCGTCGTATTTGCCTCGCGGTTCATTTCCTGTGCGAGGAAATCGAGCTTGCGCCCGATAGCACCGCCTCCTGTCAGATCCTCCGTCATCTGACGGATATGGGACAGGAGGCGCACGCACTCCTCATCGGTGCAGATCTTGTCGGCATAGACAACGCACTCGGCCGCGATTCTTGTCTCATCGATGCTTCTGTCCGCCAGAATCTCCCCGAGCGTCTCCTGGAGTCTCTCCCGGTACGCAGTGAGAATCTCCGGTTCGTGGCGCCTTACGTCCTCTGCAAGTTTCTGAAGCTCTGCGAGCTTTCCGAGAAGATCGGTCTTAAGACGCTCCCCCTCACTTATCCGGGCCTTGCGGAAGGCATCGGCTGCCTTGCGCAAGGCCGGCTCAAGACTCTTCCACAGCTCCTCCGCGTCTGCTCCTGCTTCACTCAATGTGAAGACATCCGGCGCGGACGCGACGTCGGCGACATGAATCACCGGATCAAGTTCAAGTTTCTCCGCCATCTGCCTCATGTACCGGACGTAAGCAGATGCCATGGCCTCGTTGTACCGGAGTGAGGACGCGCGCCCTGCATTTTCCTCATCCGTGATAAAGACGTCGACTTTGCCGCGCGTCATATATTCCTTCAGGACGTCGCGGATCCTTGTCTCGAGACAACTCATGGATTTCGGCATCCGTATGTTGAAGTCGAGATAGCGGTTATTGACGGACTTGATCTCCACCGTCAGTTTTCTCGTTTCATCGGCCACCTCCGCGCGGCCGAATCCGGTCATGCTGCAGATCATATGATCATAAATCTCCCTTGCGCATATAACTCCATAGTGCATTCTATTGTAGCGCAGCCCCGCGGATCCGTCAACCGGAGAGATGGAAAGTGGCCCTGCGAAACGAATGCGCAGATCGCCTTGAGGTGCTGCGTCCCATACTGGAGCTGTGGCGCAGTGGAAGTCTGCGAAAACGAATGAGCCGCAGATCGCCTCGAGATGCTGTGGCGGGGCGACGGGAAGTGGAGGCTGCCCGATAACGCATACGACCCGGGGGCACGAAAAGACAGGCGATGTGTACAGTGGCCGGAAAGCATGGTATAGTGATACGTATTCAGAAAAATCTGCGAGGTAGGTTATATGGCTTTTGACGGCATCACAACGGCAGCGGTTGTCCGGGAGCTCTCCGCATCTCTCACTGGCGGCGGCATCAGCCGCATCGTCCAGACGGAGAAGGACGAACTGCAGCTGCTGATCAAAAATAACAAGAAACAATATATTTTATTTATGAGCGCAAATGCATCTCTTCCGCTCATTTATCTGAGTGACGAGAAGAAGGAGGCACCGATCACAGCCCCGAATTTCTGTATGCTCCTGAGGAAGCACATCCAGGGCGGCCAGATTACCGCGGTCACGCAGCCGGGTCTTGAGCGCGTCGTCATCTTTACTATCACGCACCGCGATGAACTCGGTGATCTTCGTGAAAAGAAGCTGATTCTTGAGCTCATGGGCAAATACAGCAACATCATTTTCACGGATGAGGAAAATACAATTATCGACAGTATCAAGCGCGTCCCCGCCAGCATGAGCTCGGTCCGCGAAGTACTCCCCGGCCGGAAATGGTTTATTCCGGCGCAGAATAAGACGAACCCTCTCTCCATTGAAGATGAGGCAGACTTCCTTTCGACGCTCTCCGGCGGCTCCTCTCCCGACATCGTGAGAGCGCTATATGGAACGTTCACGGGTCTCTCTCCGGCAGCAGCGGAGGAATTCGTCTTTGAGGCCGGCATTGACCCGAGAAAAACCTTCCCGGACCTTTTGCCAGGAGAACAGTCGCGCCTTGCCTCGGCATTCCTCGGCCATATGGAGCGGATTCGAAACGGCGTCTTTACGCCAAACATCGTCCTGAAGAACGGAGAGCCCGTGGAATTCGGCGTCTTCCCCTACCGGATGTATGGTGATGAGACAGCCGGTTCGAGGGAGAAACCATCTGCGGGACCTGCCGGATATTCATTTATCTATCCGGAATCTGTCTCACACATGCTGCTCGCCTATTACGGGGCAAAGGACCGCGTGACGCGCATGCGGCAGAAGTCCTCAGATCTCCGACACCTGGCATCGACGGCGCTTGAACGCACAAACAAGAAATTCGCGATCCAGCAGAAGCAGCTCGCATCAACTGCAAAAAAAGATAAGTACCGCATTTACGGAGAGATGCTGAACGCATACGGATATGAGGCGGAGGACGGAGCAAAATCCCTCTCCTGCCAGAATTACTACACGGGTGAGCCACTCATCATTCCGCTCGATCCGACGATGACCGCGCAGCAGAATGCTCAGAAATATTTCGCGCGCTACGGCAAGCTGAAGCGGACGGAAGAGGCTCTCACCGGCCAGATTGCGGAGACGGAGGCGGACCGCGAGCAGCTTGAATCCATTCTCACGTCCATCGATCTTGCAGAGTCCGAGGCTGACCTCCACCAGATCCGCCGCGAGCTCTCCGATTACGGCTTTGCACAGAAGAAGTCTGCGGCGAAAAAGGGCGCGAAGCGGGAATCGAAGGCGGCCCCGTACGAGTATCTGTCTTCAGACGGCTTCACCATGTATGTCGGCCGGAATAACTATCAGAATGAGGAGCTTGATTTCAAGATTGCAAACGGCGGCGACTGGTGGTTCCACGTAAAAGGCGCGACGGGCTCTCATGTCATTGTCCGCACGATGGGGAAGGAGGTTCCGGATCGCACATTTGAGGAGGCAGGCGCTCTCGCCTCCTGGTACTCCTCGGAGCGGAAATCGCCGAAGGTGGAAGTCGATTACACGCAGCGAAAGAATCTCAGGAAAAAGAATGGAGGCAAGCCGGGCTTTGTCATCTACCACACGAATTATTCGCTGATGGCAGTGCCGGATATCTCAAAGCTGAAGCGGGTACACTGAATCTTGCAGACAGAAGTCTCCGGTCCGTTGATCAGAGCAGTGGCGCTGCATCATCATCAAAAAAAGGAATGACAGGATTCCATGAATCCCGCCATTCCTTTTTTGACACTGTATGGAAATGTTTTATTTCCGGATGACGAAGTTAATAATTCTCCCCGGAACATAAATTTCCTTGACAATCGCTGCATCGCCGATCTTGTCAGCCACTGCGGCTTTGCCGGCACTCAGAGCTTCGTCCTTTGAGGCCTTGACGGACAGACGGATGACAGCCTTTGTCTTGCCCATGATCTGAACCGGAATGTCCTTCTCATCGTCCGCGGCAAGCTTTGCGTCAGCCTTCGGCCAGGGCTGATGGAAGACAGAATCCGCATGGCCGAGACGCTCCCAGATTTCCTCGCTGATGTGCGGTGCAAACGGAGCAAGAAGGCTCACATATGTTCCGATCGTCTCCTTGTCAATGCCGCCTTCCCTCTGTGCGATCTTCTGCATCTGGTTGTTGTACTCCATGAACTTGGAGACCGCCGTGTTCAGTGCGAACTGATTGAGACGCATCGTGATGTCCTGAATCAGCTTGTGGCGGAGCTTGATCATCTCCGGGGTCGCCTTTACGTCCGCGTCGATTGAATCGAGCGCGAGGTTCCAGAACTTCTTCAGTAAGCGGTTGACTCCGTCAATTCCTCTCTCATCCCACGCGGAATCCTGTTCCGGCGGTCCGATGAAGAGCTCATAGAGTCTCAGGGAATCGCAGCCATAATCCCGGACCATGTCGTCTGGAGAGACGACATTGCCGAGTGACTTCGACATCTTGATGCCCTTCGGTCCGAGAATCATGCCCTGGTTGAACAGTCTCTGGAACGGCTCATCAAAATCAATAACACCGATGTCATGCAGAAACTTCGTGTAAAATCTCGAATACAGCAGGTGAAGAACTGCATGCTCGACACCGCCGATATACATATCGACCGGAAGGTACTTGTCTGCCTTCTTACGGCTCACAAGCTCCTTGTCATTGTGAACGTCCACATAGCGCAGGAAATACCAGGAAGATCCAGCCCACTGCGGCATGGTATTGGTCTCGCGCTTTGCCGGTCCGCCGCAGCACGGGCAGGTTGTATTGACCCAGCTGTCAATCGCTGCCAGCGGAGATTCGCCTGTATCGGTCGGCTGATAGGACTCGACTTCCGGAAGAAGAACCGGAAGCTGGTCCTCCGGAACCGGCACCGCGCCGCACTTCGGGCAGTGAATAATCGGGATCGGCTCACCCCAGTAGCGCTGTCTCGAAAAGACCCAGTCGCGGAGTTTATAATTGACGGTCTTGCGTCCGATTCCCATCTTCTCAATGAGGAACGGAGCCTCTTTCTTGAGCTTTGAGGATTCCATTCCGTTCCAGTCTCCGGAATTAATCATTGTTCCGGAAGCCTCTGTGTAGGCCTCCTTCATGTCACTGATCTCTTTGCCGTCCTTCGCAATGACCTGAATGATCGGAAGGCCGAACTTCTTCGCAAATGCAAAGTCTCTGTCATCATGAGCAGGTACGCACATAATAGCCCCGGTTCCGTAATCAGCGAGAACATAATCGGAGAGCCAGATCGGAATCTTCTTCCCGTTCAGCGGGTTCACTACGTAAGCGCCCGTGAAGACACCGGTCTTCTCCTTATTCTGCACACGCTCGACATTGGATTTATTTGCGGCATATTTGCAATAGTCCTCGACCGCCTGCGCCTGTTCCGAAGTTGCGATCTTCTTTGCGAGCTCGTGCTCCGGAGAAAGAACCATGAAGGTCGCGCCCCAGAGTGTGTCCGGACGGGTCGTGTAGACCGTGATCTTCTCATCTCTTCCGGCCACCGGGAAATCAACCTCGGCGCCGTAGGAGCGTCCGATCCAGTCTCTCTGCATTTTCTTGACTTTGTCCGGCCAGTCAAGTGTATCGAGGCCGTCGAGAAGTCTGTCCGCATACTTTGTGATCTTCAGCATCCACTGACGGAGATTCTTCTTCGTTACTTCTGTTCCGCAGCGTTCACATTTGCCATCGACAACCTCTTCATTGGCGAGGACTGCCTTGCAATGCGGACACCAGTTCAGAGGCATCTTCTTCTCATAGGCAAGGCCGTGCTTGAACATCTGGACAAAGATCCACTGCGTCCACTTGTAGAAGGACGGATCCGTCGTATTAAGCTCCATATCCCAGTCGCGGATCGCGCCGATCTGCTTAATCTGGCGCTTGATATTCCGGATATTGTTCGCCGTGGAAATAGCCGGGTGCTGGCCTGTCTTGATCGCGTAATTTTCAGCCGGCAGCCCGAATGCGTCCCAGCCCATCGGATGAATGACGTAGTGATTGCCGTCCATCATCTTATAACGCGCCCATACATCGGAAATGACATAGCCTCTCCAATGGCCGACATGGAGTCCCGCACCTGACGGATACGGAAACATGTCGAGACAATAATACTTCGGCTTCTTCCCGTCGTTGATATTGATCGGGTTTTCCTCCCATTTTTTCGTCCATTTCTCTTCCACCTCGAGGTGGTTATAGGGAACTGCCATATAATGCCTCCTTACTAAGTCTAAGGCAGCTGCGCGTTCCTCCGCTTTTAACTTTTGTGCGGAAAATGCATACAGATACCGTTGTTCTCACGAGTGTTAATTCTATGGGTTCTGCCTGTATTTGTCAAGAAAATCGCCTCTGGCTCTCTCCCTGGTCAGTTCAAAATTTATGGAAAACTTTTCCCGCAGCTCCTGATGGCACTGATTGCCTCCATAATCCGATGACAAATGCCGCAGTTCTTATTTAATGCCGAGGAAAGCGGCGCACAGGCCGCGCTTCCCGTGCGATGCGCGGTGTGAAAACAGAAAGTCCGGATTGCAGCAGGTACAGATCCCCGGCATCGTGATATGCTCCCGCGGCACGCCCGCGTCTACCATAATCTGCCGGTTCGCCTCCTGCAGGTTGAGCAGGTACTTTCCGTCCGGCTTTTCTTTGCTGAATTTTTCCGGAAACTGCCGGGCGACCTCAGAGCTCACCTCGTAGCAGTCTTCACAGATAGAGGGACCGATGGCGGTGAGCAGATCAGCTGGATCTGTCCCGAATTCTCTCTGCATGCGCTCGATCGTGACCTGTCCCATCCTGGCGGCAGTGCCCCGCCATCCCGAGTGGGACAGCCCGATCGCATGGTGCACCGGATCGACAAAATAAAGCGGCACACAGTCCGCAAATACAGTTACCAGAACGCAGCCAGGTTCATTTGTAACGAGGCCATCGACATCATCCCAGCCGACCGGCCTCGTTATTCCTCTGCCCCTGTCTGCTACTGTCACGCGACGCACATTTGTCGTGTGCGTCTGCTTGGACAGGATCATGTTTTCTGTATTTAGCCCGGTCGCTTCGGCAAAAATCCGGTAATTTCTCTTTACGGTTTCTGGGTCATCCCCGCGGTTAAATCCGAGGTTCATACTGGCAAGATATCCTTTGCTGATGCCTCCGAGCCGGGTGCTGAATGCATTCTGAATCCAGCTCTTTTCGTCAAATGCAGGGACGGTCAGATAAGCGACGCTGTCATGCTCGTGAAGTTTGAAACCGCTGTGATTTTTCCATTTAATTTTGATATTCATTAGCGTAAGTTGGATCCTTTTTGTGGGTTGGTGTAGTAATTTTGTTGTACAAGGTAGAATTATAGCAGAAATTTGTGTGAGTTGTGATTATGGATTATGCCGGGATGTAAATATTAGCTGGAAATTTATGAGTCTCCGGTTCAGGATTATGGTCACGCTGATCATTATCGAAATCGCTCCCGTCGTTATTATGTCTTTTGTGATTGTCTGCGGATATAGGAACAGAGCGATTGAGCTGCGGCTATGGTCTTTAGATTGCGGGATGGGTGGTATGATTTTGGGATGTATTTTTGTTGTTTTTGGGTTATTTTTATTGCGCATAAATATTTGTATTTATGTCATTTGCTTTAACACAGAGAAAAGCAGAGAGTAAAAGCATGCTGATACCCGCTATGCGCCGGAGCCGTCCGTGCAAGATAAGCGGCGTACTCCTCCCTTTTCGTGAAAGTTCTGTTCTGTCTGATTGCCTCCGCTTTCATGAGATGGTAAAATGAGATAAGAACAGGAAAACTGATTCCGGGAAAGGAAGCAGACCAGTAATGAAAAAGCAGCCTCTGTACAAAAGCTTCGGACACGCATTTCAGGGGATTTTTGCGACAGTCAAAAAAGAACGAAACATCAAGATTCATCTGACTGCCATGTCCCTGGTGATCATCGTCGGCGCGCTGCTCGGTCTTTCTGTAACCGAATGGTGTATCTGTATTCTCCTATTCGGTCTTGTGATTAGTCTTGAGCTTGTAAATACTGCTGTCGAGGCTGTAGTTGACCTTGCAACAGACAAGTGGCACCCTCTTGCCAAACTTGCAAAAGATGCAGCTGCAGGTGCAGTTCTGGTATCCGCAATGGCCGCCGCTGTGATCGGGCTCATAATTTTCATCCCGAAGCTTGTTGCTCTCTTCTGAACTTCCCGGCGTGCATGTCGACCTGTAAAAGCAAAAGGAGGAAACGATTATGACAAATATTCTTGAAGATGAAGTAAAGAAGATCTTCCTTCTTGGTATCGGAGCTGCCGCGACGACTGCTGAAAAATCAAAGGCTCTCGTCGATGAGCTGGTAAAGAAGGGTGAGATCACGGTCGAGGAGGGAAAAACTCTCAACCAGGAACTGAAACACAAAATGAACGAAAAGAAGGCCGAGACGGTCGACAAGACAGAGAAGTCCGGGGAGTCCTCTGACAAGACCGTCACCGATGCCGAAGTTACGGATTTTCTCTCCAGGCTCTCTCCTGAGCAGCTTGCAGCACTTAAGGAGCAGGTGAATAAAGCCGACTAATGCCAGATAACGGATTTAAGACAGAACTGAAAACCGGCAGAGAAGCAGGGCCTGACAGACCGTCGGGCTCTGTCTCTTCATGCGCCGGGGCAGATGGCGAACTCCGTCACGATGAAAGCGGGCCAGCCTCAAGACGAATCAATGATGATATCGTTCGTGATGCCGACTTTGAGCCTGTGCCTGATGAGACTCACGGCGCCGATGAGGAATCCATGCCCGATACCGGTCATATATCTTCCGCCCATGTTTCGCGGGCCGGTTCTCACGATCCGAACCGCATGGACTCTTTCCAGGGGCGTTCCGGCCAGGCGGATTCCTCCTATATGGCTGGCGATGAAGTGAGCGGTGGAAAGAATCGTTCCCGGCTGCGCGAGATCATGGACGTTCTGCGCAGAAATCACATCACGCGCGGCATTACACCGGAGAAGCTGCGCATCATCCTCGAGGAGCTCGGACCAACCTACATCAAGCTCGGCCAGGTTGTCTCGCTTCACTCGGACATTCTTCCGAAGGCCTACTGTGATGAGCTGATGAAACTGAATTCAGAAGTACCGCCGATGCCTTTCTCCGATGCGGTTGATGTGTTGAATCACTCTTATCGCATGGACTACCGCGATATCTTCGCCTCAATCGACGAAATTCCGATCGGATCGGCTTCCATCGCACAGGTACATCGCGCAAAGCTTCTGAGCGGTGAGAACGTGATCGTCAAAATTGAGCGAAAGGGAATCTACAATACCATGGCGCGGGACATCCGGCTGCTGCAGCGGGCCGCAAAGTTTCTGCCGCCTGTAGCCAATCTGAAGAACCTTGTTGATCTCGGCCAGGTACTCGATGAAATGTGGCGGGTTGCTCAGGAGGAAATGGATTTTCTCAAGGAAGCCGCGAACATGGAAGAATTCGAGCGCAACAACAGAGGAATTGCCTATGTTGGCGTACCAAAGCTTTACCGGGAATATACGACGCAACAGGTTCTCGTCATGGAATACATCGACGGCTATCCGATCAATGACAAGAAAAATCTGCTTGCAAACGGATATGACCTGAAGGAAATCGGCAGAAAATTCATCGACAACTTCTTGAAGCAGGTCATCGACGACGGCTTTTTTCACGCCGATCCTCATCCCGGCAATGTCCTGATCCGCGATGGCAAAATCATCTGGATCGATATGGGGATGATGGGGCGTCTCAGCGAGAAAGACCGCCGGAACCTGACAGACGGCGTGAAGGGCGTTGCAACCAATGACATCGCAATGATTGAAAATGCGGTTCTCGGACTTGGTGAATTCAAGGGCCGGCCCGACCGCGACAAGCTCTATCAGGACATCCGCGAACTGGTGCAGCGGTATGCCTCTTCGGACATGGGCAACATTGACCTGGTCGACTTCTTCCAGACGATGATGGACATCATGAAGACGAACCACATCGCGATCCCCCACGGCATGACGATGCTCGTCCGCGGGCTGACTGATATCGAAGGCGTTCTCATAGAAATCGCCCCGGACCTCGATATGATCGGGATCGCGAAAGAGCGCCTGAAAAATGAGTATCTCGGCGGCCTGAACTGGAAGGCGGAACTAAAGCAAAACGGCTTTGATCTCTATCGCGCGTTCAAGAAGGGAATGCAGCTTCCTTCTCTCGCAACAGACATCATGAAGGAGTATCTGAACGGTCAGAGCCGCATTAATCTTGAGATCAGGACATCTCGTGATTTTGCATTTCTCTTAAGGCGGCTTGTGCGCAACACAGTCATCGGGCTCTGGGTCGCCGCGCTGCTGGTCGGCGCCAGCATCATCTGTACGACCGATATGAAGCCGAAGGTTTTCGGAATTCCGTTTCTTGGCTTTGCCGGATACCTGATGGCCTTCCTGATCGTCATTTACGTTGTGATCCGCCACTTCGCGACCAGAAAAAAATAGTCCGCTGGCGGACATGTTTCAAAAAATGAGGACTTCCGAATCGGAAGTCCTCATTTTTCTGTCCTGCCGCTCAGGCAGGCCAGATCTCAGTTTGCAATATGGTGATGGCAGGTCGGCGAATTTGCAGTGATGGGAAGGAACGTATATCCGTTCTCAAGGCACCACTGGATCGTCTTATCCATGCAGTCGACCGTATTCTTGTGAATATCGTGGCAGAGCACAAAGGACACATCGTGGCTCTGTACTCCGGTGATAATATTCTGGAAGGTCTGATCGGCTGTCGGCTGACCGTCAGCGTCTCCGCTCGATACGTTCCAGTCCACATAAGTCAGTCCCTTCTGAGCGGCCTCTGCGACTAGTTCCGTCATAATTCCCGGGCAGTACCTGGCGCTCATCGTATTGGAGCTTCCTCCGGGGAATCGGAAAATGTTCGTCGTCTGTCCCGTATACTGCTGGACTACAGCCTCCTGCTGATTGAAATCATTCCAGTACGCATCGGCACTCGCGTACACCTGCGAGAATTCGTGCGAATACGTGTGGACCGCGACCGTGTGTCCCGCGGCGGCCTCCTCCTGGATGCAGTAGAGATAATTCGGGAACTGACTGGTCGTAAAGAAAGTCGCGTGGACATTATACTTCGCGAGCGTGGCAAGCAGCTGATCCGTGTACTCGCACGGACCGTCATCGAACGTTAGATAAATGACCTTGCCGTTTACGGCCTGATTCTCATCATTTGTCAGCTGGACGACCTTGATTGTCTGCGTGGCTGTCGCTGTGTTGCCCGCGGCATCCGATACCGTGTAGGTAACGGTGTAGGTGCCCGGTGTATTGACATCGACATCACCTGTCTGCGTCACCCTCGCCGTCACATCTCCGTCCACATCATCAACTGCGGTACAGCCGGATGTCCATGTTCCGCCGACAATAATTGTCTGCTGGGCGTCTCCGTTCAGCGTAATGACCGGTGCGTTCGGGTCCTTGTAGTTAATCGTTCTCGTCGCGGTTCCCACATTTCCCGAGCTGTCGGTCACCGTATACGTGATGACGCCGTTGTTCTCGGAACTTGTGACATTAGCCGTCAGATCCCCGTCATAATTGTCAGTCGCCGAATACCCTTCCTCCACATACTCGTGGCCCGGAAGCGTGTAGCTGTCCGGATTCGACACCAGCGTGATAACCGGCGCCTCAGTATCCTCGACCTTGACTGTCCTCGTCACCGAAGCCTGCTTCTCCCCGTATTCTGCCGTATATGTGATCGTATAGTCACCGACTTTTCCTGTGTCAACTTCTCCGTTCAACGTGACCTTCTGCGGACGGCGAATCAGCTTAAGAAGTGTTCCCTCTGTCCATGCCTTCGCGCCTGCCTCCTTGTACGGGTCAAAGACTTCGATTGTCTCAGAACTCTTGCCATTCAGCTCAATATGGAGACGCCATTTGTTGACAGCTGCCACCACAACAATCGAGAGAAGAATCGCCGCGACCACTATAAGGCACACAAGAAATGCAATTCTTCTTCTCTTCCGTCTCTTCTTCTCCGTGTTCTTCCGGGTCTGTGCTCCCCTCTCCGGGCGAAGATCCGGACTCTTATCCACCCTTATTTCATCTGACATGATGTTTTTCACACTCCCCCTGTGACTGAACAGTCAGCAGTAATCAAATGCATTTCGCACAAGACGCACATGTCCCGCTCCCGTGATCCCGACTACATCAAAGCGGCACGGCGTATCTCCGGACAGGCCATGCAGGTGAAGATACACAGAGGCTGTTCTGGAAATCTGCCGCTGTTTCTTCTTCCCTACTGCCTCCAGCGGATCGCCCGCACTTCCCGAGGAGCGGTACTTGACCTCAACAAACACAAGATACCGCCCCTCCGAAGCGACGATATCGATCTCTCCGCTCCGGCAGCGAAAATTCATCTGACGGATCTCATAGCCCTGTTCTATCAGAAAAGCGGCTGCAACGCGCTCCTGCTCGCTTCCGACAGTGCGTCTGTTCAATCGATCCTCCTCTTTCGAACGCAGATGGCATCGCCCATCTGTCTTTCGCCCCTCTATCCCGGGCACGGATGCCTCCGCAGATTCTTTCAGGCGCAGGCAACATATACTGCTGCATGATCTATTGTATCATACTCCGTCTATAAAGTGCGTGATAAAGGTATTCCTGTGAATCGGACACGGACCGTACTTTTTCAGAGCGGCGATATGCTCGGCTGTTCCGTAGCCCTTGTTTCTTGCGAAGCCATACTCCGGATACAGACGGTCGTACTCGATCATCAGTCTGTCTCTCGTGACCTTTGCCACGATACTGGCGGCCGCGATCGACACGCTGAGAGCGTCCCCGTGGATAATAGCGACCTGCGGAATCTGCACGTCAGGAATGGTCACCGCGTCATTAAGCAGAATTCCCGGCTTCAGGGCAAGCTTTCCGATCGCGGTCCGCATTGCCCTGTAATCCGCCTGCAGAATGTTGATCTGATCAATCGTCTCCGGAGACTCAGATCCGACTCCGACAGCAGCCGCCTCCCTCATGATAATGGCATAGAGCTCCTCCCTCTTCTTCGGAGACAGCTTCTTGGAATCATTCAGACCCAAAATCATATGGTCCGATGGCAGAATAACCGCTCCCGCCATGACTGGACCCGCCAGCGGACCCCGTCCGGCCTCATCGATGCCGCATACGGGTCCAGACGATGCGTATGTTTCCTCGTAGACCATCAGCGACTTTGTGCGGCTGATCTCCTTTTCGAGCCTCGCTCTTGCCTTCTCCTCACGCTCTCTCATTCTCTGCAGCTGTTTTTCCGTCATAGCTCATCACCAGCTGTCTCAAGCGTAATCTTGCCGATTCTTCCTGAACGGAAATCATCGAGAATGAGCCGCGAAACCTTCTCGTAATCCGGCTCGGCTCCCTTCTTCAGCGCGCCTCTCCGCGCTGCGATGTCCGCCATGATCTCTGCCTCCTGTTCCCGGCTCTCATCGCACCCGTACCGTGCGTTCAGAATTCCTGGATAGCGTTTTTTCAGAACTCTGATCAGATCAACGACGAGCTCCCCCCTGTCGATGATGTCATCCGGCATTGAGCCGACAAGCGCCAGTGCAAGACCGGTCTTCTGATCCTCGAATTTCGGCCAGAGCACACCTGCCGTATCGAGGAGCTCAACACCGCCGCCCATGTGAATCCACTGTCTTCCTTTCGTGACTCCCGGACGATTGCCGGTTTTCGCCGCGGCTGTTCCGGCGAATGAATTGATAAATGTCGATTTTCCGACATTTGGAATCCCACAGACCATAGCGCGGACATTCCGGGGCTTCATGCCTCTTTTTCTGTCCCGCTCTGCCTTCTCTCTCGTCGCTTCCTGAATCAGAGGAAGAAGCTGCCTCCGGATACTGTTCTTCCGGAAGTCGCAGAATATCGTTTTCTGTCCCTTCCTTCTGAATTCCTCCTGCCATCTGGCAGTCTCGCGCTCGTCCGCCAGATCCGCCTTTCCAAAAATAACAATTCTTGCCTTATTGCCGCACAGATTTCCGAGTTCCGGATTCCGTCCCGAGACCGGAATCCTCGCATCCGCGATCTCAATCACAAGATCGATCAGCTTCAGGTCCTCTTTCATCTGGCGCATCGTCTTTGTCATATGTCCCGGGTACCACTGATATGTCATAATCTTATCCCGCAAAGCCTATTCTGTCCGCCGGAGCGGCAACGAACCAGACCTTTCCTCTGATCTGGCTGCTCTGGATATTTCCTACATTAGCGAACCGGCTGTCCTCACTATTGTTGCGGTTATCACCGAGCACAAAATATTCACCGCTTCCGAGCGTGATAGTGTTCTCGGCGAGCCCCGCCTTGCTGATTGCGGGAAATTCCTCCTTCTCATTGTATGTCTCTCCGTTGATCAGAATCAGTCCGTCACGGATCTGGATTGTTTCTCCCGGGAGGCCGATAACCCGCTTGATGTGAATTGTACTGTCGGAAGCGCTGCTGCCGACATAGGCGATCAGGTCACCGCGGTGGATGCTGAACCGATAGGACACCTTGTTTACAAGCACGCGGTCACCGACCTCAAGCGTCGGGCTCATCGAACTGTCCAGCACTGTATAAGAGCCGCAGAAAAGGAAGGCAGCGATAAGAGCCAGAAAAAGCGCAATCACGGCTTCAATGATGAAAACATTCCTGTTCCTCTGCTGCATACGCCTCTCCTGCGGCGTAAGCTCCCGGATGATTTTGGTTTTCTTCTTAAACATAATCGGTTTTTCTTATGAAAAAAGGAAAGCAATTCATCTGAGACTGCTTTCCTTTTTCAATATCAAGTATGATGTTAACGGGAAGCTTTATTTGATAACTTCCTTCAGCTTCGCGCTCTTGCCCTGGCGGC